>NZ_CP018870.1:3147500-3437500 GCF_001941845.1 Streptomyces sp. TN58 | reverse complement strand
AGGGTGTAGGCCGAGGGGTAGGCAAATCCGTCCCTCATACAAGGCTGAGACCTGATGCCGAGCCGATTGTGGTGAAGTGGATGATCCTATGCTGTCGAGAAAAGCCTCTAGCGAGTTTCATGGCGGCCCGTACCCTAAACCGACTCAGGTGGTCAGGTAGAGAATACCGAGGCGTTCGGGTGAACTATGGTTAAGGAACTCGGCAAAATGCCCCCGTAACTTCGGGAGAAGGGGGGCCATTCCTGGTGATCGGATTTACTCCGTGAGCTGGGGGTGGCCGCAGAGACCAGCGAGAAGCGACTGTTTACTAAAAACACAGGTCCGTGCGAAGCCGTAAGGCGATGTATACGGACTGACGCCTGCCCGGTGCTGGAACGTTAAGGGGACCGGTTAGTGACCTTTCGGGGTTGCGAAGCTGAGAACTTAAGCGCCAGTAAACGGCGGTGGTAACTATAACCATCCTAAGGTAGCGAAATTCCTTGTCGGGTAAGTTCCGACCTGCACGAATGGCGTAACGACTTCTCGACTGTCTCAACCATAGGCCCGGTGAAATTGCACTACGAGTAAAGATGCTCGTTTCGCGCAGCAGGACGGAAAGACCCCGGGACCTTTACTACAGTTTGATATTGGTGTTCGGTTCGGCTTGTGTAGGATAGGTGGGAGACTTTGAAGCCCCAACGCCAGTTGGGGTGGAGTCGACGTTGAAATACCACTCTGGTCGTGCTGGATGTCTAACCTCGGTCCGTGATCCGGATCAGGGACAGTGTCTGATGGGTAGTTTAACTGGGGCGGTTGCCTCCCAAAGGGTAACGGAGGCGCCCAAAGGTTCCCTCAGCCTGGTTGGCAATCAGGTGTTGAGTGTAAGTGCACAAGGGAGCTTGACTGTGAGACCGACGGGTCGAGCAGGGACGAAAGTCGGGACTAGTGATCCGGCGGTGGCTTGTGGAAGCGCCGTCGCTCAACGGATAAAAGGTACCCCGGGGATAACAGGCTGATCTTCCCCAAGAGTCCATATCGACGGGATGGTTTGGCACCTCGATGTCGGCTCGTCGCATCCTGGGGCTGGAGTCGGTCCCAAGGGTTGGGCTGTTCGCCCATTAAAGCGGTACGCGAGCTGGGTTTAGAACGTCGTGAGACAGTTCGGTCCCTATCCGCTGTGCGCGTAGGAATATTGAGAAGGGCTGTCCCTAGTACGAGAGGACCGGGACGGACGAACCTCTGGTGTGCCAGTTGTCCTGCCAAGGGCATGGCTGGTTGGCTACGTTCGGGAGGGATAACCGCTGAAAGCATCTAAGCGGGAAGCCTGCTTCAAGATGAGTATTCCCACCTCCTTGAGAGGGTAAGGCTCCCAGTAGACGACTGGGTTGATAGGCCAGATGTGGAAGCCCGGTAACGGGTGGAGCTGACTGGTACTAATAGGCCGAGGGCTTGTCCTCAGTTGCTCGCGTCCACTGTGTTAGTTCTGAAATAACGAACGGCTGTGAAAACACCAGCATGTTCAGAATTTCATAGTGTTTCGGTGGTCATAGCGTTAGGGAAACGCCCGGTTACATTCCGAACCCGGAAGCTAAGCCTTTCAGCGCCGATGGTACTGCAGGGGGGACCCTGTGGGAGAGTAGGACGCCGCCGAACAATCATTGTGGGAAAGCCCCGCACCTTCTGGTGCGGGGCTTTTCTGCGTTCACGGGGCGTTTCCTACGGGTGCTGTCGGTGCATTCCGAAGCGGGCCAGGTAGTGCCAGACCCGCTTGAGAGCCTGTTCGTCGTACCGGCCCGTGCGGGCCGCCTCGCCCAGGATGTGGGGGGTCAGCCGGCCGCCGACGGCGATCTCGGCGCCGAGCTCGACGTACTCCGGGCCGCGGTATTCGGGATGGCGGCGGAGGTCGTCGACCGTGAGACGGAAGCCGGGGTGCCATTCGACCGGGCAGGGAAGTTTGGCGGCCGCCGCCTCGACCGGGGTGTCCCGGTAGCTGGGGTCCAGTACGAGGGCTGCCACGTCGCGGTCCAGCAGGACCGGGGTGTGGACCTGGGCTTCGATGTAGTCGTCGAGGGCGTCCTGGTCGTCGGCTTCGGCCAGGGCGATCAGGGACATGCGGTCCGCGACGCCGAACGACTCCGGCTCCAGGTAGCTGTCCGGGTAGCAGAACGTGGTCCGTGGCAGGGCCGCCGGTGTGAGGCGGAAGTGGGCGGAGCCGAAGCGCGGTGCGGCGCCGGCCGGGTTGCCGCGGAAGTTCAAGGCGCCGTAGACGGGGCGGGACTCGGCCGGCGCGTCGTCGTACGCCCCACCGAATATGCGGCTCTCCCAGAGCCAGCGGGCGCCGCCGGGGTGGGCGGTGAGACCGCCGTTGCCCGTGCCCGTGACGAACTGGGAGCGGTACACGCCGTCCTCCGCCAGGGCGGTGAGGATCGGGCGGTCGCCACACCAGCGGTCGGGGTGGAAGTTCAACGTCACCGCGAGGGTCGGGTCCAACGGCCGGCCGGTGGAGCGAGCGGTGACATGAGCGATGGCTCTGACGTGCGGATTCATGGGTGAAGTCTCGCTGATGGATGGTTAGGATCACCGCTCATGAACGAACTCCAGCATGTGATACGTCCCGTGCGCGCCGACGAGTGGCAGAAGGTCAAGGAACTGCGGATCGCGGGGCTCAAGGATCCGGCGGCTCCGGTCGCGTTCCTGGAGACGGTGGAGCAGGCAGAGGGGCACCTCGACGAGTTCTGGCAGGGGCGGGCCGAGGACGCGTCGCGCGGGCGGCGCGTCCGGCAGTTCGTCGCCGAGGCCGCCGACGGGCGGTGGGACGGCACGGTGACGGTGCTCGTCGAGGAGGGCGGGACCGTCGACTTCTTCGACCGGGAGGTCGAGCGTGCGCAGGGGCATGTGGTCGGGGTGTTCGTACGACCGGAGCAGCGGGGCACCGGGCTGACCGAGGCGTTGTTCACGGCCGCCCTGGAGTGGGCGTGGGGGCTGGAGGAGCCGGTGCTGGAGCGCGTACGGCTCTTCGTGCACGAGGACAACGGGCGGGCCGAGGCCTTCTATCGGAAGTACGGCTTCGAGCCGACCGGGACCGTCGTCCCCATGCCGGGGAACCCGGGCGCCAGGGAGCTGGAGTACGTGCTCCGGCGACCGGTGGGCTAGCCCGCGACACCTCCTAGACGAGTAAGTCCGAAGTTTTCGGGCGCATGAAGCGAGGGTCTCGTTGATCCGTTTGTGACGACAGATCTCGAAACCCTCGCGACTGCACTGTACGTGAGGATTGATGACTCTCTGGCAGGAACGCGGCGATGGGGCCGTCCGCCGAGGCTGACGGATGCCGAGCTGTTGACGCTCGCGGTCATGCAGGCCGTCCTCGGCTTCGCCTCCGAGACCCGCTGGCTTCGGTTCGCCCGCCGCCACCTGAGCGCCGAGTTCCCCTACCTGCCCGAGCAGTCCGGATACAACAAGCGCCTGCGGGCCGCCAACACGCTGATCAGCCGGTTCATCCGCACTCTGGCCCGCGACACCGACCTGTGGCACGACGACGTATGGATCGTGGACTCCACCCCCGTGGAGTGCGCCCGCTCACGGCCGACGGTCAAACGCTCGCAACTGGCGGGCTGGGCCGGTTACGGCTACTGCGCCTCGCACTCACGGTTCTTCTGGGGCTTGCGTCTGCACCTGCTCTGCACACCCGGCGGCCTGCCCATTGCCTGGGCGCTGGCCAACCCGAAAACGGACGAGCGTGAAGTCCTCGCCGGCATGCTCACCCAGGACATCGACCTGCTGGCCACCCACCCCGGGCAGACCATCGTCGGTGACAAGGGCTACGTCTCCAAGCACCTGGACGCCTTCATGGCCGACCACGGCCTGACCCTGCTGCGGCCCAGCTACCGCAACCGCAAGCCACGGCCGGGCGAGCACCTGCTCAAACCGATCCGGCAGCTCATCGAGTCGGTGAACGACACCCTCAAAGGCCAACTCGACCTCGAACGTCACGGAGCCAGGACCCCATCTGGGGTCCTGGCCCGCGTCGGACAACGCATCCTGGCCCTGACCGCAGCCATCTGGCACAACCGGGCCAACGGAACATCCATCACCCGATCACTCGTCGCCTACGACCACTGACCAACACTTCGGACTTACTCGTCTAGAGGTCTGCTCCGGGCCAGCGGGAGCGGGCCTGTTCGCGGCTGCGGCACAGGGCCAGGAGCGGGAGGGTGTCCCCGGTCAGCAGCTCCGGGAGCTGGGGGATCGGGGCCACGGCCGCCACGTCCTCCAGCACCAGGGAGAGTGGTGGGTCGAGCCGACCGTGGGATGACCGTGCGGCCATGCGGCGGCCGTGCTCGACCACGTGAGAGGCGAGTGCGGTCAGCAACGGCATCGCACCCGGGTGGGTGCGAGGGTCCTCCAGAGCTTCACCCACCAAGTAGAGGGTTCCCCCTTCGGCGACGAACGAAGCCAAGGTGAGTGCATCTGTTCGGTTCGGATTGCAGGCCTGGCGGATGTGGATCGAGGAGAGGCAGGAGAGGGCACGGGCCGTCAGGCTCAGGGCGAGCTCGCGGCGTTCCGGGTGCGCGGTGAGGGCGCTCTCCAGTTCGCCGGCGGCGCCCGCGGCGGCCTGGGGGTGGGTGCGCAGGATGCGTACCGGGTCCTGTGCGCTGTTGCCCTGGGCCCAGCGGTGGAGCTGCTTGAACGGGCGGTTGTCGAGGTCGGCGGCCTGGAGCCAGCTGCGCAGGAGCGTTTCGGCGGTGTCGGCCACGGCCTCGTCCAGACGGGCCTGCGGGCGTACGGGGGCCAGCAGGGCGATCGCGCGGGCGGCGGCGGTGTCGCGGTCGGCGCAGCCGTCGGTGGGGTTCCAGTGCATGCGGGCCGGGGTGTCGCACAGGTGGGAGGGGTCGTAGAGGAGGACCGGGCCGAGTTTGGCGCGGGCGTCCTTGGTGTCGGCCCAGAGGGTGGGGGAGGACGTCACGACCAGGGCGGCGCCGTCGGTGTCGCGGATGCGGTGGGTTGCGGTGCGGAGGCGGTCGGCGGGGGTGGCGTAGGTGATCCCTTGCGGAGTCCCTTGCGGAGTCCCTTGCGGGGGCCCGTGTGGGGTGAGTGCGGTTGTTGGTGCGGTTGTCGGTGCGGTTGCGGGGGTCGGGGCGTAGCCGAATCCGTAGCGGTAGGCGTCGTGGGTCGGGCTCGGGTGGGTTGCGGGGGCGCTGCCCCCGGGCCCCCGCGCCTCAATCGCCGGCGGGGCTGGAATCGGCGGGGCCGGAGCGGACTGGATGGGGGCGCTGCCCCCGGGCCCCCGCGCCTCAAACGCCGGCGGGGCTGGAAGTGGCCCCCGTGGCTCGAACGTCGGCGGGGCTGGAGTTGGCGTTTGGGCCTCGGCGGGTGGCGGGGTGGGGTGGGGTTGGGGTGTTTGTTTTGTCAGGGCGCGGCGGGACTTGGTGCGGGCCACCACGCCGATCGTGAAGACGGTCAGTACGAAGAGGACCAGCAGTTGGCTGACGAAGAGGCCCCAGAAGAGGCCCCAGCCGGAGAGGGCTGCCGGGTCGGTGTCCGGCCAGGCGCCCGGGATGTCGTGGGGTTGCGCGGTCAGGGCTCGGACGGCCGTCGGGGTGCGGGTGAAGGTGACGGTGTCGGGCCAGCTGCCCTTGGCGAGGAGGGCGGCCAGGCCGGTGGCCGTCCAGACGAGGACGGCCAGGCCGAGGAGAAACGCCAGCAGGGCGACCAGCAGGCCGTCCGGGATGCCGCCGCCGCGTGCGGAGGGGTCCGTACGTCGTGCGTCGTGCATGGTCAGGCCACCGTGGTCGCGGACCCGGGGCTGCCGCTGCCGCGGCTGCGTTCGATGGACAGGGCGCGTTCCTCCGCTTCCAGTTCGGCGGCGAGGAGGTCGGCGGGGAGGCGGGACGGGGTGGAGGACTCGGTCATGGCGCGGTCGGTGAAGACCAGGGGGCGTTCGGCTTCGGTGATCAAGTGTTTGACGACCTGGACGTTGCCGTTGACGTCCCAGACGGCGATGCCGGGGGTGAGGGTCGGGATGATCTCCACCGCCCAGCGGGGGAGGCCGAGTACGCGACCTGTGGCGCGGGCCTCGTCGGCCTTCTGGGCGTAGATGGTGCGGGTGGAGGCCATTTTGAGGATGGCGGCGGCTTCGCGGGCCGCGGCGCCGTCGACGACGTCGGAGAGGTGGTGGACGACGGCGACGAAGGACAGGCCGAGGCGGCGGCCGAACTTCAGGAGCCGCTGGAACAGCTGGGCGACGAAAGGGCTGTTGATGATGTGCCAGGCCTCTTCGACGAGGAAGATGCGCTTCTTGCGGTCGGGCCGGATCCAGGTGTGTTCCAGCCACACGCCGACGATCGCCATGAGGATGGGCATGGCGATGGAGTTGCGGTCGATGTGGGAGAGGTCGAAGACGATCAGGGGGGCGTCGAGGTCGATGCCGACGGTCGTGGGGCCGTCGAACATGCCGCGCAGGTCGCCGTCGACGAGGCGGTCGATGACGAGCGCGACGTCGAGGCCCCAGGCTCGGACATCGTCTATGTCGACGTTCATGGCGAGGGCGGATTCGGCCTCTGGGTGGCGCAGCTGTTCCACGATGTCGGTGAGGACGGGCTGGCGGTCGCGGATGGTGTCGACGACGTGGGCGTGGGCGACCTTGAGGGCGAAGCCGGCGCGTTCGTCGAGGCCGTGGCCCATGGCGACTTCGATGATGGTGCGGAGCAGGGCGAGCTGCCCGGTCGCGGTGATGGCCGGGTCGAGGGGGTTGAGGCGGATCCCGGAGTCGTTGGCGGCGATGGGGTCCAGGCGGATGGGGGTTATCCCCAGCTGCTGGGCGATGAGGTTCCATTCGCCGACGCCGTCTTCGCCCTGGGCGTCGAGGACGACGACCTGGCGGTCCTTGAAGCGGAGCTGGCGCAGGACGTAGGTCTTCTCCAGGGCGGACTTGCCGTTGCCGGATTCGCCCAGGACCAGCCAGTGGGGGGCCGGGAGCTGCTGTCCGTACAGCTGGAAGGGGTCGTAGATGTAGCCCTTTCCGCTGTAGACCTCGCGGCCGATGATGACGCCGGAGTCGCCGAGGCCGGGGGCGGCGGTGGGCAGGTAGACGGCTTGCGCCTGCCCGGTGGAGGTGCGTACGGGCAGGCGCGTGGTTTCGACTTTGCCGAAGAGGAAGCTGGTGAAGGCGTCCGTCAGCGCTGTCATGGGATCTCGCATGGGCGGGTCTTCCCTTCAGCTAGCGTCGGATGCCGGTGGCGAACGGCAGGGTGTTGACGAAGGCGCGGTGGTGCTCGCGGTCGCACCATTCCAGCTTCAGGTAGGACTTGCCGGCCGAGGCGCGGATGGTCCGCTTGTCGCGGGCGAGGGCCTCCGGTGAACGCGAGGACACCGTGATGTACCCGACCAGGTTGACTCCGGCAGCGCCGCTGGCGAGATCTTCACCCCTCTGGTCGAGTCGGCCGTGGGCGGCGATGTCGCGGGGGTCGACGGTGCGGTTCATCTTGGCGGCGCGGGAGGCGTCGGCCTCGTCGTTGGTCTTCTCGGTGAGCATGCGCTCGATGGCGACCTCGGTGGGTTCCAGGTCCATGGTGACGGCGACGGTGCGGATGACGTCGGGGGTGTGGACGAGGAGCGGGGCGAGGAAGTTCACGCCGACGGGGGTCATGGGCCACTCCTTGACCCAGGCGGTGGCGTGGCACCAGGGGGAGCGGGTGGAGGACTCGCGGGTCTTGGCCTGGAGGTAGGTCGGTTCGACGGCGTCGAGTTCGGCGGGCCAGGCGTTGCGCTTGGTCATGGCCTGGATGTGGTCGATGGGGTGGTCCGGGTCGTACATGGAGTGCACGAGGGAGGCGAGGCGGCCTTGGCCGAGGGGCTGGCGGACGCGGATGTCGGCTTCGGCGAGGCGGGCGCAGATGTCGGTGAGTTCGCGGGCCATGACGATGGCGAGGCCGGCGTCGCGGTCGAGCTTGCGGCCCTTGTGGGGGGTGGTCGCGCGGGCGATGGTGACGGCTTCGGCGGCCAGGTCGCGGGTGTAGTGCATGCAGGCGACGAGGTATGCGCGGTGCTGCTCGGAGGAGGTGGACACCATCGACTGGAGCTGGTCGTAGGAGTCGCGCAGCCAGGCGGGGGACCGGGTGTCTCCGCGTTGGGCGACGTCCTTGGCGTGGGCGTCGGGGTCGGCGGGGAGGGTGCGGGCGAGCATCTGGAGGCGGGTGACGAAGCCGTCGCCGTTGGCGACGTGCTTGAGGAGGGTGCCGAAGCGGTCGACGAGGGCTTCCTGGTCCTCGCTGTCGCGCAGGCCTACGCCGGGGCCCTCGATCTCGATGGCGGCGGTGACGGTGCGGCGGTCGGCGTGGAGGAGTACGGCGATCTCGTCGGGGCCGAAGGGGGCGGCGAGCCAGTTGATGCGGCCGATGCCGGGGGGCGGGCCGATCTCGACCTCGCGGCCGTCGGCGGCGCGGACGCCGGCTTCCATGGCGCCGGAGCGGTAGGTGGTGCCGCGGCGCAGGGTGCGCTTGTAGCTGCGGTTGATCTCGAACCAGCGGTAGAAGGTGCGGCCCTTGTACGGGACGTACACGGCGGCGAGCGCGAGGAAGGGGAAGCCGACGAGGCTGACGATGCGCAGGGTGAGGTCGGGGACGAGTAGTCCGCTCATCATGCCGAAGAACGCCCCGGTGATGATGAGGGCGATCTCGCCGGTCTCGCGGTTCTTGCCGACGATCGCGTTCGGCCGGGCGCGGCCGATGAGATACGTGCGGCGGGGCGCGACCGGGTGCAGCTGGTGGGACTGGGTCGTCAACGCCCGTCACCTCCTGTGTTCCTCGTGCTGGAGCTCGTGCGGGGCGGGGGTGCGGCGGAGGGGACAGATCCGCCGCCGGCCCCGCCGCCGGAGGTGGGGCGGCTGCTGTGGGCGGCCACGCCTCCGGAGAGGGGGTTGGCGGGGCGGGGCGGGGCGACGCCGCCGTCGCCTCCGCGGTGGGCGCCGCGGCTGCTGTGGGTTTTGATGCCCTGGGAGACGAGGGAGGCCGGGGAGCTGATGACGGCGGCGGCCTGGGCTCCGTCGGTGGCCTTGCTGCGGCCTGCGCGGGCGGAGGCGATCTCGTCGCCGAAGCCGGGGACGAAGCGGTAGATCATCGCGGACGCGAAGATCGCCAGGAGGATGATGGAGAGGCCGGTGACGACGGCGGAGAAGGCGTTGGGGCCTTGTTCGCCGGTGAGGGCTCCGGCGAGGCCGAGGACGATGACGATGACCGGCTTCACGAGGATGACGGCGATCATGATGCCGGCCCAGCGGCGGACGTGGCCCCACAGGTTGCGGTCGACGAGGCCGGAGTAGACGACGACGCCGAGGAGGGCGCCCACGTAGAGGAGGGCTGCCCGGATGAAGAGTTCGAGGAAGAGGATGCCGGCGGCGAGGACGGTGACGAGGGCGACGACGATGAGCATGATCGGGCCGCCGCCGATGTCGTCCCCCTTCTTGAGGGCTTCGGAGAAGGAGCCGAAGAAGACGTCGGTCTGGCTGCCGGTGGCGGAGGCGATGACCTCGGTGACGCCGTCGGTGGCGGAGACGACGGTGTAGAGGATCAGGGGGGTGAAGGCGGAGGCCAGGACGGTGAGCCAGAGGAAGCCGATGGCTTCGGAGAGGGCGGTGGTCAGGGGGACGCCGCGGACGGCTCGTTTGGCGACGGCGAAGAGCCACAGGACGAGCGTGAGGATGGTGGAGGCGGCGAAGACGACGGCGTACTGCTTGAGGAAGGTGGCGTTGGTGAAGTCGACGTCGGCGTTGCCCTTGACCGCTTCGCTGAGTTTGGTGACGATCCAGGCTGCGGCGTCGGCGCAGCCTCTGGCCAGGGAGGCGAGGGGGTTGAGGGCGTCGGCGGAGCCGTCACTGGGGGCCAGCCCGGTCCGGGGGGTCCCCCCGGACGTCCCCGTGCCGCTCTGGCAGTACTGCTTGGAGGGGCCGTCGAGGAGAGCGCAGGGGTCGGTGGTGGCCTGTGGTGTGGGGTCCGGTGCGGCGTAGGCGCGGGTGGCCAGGGCGACGAGGACGGCATGAGCGGAGGCGATCACGCCCAGCCGGGCGGGAAGCCGGAGGCTAGCGGGCATAGGTGAATCCTCCGAATTCCTTGATGGCCTTGCTCATGTCGTCGGACGTCGACACGGGGACATCGCCGGGAACCGGGGCGGGCCCGTCCTGTTGGGTGTCGTCGACGACTTTCCAGTCCTCGCCGATCCAGCTGAGTTCGAAGGTCCAGGTCTTCCAGAGGGTTTTGACCGGGTCGGTGGACTTGGCGCCGGACATGCCGATGAGGCCCGTGTACCAGACGGAGACCTTCGCGGCGGCCGGCGTGTAGCTCTCGACGCGGGTGCCGATCGGGACGGTGCGTGTGACGAAGGTGCTGCCCTGGGGAGCATTGCCGTTGGCGTCGAGTCCGAGCTGGGCCAGGAAGGCCGGGGAGTAGGCGGCGTCCTGCGGGGCCTTCATTCTGGATGCGACGTCGGGTGCGTAGATGCCGTCCACCAGGGCGTGCCGCGTCGCCTTTTTGAACATGCCGTCGGAGCCGAGGGCTACCGCGTAGTTGGCGGCTGCCGATTGGGCGCCTTGTTCGTCGTGGGCGAAGCCCTTGGGGATGCCGGCCGTTTTGCCGGTGACGGGGCCGGCGCCCGTGGGGGAGGTGGAGGTGGCGGACGGGGTGTCGTCCGAGGGTTTGGCGTCGGGTGTGTCCGGGGCCTGGTTCGCGAACGCGATGGCGGCGATCAGGAGGACCACCACGCCGACCACGGTGACCAGGCTGCGGGGGGCGCGGGAGGTGCGGCGGGTCGGGCCGTACGGGTCGGCGGGGGTGTCGGGGAGGCGGGTGCGGGTCTGGCCCGTGCCGCCGACCTCGCCGTAGCCGGCGCCGCCGTACTGGTCGTCGTTGCTCATTCCGTTTCCGCCCCCTCCGCGTCGTACGACGGTAGCGCTGGTTCCCGCGTGGATGCGGTGTGGTGAGTTCTCGTCAGGTCGGGGCCACCGGTGGTCGGTCGGGCTAGACGGCCATTCCGTAGACGATCGTGAAGAGCGTGCCGAGGGAGCCGATGATGAAGACGCCGGTGAGGCCGGCCACGATCAGGCCCTTGCCCTGTTCGGCGCTGAACGTGTCGCGCAGGGCGGTCGCGCCGATGCGCTGTTTGGCCGCGCCCCAGATGGCGATGCCGAGGCAGAGGAGGATCGCCACGGCCATGACCACCTCGATCATGACCTTCGCTTCGTTGCCGAGACCGCCGAACGGCCCCCAGTTCGGGGCGATTCCGCCGATGATGGTGGTGATGTCGCCCTTTTCGGCTGCCAGGATCATGTAACTCACCGCCCCTGTATGGGTAGTTCCGGAAGCCCGCTGCCCGACGGCAGGGGTCACGCACTATCTTCGCTGATGAAACCGCCGTCGTCGTCGACTTGTCGGCTCTCTTTACCCGATCTCGCGGCCCGCGCCCGGCTTCCGCGCTCTGACCTGGGCCGGGCTGCCGTCCATCCGCAAGAACGTGCGGTCACTCTGTGTATCACGGGGGGTGACGCCGGGCAATGATTGTCCTCTCGGTGCGCGAGGGGCGGGGCGAGGGGGCGCCGTTCGGAGCAGCGGGGTGGCGTGTCGTTGGGCCGGCTCGCCGACATAAGTCCGACATTCCGTCAGTATTCCATCCGGAGTTGTCAGTGGTGTCCGGCACGCTGAAAGGATGACGACTACCTGGACTCTCGCGGATCTTGAGGCGGCCATTCGGGCGGGATGGTCCGCCGAGACGAGCGAGCCGGCCGACATCAGCCGGGTGCCCTGGACTCCGGAGAATCCGGCCTGGGGGCAATGTGACATCACCGCCCTGGTCGTGCAGGACCTCGTGGGCGGGGACCTGGTGCTCGGGGAGGTCTTCCACGAGGGGCGGCAGGAGGGCTACCACTGGTGGAACCTGCTTCCCGGCGGTATCCGGGTCGATCTGACGCGGGAGCAGTTCCGGCGGGGTGAGACGGTCACGCCCGGACGGGTGGTGAAGCGGCCGGGCGGGCGGTTGAAGCGGCGGTGGGAGGAGTACCAGCTGCTGCGGCGACGGGTGATCGACAAGCTGGGGCCGCTGCCGGGGGTGATGGTGGCGCGGGACGGGCGGCGTCTCGCGTATACGGACTTCGGCGGGCCGGGGGCGCCGCTGCTGGCGCTGCACGGGCATTTCGGGGCGGGGGCGGACTTCGAGCGGCTGGCCCGCGAGGTGGGTCCGGCGTGGCGGGTGATCGCTCCGGACCAGCGCGGGCAGGGGGACTCCGACCGGGCGGGGGAGTACACGCGGGAGGGGTACGTCGCGGACGCGGCCGCACTGCTGGAGCACCTGGGGCTGGGGCCCGTGGTGGTCCTGGGGCATTCGCTGGGCGGGGTCAACGCCTACCAGCTGGCCGCGCGGCGGCCGGACCTCGTGCGGGCGGTGGTGGTCGAGGACATCGGGGCGGTGGTCGACGGCGACCTGGCGTTCGCGCGGGCCTGGCCGCGGCGGGCGTCGACCCGGGCCGGTTTCCTGGCGGGGCTGGGGAGCTCGGCGCCGTATCTGGAGGGGGCGGTACGGGAGTACCCGGACGGGTGGGGGGTCGCGTTCGAGGTGGAGGACATGGTGGAGTCGCAGCAGGGGCTCAACGGTGACCACTGGGGGGACTGGCTGCGTGTGCGGACGCCGACGCTGCTGGTGCGGGGGGACCGGAGCGGGGTGCTGTCGGCGGAGCACGCGAGGGAGATGACGGTGCGGAGGGCGGGGGTGCGGCTGGTGGAGTTGCCGGCGGGGCATGCGGTGCGGGTGGGGGACCCGGAGGGGTACTTCGCCGCCGTGCGGGGGTTTTTGGCGCGGGTGGTTGGCGGCTGATCGGCCGCCGGGGTAGGGGCGGGGGGTGCGGGTGCGGCCGCGTTGCGGGGGCGCTGCCCCCGCGCCCCCGCGCCTCAAACGCCGGCGGGGCTGGCATTGCGGGGCTGGGCCCCGGGTCCCGCGCCCCAAGCGCCGGCGGGGCTGGAGTGCGGGGCTGGGCCCCGGGTCCCGCGCCTCAAACGCCGGCGGGGCTGGCATTGCGGGGCTGGGCCCCAGGTCCCGCGCCCCAAGCGCCGGCGGGGCTGGAGTGCGGGGCTCCGCCCCGGGTCCCGCGCCTCAAGCGCCGGCGGGGCTGGGATTGCGGGGCTGGGGTGCCGTCGGGGGCGTCAGGTCCAGTGGGTGGGGCGGGTCAGGGGTTGGGGGATGCGGGTGGCCGGGTCGCCTTGGGCCGCGTTCAGTTGGGGCTGGGTGAGGAAGACGGCTCCGCGCAGGTCCGCGCCGCGCAGGTTCGCGTCGCGCAGGTCCGCGCCAATCAGGTCGGCCGTGCGGAGGTCGGCTCGGGAGAGGTCCGCGGCGATCAGGTAGGCGCCGCGGAGGTTCGCCCCGCGCAGGTCGGCGCCGGAGAGGCGCGCGCCCATCAGGTCGGCGCCGCGGTGGTTCTTCCTGCGGCCCGGGACCTTGGCGCGGACCAGCTCGCTGGTCTTCAGGAGCAGCGTGTTGATCCGGCCCCGCAGCTCCGCGACGTCCAGGGCCGCGAGGGCGGCGGCGTCGGCGCGCGTCCACTGCTCCGTCTCGGCGAGCAGGCGGCGCAGCTCGGGGTGGACCTGGGCGGCGTCGGGGAGGCCCAGGGCCTGGTCGACGTAGAAGAGCAGCTCGTGCAGCCGGCGCATCACCGGGAAGACGTCGAACATCTCGGCGCGGCTCGCGGGGTGGGTGCGCCAGTCGCGGCCGCCGAAGGTGACCTGGGAGACCTGCTGGCCCGCGCCGAAGCAGTCGAAGACGGTGCAGCCCTGGAAGCCCTGGTCGCGCAGCCGGGTGTGGATGCCGCAGCGGAAGTCCTGGCGGAGGTTCTGGCAGGGGGTTCCGGCGGGCTTGTTCACGGCGAAGTCGGTGGACTTGGCGAACGGCAGGGCGACGCAGCAGAGCGCGAAGCAGTTCTCGCAGTCGGCTTGCAGGAGCGGCAGGCTGTGGTGCATGCCTTCATTGTCGCCGGTGGGCCGCGGTCAGGACGCGCCCCCGGCGGCCTTCGGCGAGGGGAGGCGTGCGCAGGCGCCGGTGGAAGTGGCTCCCGGCGCCCCACGGACTGGGGCAAGTGGGTGCCGTGGGGCAGGGGTTGATCGTGAGGGAGGGGGCGGCGAGCATCGGTGTATGACAGAAGTGATCGCAGTCGCCGTCATCACCCTGCTCGCCGTGATCAGCCCGGGTGCGGACTTCGCCATGGTGGTGCGCAACAGCTACCTCTACGGGCGGCCCACGGGGTTGTTCGCCGCGGCCGGGGTCGCGGCCGGGGTGCTGGTCCACGTCTCGTACACGATGCTGGGGGTCGGTCTGCTGATCGCCTCCTCCACCGCGCTGTTCACCGTGATCAAAACGGCGGGTGCGGCGTATCTGGTGTGGATCGGGATACGGACGTTCCGGGCCCGGGCGGAGGTGACCGTGGACCTGGAGTCGAAGCCGCAGCTGACCCGGCTGGGGGCGATGCGGTCGGGGTTCCTGACCAATGTGCTCAACCCGAAGACGACGCTGTTCGTGGTGTCGACCTTTACGCAGGTGGTCGATCCGGGGACGTCGCTGTGGCAGCAGGCGGGCTACGGGCTGTTCATGTCGGCGGCGCACCTGGGGTGGTTCGGTGCGGTGGCGGTGTTCTTCTCCGTCTCCGCTCTGCGCGAGCGGATGCTGAAGGCGCAGAAGGCGCTGAACCGGGCCATCGGGTCGGTGCTGGTGGGCCTGGGGGTGGGACTGGGGTTCGCCCGCTGACCCGTCGGGGAGGCTGGTGGAGGTGGTTACCAGTCGGTAGCGTGACGGGTATGGGTACTGCCGAGGGGTTCTTCGAGCGGGTCGGCCCCGGACGCTTCCGGGCCACCGAGTACACGCGCGGGCCGTGGGACGCGGCCTCCCAGCACGCCGGTCCGCCGGCCGCGCTGCTGGGACGGGCCGTCGAGGAGCGGCCGGGTGCGCGCGCGGACATGCGGATCGCCCGGATCACGTACGAGATCCTGCGCCCGGTGCCGATCGGCGGGCTGGAGGTGACCACGAGCGTGCTGCGTGCGGGGCGCAGCACCGAGGTGGTCGAGGCGGCGCTCGGCCCGGTGGGCGCCGCGCCCGTCATGCTGGCACGGGCCCTGCGGATCCGGGTCGCGCAGGAGTCCGTACCGGCCGTGGCGTGCGGGCCGCAGCTGCCGACGCCGGGGGAGGCGGAGGTGACGCCGTTCTTCCCGGTGCCGTGGGAGACCGGCTACCACTCGGCCATGGAGACCCGGTTCACCGAGGGCGCCTTCGTCGAGCCGGGCCCCGGCACCTGCTGGATGCGGATGAAGGTGCCGCTGATCGCGGGGGAGGAGACCAGGGCGCTGGACCGGGTGCTGATCGCCGCGGACTCGGGCAACGGGATCAGCGCGGTGATGGACTTCGGGGCGTACGTCTTCGTCAACAGCGACCTGACCGTCCACCTGCACCGCCATCCGGTGGGGGAGTGGGCGTGCGTGCAGGCCCGCACGAGTGTGGACGCGGCCGGCATCGGTCTGGCGGACGCGCGGCTCCACGACGAGAAGGGCCCGATCGGGCGGAGCGCGCAGAGCCTGTACGTCGCACCGCGCTGAGCGGCCTTCGGCGCCACATCCGGTGCGGGGCAGGGCCGCTGTGCCTCCGTACGCCGTCCGCGGGGACTGGACGGTGGTCTTCTGCCGCGCCGAGGATGGCCCTGTGAAGTACGGGGGCGGCGCCCGCACCGGCTTCCAAGTGGGGTAGTAGGACATGCGACACGGCCGAATCGCACGTCCAAGTGACGGGGATGGGGGAGGGTTGCCGGGTGCGCAGATTCTGGATGGCCGGCGGGATCGGGATCGGGCTGTGTCTGACCTTCGTGGTGCTCCTCGTCGTGGGGACGTACTCGGCGGCGGCCGGGCTCGTGGGGGCGGGTGCCGGGGGCCGTGCCGTGGGCCTGACCAAGGGGGCCGTGCCCGCGAAGTACCAGGCGCTGGTGGAGAAGTGGGGCAACCTCTGCCCGGCCATCAGTCCGCCGCTGCTCGCCGCGCAGCTGTACTCCGAGAGCGGCTGGAACCCGCGCGCCGTCAGCCCGGCGGACGCGCGGGGCATCGCGCAGTTCATCCCGGGGACCTGGGCGGGACACGGTATCGACGGGGACGGGGACGGGGACCGGGACATCTGGGATCCGAACGACGCGATCCCCTCGGCCGCTTCGTACGACTGCGAGCTGGCCAAGGGCGTGAAGAGCGTGCCCGGTGACCCCACGTCGAACATGCTGGCCGCCTACAACGCGGGCGCCTACGCGGTCATCAAGTACGGCGGGGTGCCGCCGTACAAGGAGACCCAGGGGTACGTGAAGGCGATCACGACGCTGGCGAAGAGCTTCGCGCGGCCCGTGGGCCGGGTGGCGCCCTCGCAACAGGCGGCGGGGGCCATCTACTTCGCGCAGAAGCAGCTGGGGACGCCGTACCTGTGGGGCGGCAACGGCACCCCCGAGCACGGGGGGCGGTTCGACTGCTCGGGGCTGACCAAGGCCGCGTACGAGACGGTCGGGATCGAGCTGCCGCGGGTGGCCAACGACCAGTACAACGCCGGTCCGCACCCCGCGCGTGACGAACTCCTGCCCGGAGACCTCGTGTTCTTCTCCGATGATCTGACGAACTCGCGCGAGATTCGGCACGTCGGCCTCTACGTCGGCGGCGGATACATGATCAACGCCCCTTACACCGGGGCGGTCATCCGCTTCGACAGGATCGACACGCCCGACTACTTCGGCGCGACCCGGGTGACGAAGGACGGGGCGGAAGCCCTTCCGGTGCGGTCGCCGGCCGGCCGTCCTGCCAACTCTCCGTGATGCAAAGGCCCTGAGCTGCGACGGCCCGTCACTCTTCGATAACGTTGCCGTGATCATTCCGTGGAGAGTGGAACCGGGTCGCGGGCACGGGCGTTCCATGAACGCGGGAGTTGATCAAGTGGGTGTCGAAGGGGCGCACACCCGGGTGCGCCCGCAGGGGAACCACGGCAAGAGCAAGGGGCCGCGTCACCATGGCTGGACTCACAACCGGTGGGCCGAACGTGGATGTCAGCCTGCTGTACGAGGTCAACGGAGCGGCCCGGCGCGCCCCGTCGTGGCTCGACACCGCCGTGAGCCTGGCCGGTGAGTACGGCATCCTGCTGGCCCTGGTCCTCCTGGTCCTGTGGTGCTGGCGCGGCGCCCGCCGGCAGGAGGAGGCCCCCGCCGTCGAGACCGTCACCGCGCTCGTGTGGGCCCCCCTCGCCGCCGGCCTGGCCCTGCTCGTGAACGTGCCGCTGCGTGCGTTCGTCGGACGGCAGCGGCCGTTCCGCCAGCACGAGGGGCTACAGGTCCTCGACCCCGGGTGGGGGGCAGGCCTGGGGAACACCGAGTTCTCCTTCGTCAGCGGCCACACCACCGTCGCGATGGCCCTGGGTGTAGGGCTGTTCGTCGCCAACCGCCGGCTCGGGCTGGTGGGGATCGGGCTGGCCCTCCTCGAAGGCCTCTGCCGCGTCTACATGGGCGTCCACTACCCGACCGACGTGGTCGGCGGCCTCGCGCTCGGCACCGCCGTCGCCCTCGTCCTCGCGCCGCTGGCGCTGGCGCTGCTGAGCCCGGTCGTCCGGGCCGTGGCCGCCCGCCCGCGCCTCGGCCGGCTCGTACGGGCCGGGGAGCGGGTACGGCCCCTGCCGGTCGGTCTCGCGCAGCCCCAGACCCCGCCGGGTGGCCGGGGTACGCAGGACAGCGACCTCGCCGCCTGACGCGGCCGCCTGACGCGGCTGCCTGACGCGCCCTCTGGTCGCGGCCGGCGTTCAGCGCATCCCGTAGGAGTCCCATACGGCGAGCAGTGCGGCCGTCACCAGGCACAGCGCGGCCACCCCGAAGCACACCAGGACCGCCCGGGGGCGGGGCCGGGGCGTCACCGGTCGCCCGCGTCGGAGTCGCCTTCGCGGCGGTGGCGGGAGCGCACCCACAGGACGGTGGCCACGGCCGCGGCGGAGGTCAGTGTGATGGCCAGGGCCACGGCGGCGGGGCCCTCCGCGGAGCCCACGGGGCCGGCCCAGGCCGCGGCGGCCGCCGCGGCCTGGGCGAACGCGACGGGCAGGGCCCAGAGGAGGGCCGCGAGGCGGGCTGCGGAACCTGGCATGAGTCAAGGGCATCCGCTGCGGCGGCCACCGGCCAGCCGGGCCGTCCGAACGGGCGAGACGCCTGCCCGTGCCGTGGCCGCAGAGGCCTCCGGGACAGCCTCAGGGAGTCGGGGTGGCCTCGTGGCCGGCGGCGTCCCTGCGGGCCAGGTCGCGGGAGCGGCGGGCCGGGCCGGTCCAACCGCACGCGCAGACGGCCACGCAGAACGATCCACGGTCGGTGGCGGACGCGGTGTGGGCGGACACGGTAGGGCCGGTCGGCGGCTGGGGGTGCGGTTGCGGTGGCGAGCCGGGCCGCTGGGGCGGTACGGCGCCCGGCGCGGGGGCCCGCGGCGCGTCGGTGTGCGGTTCCACCCCTCCACCGTACCCGGGGCCACTCGGCGTACTCGGCGTACTCGGCGTACTCGGCGCACTCGGGGGGCGGGCGAGGCGTGCCCCCGTGACGCGGAACCCGGGGCCTCGTTAACCGGAGCGGGTGGGGACCTGGGCAAACAGCGGTCACGCGTTGGGGGTTTGGCAGGCGATGGTGGTTCACCGGCACAGGCTGCTGCGCGGGCGCGCGGCTGAGGTGGTGCTCGCCGCCGGAGTCACCCTGGCCGTCACGGCGACGGGCGGGTGCGCCGGCGGCGGCGGAAGCGACGACCGGTCCCCGGCGGAGGCTTCGGCGGCGGTCCGCGGCGCCGCCGACGTCCTGGCGCGCACGGGCAGCGCCCGGGCCCGTACGGCCATGGAGATGGCCACCGGCGGGACGCGGGTCACCATCCGCGGCGAGGGCGGCGTCGACTTCAAGAAGCGGATGGGGCAGCTCCTCGTACTGCTCCCGGCCGATGTGAAGGGCGAGGACGAGCACCGGCCCATCACCGAACTCCTGGTGCCCGGCGCGCTCTACATGAAGAACCGCGGCGCGGGTGTACCGGCCGACAAGTGGGTGCGCCTGGACACGACGGCCCTCGCCGACGGGAACCTGGTCACCGGCGGGGCCACCGACCCCCTGATCGCGGCGGAGCTGCTGCGGGCCGCCCAGGGGGTGACGTACGTGGGGGAGACCGATGTGGCGGGCACCAAGGTGCGGCACTACCGGGGGACCACCGACATCGGGCGGGCCGCCGGGAGCGCGCCGGCGGAGATGCGCGGGGCGCTGGAGGCGGCGGCGAAAGGGTTCAGCAAGGACACGGTGCCCTTCGACGCCTACCTCGACGAGGAGGGGCGGCTGCGGAAGGTCAGGCACCGTTTCACCTACGTCAACAATGGCGTGATCGATGTGTCGTCGACCACGCTCCTGTACGGATTCGGGACGCCGGTGACCGTCGTATTGCCCGCGAGCGGGGACATTTACGCCGGAAGGATCGCCGACTAGCAGGGCGGGCGTGCCGGGAGCGGCGCTATCGGGCCATGGCCGGGTATCCGGAAATGGTCCATCCGTGTCATGCGGGGGGACGGACGCCCTCCCTACGCTGAACAGCCGGGCGCCGGCAAGTGGTGCGGCATGACCGAAGACGGCCGGTGGCCGGTGGCAGATTGAGGTGACACGCGTGACTCCCGCAGGCGGTACGACGGTGCAGGACCACGTGGCGCTCGCCGAGATCGAACTGTGCGGTGAGCTGATCATCGCCGCGTCAGCGGCCGCTGAGGACCGTCTGAGCCTGGACCGCATCGACGAGGTCCTGCTGGGCCGCTAGGTCGTGCCCGGAGCCTGTCGGGGTGCCCCGGCTCATGGGGGCCGTCGCCCCCGCCCGCTGCCGGCGGGCGGGGAGGGCGGTTCAGGTGCGCAGGAGCCGTGCGATGGCCTTCGTGGCCTCCTCGACCTTGGCGTCGATCTCGGCTCCGCCCTTGACGGCCGCGTCGGCGACGCAGTGGCGCAGGTGCTCCTCCAGCAGTTGGAGCGCGAAGGACTGCAGTGCCTTCGTGCTGGCCGAGACCTGCGTGAGTATGTCGATGCAGTAGACGTCCTCGTCGACGAGCCGCTGGAGGCCGCGGATCTGGCCCTCGATCCGCCGCAGCCGCTTGAGGTGCTCGTCCTTCTGGTGGTGGTAGCCGTGGACGGTCCCGCCGCCGTGGGAGGTGCCGGGGGCGGCCGCCGTGTCGGCTCCGGTGCCGGGGCCCTCCGCCTCGATGGTCGTCATACGTCCTCCGTGGTCGAACGAGCGAGGGATAATGCATACCCCTCATGGGTATATGATACCGGGCTCGTGCCCGAGGGCAGGGGTCCGTGTTCCTCACTCTGCCTGATGGAGGACACTGGGGAACCGCCGGTTAGCCGTGGCCGGGGGATGCGCCTAGCATCAGCCTGACCGAATCCAATGCACCCCGAGGACCTCACGTGCGATTTCGTCTGACCCCCAGGGAGACGAGCTTCTACGACATGTTCGCCGCATCCGCGGACAACATCGTCACGGGCTCCAAGCTCCTGATGGAACTGCTCGGAGCGGACTCGTCCGCCCGGGCCGAGATCGCGGAACGGATGCGGGCGGCGGAGCACGCGGGGGACGACGCGACCCACGCGATCTTCCACCAGCTGAACTCCTCCTTCATCACGCCGTTCGACCGCGAGGACATCTACTCCCTCGCGTCGTCGCTCGACGACATCATGGACTTCATGGAGGAGGCCGTCGACCTCGTCGTCCTCTACAACGTGGAGGAGCTTCCCAAGGGCGTCGAGCAGCAGATCGAGGTGCTGGCGCGGGCGGCGGAGCTGACCGCCGAGGCGATGCCGCACCTGCGGACGATGGACAACCTCACCGAGTACTGGATCGAGGTCAACCGCCTTGAGAACCAGGCCGACCAGATCCACCGCAAGCTGCTCGCGCACCTGTTCAACGGCAAGTACGACGCCATCGAGGTGCTGAAGCTCAAGCAGATCGTCGACGTGCTCGAAGAGGCGGCCGACGCGTTCGAGCACGTCGCGAACACGGTGGAGACCATCGCGGTCAAGGAGTCCTGAACCACGTGGACACCTTCGCTCTGGTCGTGACCATCGGTGTCGCGCTCGGTTTCACCTACACGAACGGTTTTCACGACTCCGCGAACGCCATCGCGACGTCCGTGTCCACGCGGGCCCTGACCCCGCGGGCGGCGCTCGCGATGGCGGCCGTGATGAACCTCGCCGGCGCCTTCCTGGGCAGCGGGGTGGCCAAGACGGTCAGCAGCGGCCTGATCGAGACGCCCACCGGGTCCACGGGAATGTGGATCCTCTTCGCGGCGCTGGTCGGCGCGATCGTCTGGAACCTGATCACCTGGTACTTCGGCCTTCCCTCGTCCTCCTCGCACGCCCTGTTCGGCGGCATGGTGGGCGCGGCGCTGGCCGGCGGTACGGAGGTCATCTGGTCGGGCGTGGTCGACAAGGTCGTCATCCCGATGTTCGCCTCGCCGGTGGTCGGCCTGGTCGCCGGTTTCCTGGTGATGGTGGTCATCCTGTGGCTGTTCCGCCGCGCCAACCCGCACAAGGCCAAGCACGGCTTCCGTATCGCGCAGACCGTCTCGGCCGCGGCCATGGCGCTCGGCCACGGTCTCCAGGACGCGCAGAAGACGATGGGCATCGTCGTGATGGCCCTGGTCATCGCCGACGTCCAGAGCGCCGAGGACCCGATCCCGGTCTGGGTGAAGGTCGTGTGTGCCGTGATGCTGTCGCTGGGTACGTACGCGGGTGGCTGGCGCATCATGCGTACGCTCGGCCGCAAGATCATCGAGCTGGACCCGCCGCAGGGCTTCGCGGCGGAGACCACCGGCGCCTCGATCATGTTCGGCTCCGCCTACCTCTTCCACGCGCCGATCTCCACCACGCACGTGATCACCTCGGCGATCATGGGTGTGGGTGCGACGAAGCGGGTGAACGCGGTGCGCTGGGGCGTCGCCAAGAACATCATCCTGGGCTGGTTCATCACGATGCCGGCCGCGGCTCTGGTCGCGGCGATCAGCTTCTGGATCGTGAACCTGGCCTTCGGCTAGGCACGGCGTACGACACGAGAGCGGGCCGGCACCCCCACCCGGGGGGAGCCGGCCCGCCTTCTTTCCTCCGTCCCGCGGTGGCACCGCCATGCAGCACCGCGGGGCGCTCTCACATCTCGCCTCAGCCGAAGCGGCCCGAGATGTAGTCCTCGGTCGCCTGCACGGACGGGTTGGAGAAGATCCGGTCCGTGTCGTCGATCTCGACCAGCTTGCCGGGCCGGCCGACCGCCGCGAGGTTGAAGAACGCGGTCCGGTCGGATACGCGGGCGGCCTGCTGCATGTTGTGCGTCACGATGACGATCGTGAAGCGCTCCTTGAGCTCGCTGATCAGGTCCTCGATCGCCAGGGTGGAGATCGGGTCGAGGGCCGAGCAGGGCTCGTCCATCAGCAGGACCTGCGGCTCGACCGCGATGGCGCGGGCGATGCACAGGCGCTGCTGCTGACCACCGGAGAGGCCGGAGCCGGGCTTGTTCAGGCGGTCCTTGACCTCGTTCCAGAGGTTGGCGCCCTGGAGGGAGCGCTCCACTGTGTCGGTCAGCTCGGACTTCTTGAAGCTGCCGTTCAGCCGCAGGCCCGCCGCCACGTTGTCGAAGATCGACATGGTGGGGAAGGGGTTCGGGCGCTGGAAGACCATGCCGACCGTGCGGCGGACCGCGACGGGGTCCACGCCGGCCCCGTAGAGGTTCTCGTCGTCCAGCATGACCTTGCCCTCGACGCGGCCGCCGGGGGTGACCTCGTGCATGCGGTTGAGGGTGCGCAGGAAGGTGGACTTGCCGCAGCCGGAGGGGCCGATGAAGGCCGTCACCGAGCAGGGCTCGACGGTCATCGAGATGTCGTCGATGGCCTTGTGGGTGCCGTAGAAGGCGGAGAGGCCGCTGACGTCGATTCGCTTGGCCATGGGGGTCACTTCGCTTTCGGTGGTCGTGTCAGCGACCGGTCTTGGGGGCCTTCCAGCGGGCGATGCCGCGGGCCGCCAGGTTGAGGATCATGACGAAGGCGATCAGTACGAGGGCCGCGGCCCATGCCCGGTCGTAGGAGGCGTCGCTGCCGACCTTGTACTGCTCCCAGATGTAGAGGGGGAGTGAGGACTGGGCGCCTTCGAAGGGGTTGCCGTTGATCAGCTGGGAGCCGAAGACCAGCAGCATGATCGGGGCGGTCTCGCCGGCGATGCGGGCGACGGCCAGCATCAGGCCGGTGGAGATGCCGCCGATGGCGGTGGGGAGCACGACCTTGAGGATCACGCGCCACTTCGGCACACCGAGGGCCAGGGCGGCTTCGCGCAGCTCGTTCGGGACGAGCTTGAGCATCTCCTCGGTGGAGCGGACCACGACCGGCATCATCAGGATCGACAGGGCCATCGCGCCGGCGAAGCCGGAGGGGCCGAAGCCGAGCATCAGGTTCCAGGTCGTGAGGATGAACAGACCCGCGACGATGGAGGGGATGCCGGTCATGACGTCGACGAAGAAGGTCACGGCCCTGGCGAGCGTGCCCTTGCCGTACTCGACCAGGTAGACGGCGGTCAGCAGGCCGATCGGGGCCGCGATCAGGGTGGCCAGGGCGATCTGCTCGATGGTGCCGAGCAGGGCGTGGTAGACGCCGCCGCCCTCGTCGAAGCTGGTCACGCCGTTCATGGAGTGGCTGAGGAAGTCGCCGCTCAGCATCTTCAGGCCGCGGCTGACCGTGGTCCACACCAGCGAGAGCAGCGGGATGACCGCGAGGACGAAGCAGACCCAGACGAGGGAGGTCGCGACGCGGTCCTTGGCCTGGCGGCGGTTCTCGATCACCGCGCTGGCGGTGTACGTGATCGCGACGAACAGGAGGGCCGCGGTCAGACCCCACTGGATCTTGCTCGCGAGGTCGAGGACGAGGCCGATGCCGCTGCCGAGGGCGATCGCGAGGACCGCGATGCCGGCCGGGGCCCAGCGGGGCAGGCCGCCTCGGGTGAGGCTGGTGGGAGCGGCGGACCGGGGGGCCCGGGCGGGCCGCCTGTCCTGGATTGCGTGGCTCATCAGGCGTTCGCCCCCGAGAAGTCCTTGCGGCGCGCGATGATCAGGCGAGCTGCACCGTTGACCAGCAGGGTGAGCAGGAAGAGGACCAGACCGGAGGCGATCAGCGCGTCGCGGCCGAACTCGTTGGCCTCGTCGAACTTCGCGGCGATGTTCTGCGCGAAGGTGCCGCCACCCGGGTTCAGGATGTGGCCGGAGATCAGGAAACTCGGGGAGAGGACGGTCGCGACGGCCATGGTCTCGCCGAGTGCGCGGCCCAGGCCGAGCATCGAGGCGGAGATGACGCCGGAGCGGCCGAAGGGCAGCACCGACATCCGGATGACCTCCCAGCGGGTCGCGCCGAGGGCCAGGGCGGCCTCCTCGTTCATGCGCGGGACCTGGAGGAAGACCTCACGGCTGACGCTGGTCACGATCGGCAGGATCATGATCGCGAGCAGGATGCCGACGGTGAAGAGCGAGCGGGCGACGCCGATCTCGGTCTTGTCGAACACGTACGTCCAGCCGAGGTACTCGTCCAGCCAGAGGTTCAGGCCGTTCAGTTGCGGAACGAGGAAGAGGGCGCCCCAGATGCCGTAGATGATCGACGGCACGGCGGCCAGCAGGTCGACCACGTACGCGAGGGGCGCGGCCAGCTTGCGCGGGGCGTAGTGCGAGATGAAGAGGGCGATGCCGACAGCGATCGGAACTGCGATGGCCATCGCGATGATCGAGCTGACGACGGTGCCGAAGAGCAGGACGGCGATGCCGAAGACGGGCGGGTTGGCCGACGCGTTCCAGTCGAAGGTGGTGAGGAAGTTCCCCTCGTTCTCCGACAGGGCGATCGTGGCGCGGTAGGTGAGGAAGGCGGCGATCGACGCCATGATCACCAGGAGCAGGATGCCGGATCCCTTGGAGAGCCCGGCGAAGACCTTGTCACCGGCGCGGCCGGTGGACCCTGCGCTCCTGGTGACAGGCGGAGCCTTGTCCATGTGAGTTGGTGTGGTGGAAGCCATGGTCTTTCCGGTCTGTGTGGGGGGCGAGCCCCCTGGCGGCGGTGCACCGGATTCCCCCCGGGGTGGAGGGGGAGTGTCTCCGGGCCGGCCCGCCCGGTCCCCGCACGGGGGGAGGGGGCGAACCGGGCCTCGGAGCTCAGGACTAGCCCAGCGAGTTGACGACCTCGCGGACCTTGGCGTTGATCTCGGCCGGGATCGGCGCGTAGCCGTTTTCGAGGAGGACCTTCTGGCCCGCGTCCGAGGCGGCGTAGTTCAGGAAGGACTTCACGGTCGGCAGGGTCTCCGCCTTGTTGCCCTTGTCGCAGACGACCTCGTAGGTCACCAGGACGAGCGGGTAGGCGCCCTCGGCCTTGGTGGTGTAGTCGAGCTTCAGGGCCAGGTCGGAGCCGGTGCCGGAGATCTTGGCGGCGGCGATGGCCTTGGAGGCGTTCTCACCGGTGGCCTTGACCGGGGCGGCGGCGCCCGTGTTCAGGTCGACGGTCTTGATGCCCTGGGCGCTGGCGAAGGAGAGCTCGAAGTATCCGATGGCGCCGTCCACCTGCTTGACCTGCGCGGCGACACCGGCGGAGCCGGAGGCGGCCTGGCCACCGGGGGCGGCCCACTTCTTCGCGGCCTCGTGCGGCCAGGTGTCGGGGGCGGCGGCCTTGAGGTACTTGGTGATGTTCTCGGTGGTACCCGAGTCGTCGGAGCGGTGGAAGGCCTGGATGGCGGTGGAGGGAAGCGTGACGCCGGGGTTCAGCTTCTTGATCGCCTCGTCGTCCCACTTCTTGATCTTGTCGTTGAAGATGTTGGCGATCGTGGCGGCGTCGAGGTTCAGCTTGTCCACGCCGGCGACGTTGAAGCCGAGGGCGACGGGGCCGCCGACCATGGGCAGGTTGATGCCCTGGCCGCCGGTGCAGATCTTCTTCGACTCCTCGACCTGATCGGGCTTCAGCGCCGAGTCGGAGCCGGCGAAGCCGACGGTGCCCTGGTTGAAGGCGACGATGCCCTCGCCGGAGGACGAGGACTTGTAGTTGACCTCGACGCCGGAGCAGGCGGCCATGTAGTTCTTCACCCACAGGTCGACCGCGTTCTTCTGCGCGGAGGAGCCGGAGGCGAGCAGCTTGCCCTTGGCTCCGTCGCACTTGATCTCGCCGGCGGCCGGAGCGGCCTTGGCGGTGCCGTCACCGCTCTTGGTGTTGTCGTCCGAGCCGCACGCCGTGAGGACCAGGGCGCCGGACACGACAACGGCACCGAGGGTGCAGGCACGAAGCATGTTCTTGCGCTGAAGCTTCACTTTCGGGTGTTCCTTCCAGAAGCCGCCGGCCGCTTTTCCGTTCGTACCGGGCGGCGTGCGAAGAGGACTGCTGCGTCGGGTCGCGCGGGGCGGCCGCCCCGCTCCGTGGGCCGCCGACTCCTTGCACGACCGAAAGTAGGCTGAACAGGTGAAGCGGCCGACCGGCCCGAGTGAACGGACGGTGAACCGTGGCGGGCGACCCGGTGCGTTCCGGGGCGTCCGTACACGCCTGCCATCATCCGTTGTCCCGCCGTTACCGTGGGGCGGCCGCCGGTTCCCGGAGCCAGAGGTGCCGGAAGTCACCCCTCGCCGCCTCGGCCTGGTGGCGCTGGTCGGCGTGCAGGACGCCCAGGGCGTACGCCGTCGCGGGGGCGATCCGGGGGGTGCGGGCGGCGGCGGTGGCCGCTGCGGCGGCCTCGACGGCGTCCCGCTGCCGGTCCAGGGCCTCGCCGGCGGCCGCCGTCCGGGCGACGTTCCCGCCCAGGGCCTCCCGCGCGTACCGGTGGAGCCGCAGGAGGCGGTGCACCTCGTGCCAGCGGCTGTCGTGGCCCGCGTCGTACGGGCTCGGTGCCGCCTCGCCGCCGGCGGCCGGGGGCAGTGAGGCGACCGCGGCAGACAGTCGGGTTTCGGCCGCGGCGGCGAGGGGCGCGAGGACCGCTTCGGCCCGTCCGCGGGCCGCGGCGGGGTCGAGCGGGACCTCGGAGGCCAGCACCGCCACCGCGTCCGCCAGCGCGTGGAAGCGGGACGAGCCGAGGGCCTGGAGGGTGGCGGTGCGGGCCTGGGTACGGGCCGCGGTCAGCCGGCGCTCCAGCAGCGCGGCCGCGCGCGCCGAGCCCGTGGCCGGGGCGCCGGCCGTACCGCGTGGCGCGGGGAGCCCGGCGGGCCCCGACAGCCGGTGCAGTGCGTCGACGAGCCGGACCAGGCGGGCGGTGCAGGCGTGCTCGTCGGCCAGGGCGCAGGAGAGCCACACCAGCTCGGTGCGCAGCCCGTCGGCCCAGGAGGGCTCGGTCACCGCCCGGAACGTGGCCAGTGTTCCGCTGATGCGGTGCGCGGCCCCGCGCAGGCCGCGCACCGCGTCGCCGCTCCCCGCGGCGCCGGCCCCGCCCTCCTGGTGCAGGCGCAGGCCGCGCAGGAAGGCCGTGGCCTGGGAGCGCAGGTACGCGCCGAGCACGTCGCCCGCATCCCCGGCCCCGGACCTGGCCAGCGGCCTGGCCACGGCCCGGGCCGCCGCCGGGTCAGGGTTTGGCCGAGCCACGCCGGCGCCTCCGGGCGTCGATGAGCGTCTCCTGTACGTGCCGCAGCGGCTGGCCGTCGGCGTCCGTGCTGTGCCGCGTCCATTCGCCGTCAGGGCCCAGGTGCCAGGAGGAGGTGGCGTCGGACATGCCGGTCTCCAGCATCCGGTCCAGTGCCGCGCGGTGGGCCGGGTCGGCGACCCTGACCAGTGCCTCGATACGGCGGTCGAGGTTGCGGTGCATCATGTCGGCGCTGCCGATCCACACCTCCGGCTCGCCGCCGTTGCCGAAGGCGAAGACCCGGGAGTGCTCCAGGAAGCGGCCGAGGATCGAACGGACCCGGATGTTGTCCGACAGTCCCGGTACCCCTGGGCGGACGGCGCAGATGCCGCGCACCCAGATGTCGACGGGCACTCCCGCCTGGGAGGCCCGGTAGAGCGAATCGATGAGGGCTTCGTCGACGATCGAGTTCATCTTGAGGCGCACGTACGCGGGGCGGCCGGCCTTGTGGTGGGCGGCCTCCTTGTCGATCCGGGCGATCAGGCCGTCCCGCAGCGAGCGGGGCGCGACCATCAGCCGTCGGTAGGTCTCGCGGCGCGAGTAGCCGGACAGCCGGTTGAACAGGTCGGAGAGGTCCGCGCCGACCTGCGGGTCGGCGGTGAGCAGGCCGAGGTCCTCGTACAGGCGGGCGGTCTTGGGGTGGTAGTTGCCGGTGCCGACGTGGGCGTAGCGGCGCAACTGGTCGCCTTCCTGGCGGACGACGAGGGACAGCTTGCAGTGGGTCTTGAGGCCGACGAGCCCGTAGACGACGTGGCAGCCGGCCTCTTCCAGCTTGCGCGCCCACTTGATGTTGGCCTGCTCGTCGAAGCGGGCCTTGATCTCGACGAGTACGAGGACCTGCTTGCCGGATTCGGCGGCGTCGATCAGGGCGTCGACGATCGGGGAGTCGCCGGAGGTGCGGTAGAGCGTCTGCTTGATGGCGAGGACGTCCGGATCGGCGGCGGCCTGCTCCAGGAACCTCTGCACGGAGGTGGAGAAGGAGTCGTAGGGGTGGTGCAGCAGGACGTCGCGCTCGCGCAGGGCGGCGAAGATGTCGGGGGCGAGCGCGGACTCGACCTCGGCGAGGTCCCGGTGGGTGCCGGCGACGAACTTCTGGTACTTGAGCTCGGGCCGGTCCAGGGAGGCGATCCCGAAGAGGGCGGTCAGGTCCAGGGGCCCGGGCAGCGGGTACACCTCGGAGGCGTTGACGTTCAGTTCCTGCACGAGGAGGTCCAGGACGCCGGGGTCGATGGACTCCTCCACCTCCAGGCGCACGGGCGGGCCGAAGCGGCGCCGCATGAGTTCCTTCTCCAGGGCCTGGAGCAGGTTCTCGGCGTCGTCCTCCTCCACCTCCAGGTCCTCGTTGCGGGTCACGCGGAACATGTGGTGCGCGAGCACCTCCATGCCGGGGAACAGCTCCTCCAGGTGCGCGGCGATGACGTCCTCCAGCGGGACGTAGCGCTGCGGGGAGGCCTCCAGGAAGCGGGAGAGGATCGGCGGCACCTTGACGCGGGCGAAGTGGCGGTGGCCGCTGACGGGGTTGCGTACGACCACGGCCAGGTTGAGGGAGAGGCCGGAGATGTACGGGAAGGGGTGCGCGGGGTCCACGGCCAGCGGGGTCAGCACCGGGTAGATCTGGTTCCGGAACAGCGTGAAGAGGCGGGCCTGCTCCTTCTCGGTGAGGTCGGGCCAGCGGATCAGGTGGATGCCCTCCTCGGCCAGCGCCGGGGAGATGTCCTGCTGGAAGCAGGCGGCGTGGCGGGCCATGAGTTCACGCGAGCGCGTCCAGATGAGGTCCAGCACCTCGCGGGGCTGCAGGCCTGAGGCCGACCGGGTGGCGACACCGGTCGCGATGCGCCGCTTGAGGCCGGCCACCCGCACCATGAAGAACTCGTCGAGGTTGCTCGCGAAGATCGCCAGGAAGTTGGCGCGCTCCAGGAGCGGGGTCGTCGGGTCCTCGGCGAGCTCCAGCACCCGCTCGTTGAAGGCGAGCCAGCTGCGCTCCCGGTCGAGGAAGCGGTTCGGGGGGAGTTCCCCGCCGTCCTTGTCGTCGTAGGCGTCCAGGTCGGCGTCGAGGTCGGGGTCGAAACCGACGTGCGGGCGGTGCGCGGCGATGGAGCCTATGCGGGCGTGCGCGGCGGCGCCGGTGCCGGGGCCCTGGCCGGCGGCTTTGCCGGTGTCCTTGGCGGTGGCCCTGCCGGCCCCGGGCTTGGCGGCGGCGGACGCGGACGCGGACGTGTGAGACGGGTGCTGGGCGGGGACCTCGGTGGGGCCGGCGCTGGGCTTGTGGCTCATGTCTCCATTCTTCCGCGCGAGCGGCGGGACAGGCGCGTCGGAGGGGTTGGCTGTCGGCCGGAGGCGGGGCTGCATTCGGGGAGGGTCGCAAGCGGTTCTGAATGCCCGGTGAATGGCGTGTGGCGTTCGGGGGTGTGCCGGTGCGGCGGCGTTGCCGGCGGCGCGGCCCCGGGCCCCCGCGCCTCGAACGCCGGCGGGGCTGGATGGGGTGCCGGCGGGGTTGGACGAGGCGGCGGGGGCGTGGGGTGTGCCGGTGCGGCGGCGCTGCCCCCGGGCCCCCGCGCCTCGAACGCCGGCGGGGCTTGGGGTCAGCTTTCCGTGCGGTACATCAGGTCCACCTCGTGGGTGGTGAAGCCGAGGCCTTCGTAGACGGCCAGCGCCGCCGGGTTGTCGGCGTCGACGTAGAGCATGGCCGTCGGCAGGCCCTGGGCCGCCAGGTGCTGGAGGCCGATCGCGGTGAGGGCCTTGCCGAGGCCCCCGCCCTGGGCGCCGGGCAGGACGCCGACCACGTAGACCTCGCCCAGCTGCTCCGCCGCGTGGACCTTCGTCCAGTGGAAGCCGACCAGCTCGCCGTCGCGCTCGGCGAGGAAGAACCCCTTGGCGTCGAACCACGGCTGCGCGATCCGGTCGTCCAGGTCGCGCTGCGTGAGCGACCCCTGCTCGGGGTGGTGGGCGAAGGCGGCCGCGTTAGCCGCGAGCCAGGCCGCGTCGTCGCTGCCGGGCTGGAAGGCCCGTACGGTCACGCCCGGCGGGAGGACCGGGTCCGGCAGCGGGGCCCCCTCGGCCAGCGGCCTGCGCAGCTGGCGCAGCTCGCGGAAGAGGGTCAGGCCCAGTACCTGGGCGAGGTGCCGGGCGGCGGACTTGCCGCCGTGGGCCCAGACCCGGAGGCGCTTGCCGGAGGCGGCCAGCAGGGCCATCCCCATGGCCCGTCCGTGGCCGCGGCCGCGCAGGGCGGGGTGTACGACGAGTTCGGCGGCCGGTGCCTCCACCGGGTCGGTGTCCTCCAGCTGCCCGTACGCGGCGAGTCGGCCGCCGTCGGTGAGCAGGAAGTGCCGGACACCCGCGCGGGGTCCTCCGCGCAGCTGGAGCCTTCCCTGTTCGGAGACGGCGGTGGTGCCGTCCGTACGCGCCGCGTCCTCGATCAGGTCGAGGACGGCGTCGGCCTGTTCCCCCGTCAGCTCGTCGAGGGTCTTGATCTGCCGTCCCGGCTCCGGGCCCGCGCTTGCGTCAGTCATGGAACGAGCCTACGACCGTCCCGGCCGCCGGGTGGAGTACGGGCGCGGGGTCGGTCCTTCTTTGCGCGTAACCAACGCGATACCGGTTACCCCCTGGTAGAGCTACGCGCGTTGACCTTAGGCTTCGGCGGACCTCCCATGCAGTACCGCTGTCCGCAAAGGGGACTAAATGTCAGCGACGCCACAACGGCACCGTCGAAACCGCCGGTTGACCTTCGCCGCCCTCGCCGTCACGGCCGGAGCCGGAGCGATGGTCGCGGCCGCACTGCCGGCCGGTGCCGCGAGTGGTGGCGGTAAGGCCAAGAGCCGGACCGTCGAAGTGCAGATGCTGTCGATCAACGACTTCCACGGCACCCTGGAGCCCCCGCAGGGCTCCTCCGGCACCGTGACGGAGCGTCAGGCCGACGGCACCACCAAGGCCATACCCGCGGGCGGGGTCGAGTACCTCGCGACCAGCCTGCGCGAGGCCCGCAAGGGCCACGAGTACTCCGTCACCGCGGCGGCCGGCGACATGATCGGCGGCAGCCCGATGCTGTCCGGTCTCTTCCACGACGAGCCGAGCATCGAGGCGCTGAACAAGCTGGGGCTGAACGTCAGCAGCGTCGGCAACCACGAGTTCGACGAGGGCAAGGCAGAGCTGCGCCGCATGGCGTACGGCGGCTGCCACCCGGTCGAGGGCTGCTACGAGTTCGGCAAGGAGTTCACGGGCTCCACCTTCCAGTACCTCGCCGCGAACGTCACCGACGAGAAGACCAAGCGCCCCCTGATGTCGCCCACCTACGTGTGGAAGAAGGGCGACGTGAAGATCGGCTTCATCGGCGTCACCCTGGAGGGCACCCCGGACGTCGTGACGGCCGAGGGCGTCAAGGGCCTCAAGTTCGGCGACGAGATCGAGACGATCAACAAGTACGCCGCCGAGCTGAACAAGCAGGGCGTGAAGTCGATCGTCGCGCTGATCCACGAGGGCGGTCTGCCCGCGAACGGCGCGTACAACTACGACTGCGACGTCCCGGGCGCCGGCGCCGGCATCTCGGGTGCGATCGTGGACATCGCCAAGAACGTCGACGCCAAGGTCGACGCGCTGGTCACGGGCCACACCCACCAGGCCTACGCCTGCAACATCCCCGACCCGGCGGGCAACCCGCGCGCGGTGACCTCGGCGGCCTCCATCGGCCGTCTGTTCACGGACACCACGCTCACCTACGACCGGCAGACCAAGGACATCGTCCGTACGCCGGTCAGCGCGCCCAAGCCGGTCAACAAGGTCGTCCACCGCGACCAGCCCAAGGCCGCGGACATGACCGAGCTGCTCGGTCGCTGGAACGCCCTGGCGGCCCCGATCGCCAACCGCCCGCAGGGCTTCATCTCGGCGGACATCCCGGGCCGCGGCTCGGCGGAGCCCGAGAAGCCGCTCGGCGACCTGATCGCCGACGCGCAGCTGGAGGCGCTCGCCCCGGCGGACAAGGGCGGCGCGCAGCTGGCCCTGATGAACCCGGGCGGCATCCGCTCCGACCTCGCCTACAAGGCCTCGGGCTCCGAGGGCGACGGCGTCGTGACGTACGGCGAGTCCTTCACGGTCCAGCCGTTCACCAACATGATGAACATCGTGGACCTGACCGGCGCGCAGCTGATCACCGCGCTCCAGCAGCAGGTCAGCGGGCCGGTCAACGGGGCGAACCCGAAGATCCTGCAGGTGTCGAAGGGCTTCACCTACACCCTCGACATGACGAAGGCGGGCGCGGACCGCATCGTCGTGGACTCGGTCAGGCTGAACGGTGCCCCGATCGACCCCGCCAAGACCTACCGGGTCGCGATGAACGAGTTCCTCGCGGGTGGCGGTGACGGCTTCACCGTCCTGAAGGAGCACAAGAACAAGCTGGTCGGCGCGTCCGACCTGGACTGCTTCAACGCCTACCTGACGAAGAACTCCTCGGCGTCCTCGCCGATCGCCCCGCCGGCGGCGAACCGGATCACCGTCGTCAAGTAGTACCCCCGCACCACAGCGCGCGCCCGGAGGGGCGGTGGGCCTGCCAGTCGGCCCGCCGCCCCTCCGGCGTTTCCCCGTGCACCCCCGTGGCGCGGGGAACGGGGCGGTTCAGAGGGCCGCCAGGAAGGTTGCGACGGTGCGGTGGAAGCCGTCCGGGTCGGTGAACGGTACGAAGTGGTCTCCGTCGAGGGGCGCGTACGACGTCTTCGGGCGGCGGGTGGTCATCGCGTCGGCGACGGGCTGCGTGAGCGCCTGGCTGTGGGTGCCGTGGACCAGCAGGGCCGGGCAGTTGCCGGCGAGCCAGGTGTCCCAGTGGTCGCCGGCGCAGGCGTGGATGGAGTCGAGCATGTCCTGCGGGTGGTAGGCCAGGCGCCAGCCGGTGCCGTCGGGGAGGGGGCGCAGTCCGTCGGCGACGAAGGGGGCGGCGGGTCCGGCGGCGGCGAGGAGCTCCTCGCGGGTGGGGGCGGTGTAGGGGAGGCCGTCGAGGAAGTCGAACCACTGCGGTCCGTCGGGGATGCGGATGTCGACGGTGGCGTCGACGCCGACGAGCGCGGAGATCCGGTCCGGGTGGGCGGCGGCCAGGTGGTAGGCGTTGAGTCCGCCGAGTGAGTAGCCGAGGAGGGCGACGGGGGTGTCCAGGCCCAGGTGGTCCAGGAGGGCGACGGCGTCGGACACGTAGCCTTCGCGGCGGTAGTGGGCCGCCCGGTCCGAGTCGCCGTGGCCGCGCTGGTCGGGGGCGATGACCCGCCAGTCGTCGCCGAGTGCGGCGGCGAGGCCGGTGAAGGCGAGGGCTTCGGACATGCCGCCGTGCAGGGCGAGGAGCGGCCGGCCGGTGCCGCCGAAGTCCAGGTAGGAGAGGGTCCGGTCGTCGATCTTCAGCTCGTGGCGCATGTTCCTGCCTTCCGTGGGGCCGTGGATCTCTGCCATGACCTCACCCTGCCAGTGTTTGGGCAAGCGCGCAATACGCTTGTCTTGGGCGCTCGCCCAAGCGGAGGCGCTGGATACGATCCCGGCATGGGAAATCGCGAGGACCTGCTGGCCGGCGCCCGGCGCTGCCTGGAGGAGAAGGGCTATCTGCGCACGACCGTGCGCGACATCGCCACGGCCGCCCAGGTGAGCATGGCCGCGATCGGCTACCACTTCGGCTCGCGCGAGGCGCTGCTCAACCAGGCGCTGTTCGCCGCGATGGAGGAGTGGGCGGCGGGCTCCGGCCGGCTCGCCGGCGAGGGCGAGACCGCGGGGGAGCGCTACGCCGACACCTGGGACCGCAAGATCCGGGACTTCGGCGAGATGCGCTGGCTGTGGCTGGCCTCGGTCGAGGCCTTCGTGCACGCGCAGTCCTCACCGGAACTGCTCGTGATCCTGGCCGAGGGGCAGCGCCGCAACCGCCGGATGGTGGCCGCGGCGCTGCGCGGGGTGCCGGAGTCGGAGGTGTCGGAGGCGGACGTACGCGCCCTGGGGTCGATGCACATCGCGCTGCTGAGCGGGGTGATGGTGCAGGCCCTGACCGACCCCGAGGAGGCGCCGGACGGGCGGGAGCTGCTGCGGGGGCTGCGCGAGATGGTCGGTCTGCTCGAAGACTGACCGCTGCCGACGGGTGGCAACCGTGACGTGTGCACGCCATAATCCGGCCGTCATCGGGTCGGCGAAGGGGCGGGCATGGCGGGCATGGCGGGCATCGGTACGGGCGCCGGCACGGGCGAGGCCACCGGTAGGGGCGCGGGCGCGCGCACGGACACGCGCCCGGGCACGGGCATCGGCCGGAGGGCGTTCCTCGCCGGTGCACTGGCCGCGGGAGCGGCCGCCGGGCTGGGGGCCGCAGCCGCTCCCGCCGCCGCCGCGGCGCTCGGCACCCAGGACTGGATGTCCGGCCTCGGCGACTCCACCGCCCTCCAGCGGATGACCATCCCCGGCACCCACGACTCCGGCGCGACCAGGGGCGGGCTGTACGTCGCCTGCCCGAACACCTCGATCGCCCAGCAGCTCGACTCCGGCATCCGCTTCCTCGACGTCCGCTGCCGGGTCACCGGCGGATCCTTCGCGATCCACCACGGGTCCTTCTTCCAGGACCTGATGTTCGGCGACGTCCTGGTCGCCTGCTGGAACTTCCTCGCCGCCCACCCGGGCGAGACCGTCCTGATGCGGGTCAAGCAGGAGTACTCCGGCGAGAGCGACGCCGCCTTCCGAGCCGTCTTCGACGACTACCTCGACCGCCGCGGCTGGCGCCCGCTGTTCCGGATCGCCGACACCCTGCCCACCCTCGGGCAGGCCCGCGGCAAGGTGGTCCTGCTCGCGGACAACGGGGGCCTGCCGGGCCTGCGCTACGGCGACGGCGGCGTCTTCGACATCCAGGACGACTGGAACGCCGAACCCTTCGCCAAGCGCGGGAAGATCGAGAACCACTTCCGCAAGGCCGTCCAGCAGCCCGGCAGGCTCTTCGTCAACTACGTCAGCACCTCGGCCTACCTGCCGCCGCGCTGGAACTCCGACCGCCTCAACCCGCAGGCGCACTCCTTCGTCGACGGCGGGGAGATGGCCGGCCGGACCGGGCTGGGCATCGTCCCCATGGACTTCCCCAACACCCGCTCCGGCCTGGTCGCCTCACTGATCGGGCACAACTGACCGATCCGACGGCGGCTCCGGCGGGCGCTCCGACGGCGGCTCCGACGGCGGCGGCGTCGGCGCGCCCGGGATGCGGAGCACCGCCTCCGTGCCCGGGCCGCCGTCCCCCGCCGCCCGCAGCTCGGCACTGCCGCCCGCGCGGGCCGCCGTACGGGCCACGATCGACAGGCCCAGGCCGCTGCCGGGCAGGGCGCGGGCCGAGGGGGACCGCCAGAACCGCTCGAACACGTGCGGCAGGTCCTCCGCCGGGATGCCGGGCCCGTGGTCCCGTACGGTCAGCTCGCCCGCCCGCAGCGCCACCTCGACCGAGCCGCCCGGCGGGCTGAACTTCACCGCGTTGTCCAGGACGTTGACCACGGCCCGCTCCAGCGCCGCCGCCTCGCCCCGTACGTACCAGGGCCGCAGGTCCGATGTGAAGACCAGCTCCGGGCCGCGCAGCCGGGCCCGCGACAGCGCGGCTTCGGCGATCTCGTGCAGGGCGACGACACCCAGCCGGCCCGGGGCGGCCGCGTCCGGCCGGGACAGCTCCTGCAGGTCCCCGATCAGCGACGCCAGCTCCGTCATCTGCGCCTTGACCGAGGCCAGCAGCTCCCGCCGGTCGTCGGGCGGGATGGCCCGGCCGGTCTCCTCGCTGCGTGCGAGGAGCTCGATGTTGGTGCGCAGCGAGGTCAGCGGGGTGCGCAGCTCGTGCCCGGCGTCCGCGATCAGCTGGGCCTGCCGCTCCTGGGAGGAGGCCACGGCCGCCGTCATGGAGTTGAAGGACCGCGACAGGCGGGCGATCTCGTCGTCGCCCTCGTCGGGGATGCGCACCGTCAGGTCCTCGGTGCGGGCGATGTGCTCGACGGCCTCGGTCAGCTCGTCCACGGGCCGCAGCCCCGTACGGGCCACCCACAGGCCGGCCGCGCCGGCGCCGGCGATGCCGAGGGCGGAGACCAGCAGCAGCACCCAGGCCAGGGTGGACAGCGGCTTGTCGATGTCGGAGAGCGGCCGGGCCACCGAGACCGCGAAGATCGGCGCACCGGGGGTGGTCTGCGCGGCGAAGGTGTAGACGCGCATCCGCACGCCGTTGTCGGTGGTCGCGTCGTGCAGGGCCTTGTTCTTGCGGCCCGTCGCGACCTCCCTGTCCAGGGCGAGGACCGGGAGGTCGGTCTGGCCGCTCACCCAGCAGTGGTTGCCGTCCGCCGTGACGATCTGGACGGTCGCGTTCAGTTTTTCGGCGATGTCCTGCTGGGGCTGGGCCGGCGGGCGGGCCGGGCAGCCGCTGCGCAGCCGGTCCAGCACCTGGCTGGTCGGGTTGGTGGCCATCAGGGACTGGTTCAGCTGGTTGTCGAGCTGGGCCCGTACCACCACCCAGGACACCCCGGCCACGGTGGCCACGGCCAGCGCCACCGCCACCGTGACCAGCAGGGCCAGCCGGGAGCGCAGCGGCAGCGCGCGGAAGCGGGCGAGCGGGCTCACTCGGGCCCGCCGTCGCCGGAGCGCAGGACGTAGCCCACCCCGCGCACGGTGTGGACCAGGCGCGGCTCGCCGCCCGCCTCGGTCTTGCGGCGCAGGTACATCACGTACACGTCCAGGGAGTTGGAGCTGGGTTCGAAGTCGAAGCCCCACACCGTCTTGAGGATCTGCTCGCGGGTCAGGACCTGGCGCGGGTGCGCGAGGAACATCTCCAGCAGCGTGAACTCGGTCCGGGTCAGCTCCACCGGCCGCCCGGCCCGGGTGACCTCGCGCGTCGTGAGGTCCATGCGCAGGTCGCCGAAGGACAGGGCGTCCTCGTGCGCGTCGGGGCCGGCCTGCCGGGCGGCGTAGGAGCTGCGGCGCAGCAGGGCGCGGACGCGGGCGAAGAGCTCGTCCAGCTCGAAGGGCTTGACGAGGTAGTCGTCGGCGCCCGCGTCGAGGCCGGTGACGCGGTCGCCGACGGTGTCGCGGGCGGTGAGCATCAGGATCGGGGTGGTGCTGCCCGAGGCGCGCAGCCGGCGGGCGGCCGTGAGCCCGTCCATCCGGGGCATCTGGATGTCCAGCACGATGAGGCCGGGGGCGTAGGAGGCCGCCTTGTCGAGGGCGTCGAGTCCGTCCACGGCGGTCTGCACGGCGTACCCCTCGAAGGCGAGGCTGCGGCGCAGGGCCTCGCGTACGGCCGGCTCGTCGTCGACGACGAGGATCCGGGCTTCGCCTTCGGCGGGGTTCATGGATGGGTCTCCCAGGTGTGCTGGCCGGCCGCGGGGTCCGACGGGTGACGACGGAGCTTCCAGCGTCGCACGGGCCGGACGCCCCTCAGAAGGAGGTGCCGAAGCCGTTGGCGAAGGAGTCGCCGCCGGAGGTGCGGGAGTCTCCGCCGGAGCCCTTGCCGCCGGGGCCGCCCTTGCGGAGCGAGTCCAGGTCGGCCTTGATCGTGTCGACGGGGATGGCGAAGCCGAGGCCCACGCTGCCCGCGGCGGAACCGGCCGAGGCGGGGGAGTAGATCGCGGAGGGCATGCCCACGACCTCGCCGTTCATGTTGAGCAGGGCGCCTCCGGAGTTGCCGGGGTTGAGGGAGGCGTCGGTCTGGAGCGCCTTGTACGAGGTGGTGTTCGAGCCGGTGTCGCCGTTGAACTGCCGGCCGCCGAAGGAGAAGGGCCAGCTGTCACCGCCCCGCTGTCGGCTCTGCGGGGAGCTCTGCTCCGACTTGGGGACCTTCACCTCGCGCTCCAGGGCCGAGACGATGCCGCTGGTCACGGTACCGGTGAGACCGTCGGGCGAGCCGATGGCGACGACCTGGTCGCCGACCTTGACGCTGCCGGAGTCGCCGAGCCTGGCGGGCTTGAGGCCGGACGCGTCCTGGAGTTTGATCAGCGCCAGGTCCTTGTCGGGGTCGGTGCCGACGATCCTGGCCTGGTACTTCCTGCCGTCGCTCGTCGTCACCTGGATCTCGGTGGCGCCGTCCACGACGTGGTTGTTGGTGGCGATCTCGCCGTCGGCGGTGAGCACGAAGCCGGAGCCGGTGCCCTGGCCGGAGCCGGTACGGGTGTCGATGCGGACGACCGAGGGGCTGACCTGTTCGGCGATGCCGGCGACGGTGCCGGTGCTGGACTGCGAGACGTTCGTACCGCTGACCCCGCCGGCGGTGCCGCCCTGCCGGTCCAGCAGCTGCTGCACGGCGGCCGCGGTGCCGCCGCCGACCAGGGCGGCGACGAGGGCCACGGCGGCCAGCAGGGCGACCGGCTTCTTCGCACGCCGGTCGGGGGCGGCGTGGGCCGGACCCTGCGGGAGGCCGGCGCCCTCCGCGCCGCCGCCTTCGCCGCCGGCCGCCGCCGGGACCGTCTCGCCGCGGATGACCGGCGGCTGGTGCGCCTCGTGCCAACCGGGCGCGGCCGGCGGGTAGGAGGGCGGCGGCGGATACGCCCCGGCCCAGGTCCCGGCCCCGGCTTCGTGCGCCAGCCGGTCGCGTCCGCGCTGCCAGTCCTCGCCGAACGGCGCGTGCTGGGGGCGGTGTTCCTGCGGGTACTCGCCTTCGCGGCGGAAGCTCTCGGTCATGACACGACTCTCCCCGCCGTTGATGAGAGCTTCCTGAGTCCGGCCTGAGAAGCCCGACAGAACCGCGTATGCCCGATGTAAGGACGCTTCCCGCCGCCCTTTCCGCCGTCCTCGCCATCCGCTACCTTGAGCATGTTCAAATGAACATGTTCAAATGCGGATCGGGGGTTCGCCATGGCCGAGGTCGTGCGGCAGAAGGTGTCCCGCAAGCCCTGGCGGCTGGCGGTGGCGGCGGCCGCGGTGACGGCCGCCGCGACGGTGTGGGCGGCGACGGCGGGAACGGGGTACCTCCTGCCCCGCGTGTACGTGGTGCTCCTCGTCGTCGCAGCGTTGCCGCTCCTCGCGCGCACGGCGCCCGGGGCCTTCACCCGCGCCGGCCTGCTCACCGGGATGATCCTGCTGTGGGTGTCGCTGATCGGGGCCCCGTTCGGGCTCTGGCCGGTTGCCGCGGCGTCGCTCATGCTGCTGGCCGCGTCGGCCGCCGATCCCCGCAACCCCCCGAGCGGCTGCTCGGTGGCACTCGCCGCGGCGCTGCCCCCGGTGTTCTTCCTGCTGGCCTTCCTCCTGTCCTACTGAGAAGGCCCGTCTCCGTACCGGCTACCGGCAGCCGCAGGAGCGGCGGATCACCAGGGCCGACGGGAACTGCTTGAGGCGTTCACGGCGCGAGCCGGCCACCCGCAGCCCGTCGTCCAGGACGAGGTCCACCGCCGCGCGGGCCATCGCCGGGCGGTCCGAGGCGATCGTCGTCAGCGGCGGGTCCGTGAGGGCCGCCTCCTTGACGTCGTCGAAGCCCGCCACCGCCAGCTCCCCGGGCACGTCGATGCGCAGCTCGCGCGCGGCGCGCAGCACACCGATCGCCTGGTCGTCCGTGGCGCAGAAGACGGCCGTCGGCCGGTCCGGCCGCGCCAGGAACTCCAGGGCGACCGTGTAGGCGTCGTAGCGGTTGTAGGGGGCCTCGATGAGCCGGCCCTCGACCGAGCGGCCAGCCTCCAGCATGGCCCTGCGCCAGCCCTCGACGTGGTCGGCGACCGGGTCGCCGACCGACGGGGTGTTCTCGATGCCGCCGATACAGGCGACGTACTCGTGCCCGTGCTCCAGCAGGTGCCGGGTGGCGAGCTGGGCGCCGCCGATGTCGTCCGTGACGACCGCCACGTCGTCGATCGCCTCCGGGCGCTCGTGCAGCAGCACCACGCGGGCGTCCCAGGCCTCGATCTCGCCGGCGGCCTGCTCGCTCATGCCCTGGCTGACCAGGATCAGGCCCGAGACCCGCATCCCGAGGAAGGCCCGCAGGTAGTGGACCTCGCGCTCGGTGCGGTAGTCGCTGTTGCCGACCAGGACCATCTTTCCGCGCTCGGCGGCGGCCTGCTCGACCGCGTGCGCCATCTCCGCGAAGAACGGCTGGCGGGCGTCGGGGACGATCATGCCTATGAGGTCGGTGCGCCGCGACGCCATCGCCTGGGCGACCCGGTCCGGGCGGTAGCCCAGGTCCTTGATCGCGGCGAGGACACGCTCGCGCGTGGCCGGGGCGACCGGCCGGGGTCCGTTGTTGATGACGTAGCTCACGACGGCGGTAGAAGTACCCGCAAGTCGCGCTACGTCATCCCGCGTCACCTTGGCCACGCGCCGCAGTCTACGCGGGGTGACCTACCTCTGGGCAGGGCGTCCTGAAGACCGGACGATCATCGGCTCCTAGGCCGACCGGGTGGTCGCCCCCGACGCCCGGGCGGAGCCCTCCGAGGCCGCCTCCGCGGCGACCTTGGCCGCCTCCTGCGCCGCGGCCTCCGCCGCCGCCCGCTCGACCTTCTCCGGCGTGACGAAGCGGTAGCCGACGTTGCGGACCGTACCGATCAGCGACTCGTGCTCGGGGCCGAGTTTCGCCCGGAGGCGCCGTACGTGCACGTCGACCGTCCGGGTGCCGCCGAAGTAGTCGTACCCCCAGACCTCCTGCAGCAGCTGCGCACGGGTGAAGACCCGGCCCGGGTGCTGCGCGAGGTACTTGAGCAGCTCGAACTCCTTGAACGTGAGGTCCAGCACCCGCCCCTTGAGCTTGGCGGAGTACGTCGCCTCGTCCACCGACAGATCGCCGTTGCGGATCTCCATCGGGGAGTCGTCCGAGCCGAGCTGCTGGCGGCCGGTCGCCAGCCGCAGGCGCGCCTCGACCTCTGCGGGGCCGGCGGTGTCCAGGAGGACGTCGTCGATGCCCCAGTCGGCGGTGACGGCCGCCAGGCCGCCCTCGGTGACGACGAGGATCAGCGGACAGCCGGGGCCGGTGGAGCGCAGCAGCTGGCACAGCGACCGGACCTGGGGCAGGTCGCGGCGGCCGTCGACGAGGATGACGTCGGCGCCGGGGGTGTCCACGAGGGCCGGGCCCTCGGCCGGCGCCACCCGGACGTTGTGCAGCAGCAGGCCGAGTGCGGGCAGCACTTCGGTGGACGGCTGCAGCGCGTTGGTGAGCAGCAGGAGCGAGCTCATGACCGACCACCTGCCCGGGCCGGACGGTGGTGCACGGTTCGCTGGTCCATCACGTCGGTTCCTCCTCGGTCCCGTCGAGGACGTGCGCGGTACTGCTTCGTACGTGTCGCCTGGTGCCCGCGCGGCCCCGCGCCCCGGGGGCTCCGCTCGGTCACCGATGTTCTCGGTTCGTTCAACGTGCTGAAAGCACAAAAGGACCCGGGGGCCACATTGCCCGGATCCTCTCGCCAGCAGAATAGCCCACCCGCCCTTTCGCGGCCGAGGCTCTTCCGCTTCGTCTTCTGTGGTTCCTGCCACCCTCCTGCCACGTTTCCGCCCTGCGTATGCACCGGTTTCACCGGTTCGGGGGCGCGGGCGGCGGGGGTGCCCGCCCGGCCGGGCGCACACCCGGCGCGTCGGGGCACGCCGGGGGCGGCGGCGGGAGGGGCCATCATGGAGGCCGACGGTAGAGAGCCGACGATAGGAGCTGCAGTGGCAACCGGAACCATCCGCTACTGGGCGGCGGCCAAGGCCGCGGCCGGGACTGCGGAGGAGCCGTACTCGGCGCGGACACTCGCCGAGGCGCTCGACGGCGTGCGGGAACGCCACCCCGGGGAGCTGACCCGGGTCCTGCTGCGCTGCTCCTTCCTCGTGAACGAAGAACCTGTGGGCAAGCGCCCGCACGATTGCGTACCGCTGACCGAGGGAGGCACCGTAGAGGTGCTCCCGCCGTTCGCGGGCGGGTGAGCGGGAGCCGATGAGCACGCCTGAGGAACAGCAGCGCCGGCAGTACGCGCAGCAGCAGCACCAAGCACAGCAGTCACAGCAGGAGCAGCCGCCGCAGCAGCAGGATCCGTACGGAACCCAGACCTGGCAGGCCGACACCTGGGACACCGGGTACCAGCCGGTGCACCCGCCGCTGGGAGCGGTGCCGGGGCAGGCCGCCGCACCCGAGGGCTGGTTCCGGGACGAGGGCCAGGTGCAGGACCAGGGCCAGGGCCAGGTGCAGGGTCAGGCCGACGCCTACCCGTCGTACCAGGGTCAGGTCCAGGGCCAGGCGGGGGGGCCGGCCTGGGGTGCGCCGCTCGCGCAGGGTCCGGGCACAGGCCAGGAGCCGCAGGCGCTGGCTCCGGAGGGCTGGTTCCGGGACGAGGCCCCGGCCCACGCGCCGGCCCCGGCCCACGCGCCGGCCCCGGCCCACGCGCCGGCCCCGGCCCAGGACTGGTCGCAGGGCGGCCAGGGCGGTGCGGGTGCGGGTGGGCCCGCGTCCGCTGCCGAGACCGCGTACCTGCCCCCGTACCCGGGTCCCGGGCAGGAGCAGGGGGCCGCCGCCGAGCAGACCGCCTACCTGCCGCCCTACCCCGGCCCCGAGCAGCAGGCCGTGGCTCCGGACAGCTGGTTCCGGGACGAGGCCCTGGCTCCGGCCGCGCCCGCCCCGGTGCAGGACTGGTCGCAGGAGGCCGGGACGGCCGTCTCGGCCGCCGAGACGGCGTACCTGCCGCCGTACCCGGGTCCCGGGCAGGAGCAGGGCTCCGCCGCCGAGCAGACCGCCTACCTCCCGCCGCAGGCCGCCGCCGACCCGGCCCCGGCTGCGGCTGCGGCTCCGGCTCCGGACGCGGCTCCGGCCGGGAGCGCCGCCGAGGCACCGCCGGCCGCCGCCGACTGGTCCCCGCCCACCGTCGGCGGGAACACCCTGCGCGCCGTGGATCCGGCCCAGGCCCGTGCCGAGGGCCGGTCGCCGATCATCGACCCCGGCCCGCAGTCGGCCATCCTGACCGCCGCGCTCGGTCTGCTGCTCTCGCTGGCCGCCGTCCTCGGACAGTTCGCCCTGCTCCTGCCGCTGATCGTTCTCCAGGGGCTCACCGCGGCCGGCTGGTTCCGCCTCAACGGCATGTGGCCGGCCCGGCAGGGCATCGCCCTCGCCTTCGCCGGAGCGCTGGTCGCGGACGCGGCCGTGCTCGCGGTGGCGGACGCGTACGGGGCCGGTGCGATCGTCGGCACCCTCGGCGCCTGGGTACTGCTCACGCTCGTCCTCCAGCTGCGCAGCCACGCGGACCCCGACGAGCGGATGTACGGGCTGATGGCCTCGGTGGCCTCGGCCGCCCTCGCCATCATCTGCGCCGGCTACCTGGCCGCCGACACCGCCGCCGTCACGGTCGGCGCCGCCGCCGTCGCGGTCGCCGTCTTCGTCCGCGCGCTGCCGCTCCCGACCGCGCCCTCGGTCGGCGTCTCGCTGGCCTCGGCCGCCGGCGCGGGCATCGCGGTCGGCGGGCTCACCTCCGTCGGGGTGGGCGGGGCGCTGCTCGGCCTGGCCGCCGGGGTGTGCGCGCTGGTCGGGCTGCGCGTGGCGGCGTACGACTATCCGTCGAAGTTCGTGCACATGACGGCCGGTGTCGCGATGCCGCTCGCGGCCGCCGCTCCCGCCGTCTACCTGATCGGGCGGGTGGTGGGCTGATACCCGTCCGACGCGGAGCATGGTCAACTAGAACGCACGTACCGATTAGTAGGGGGGAGGGCGCGTGCGGTTCCTGCGTGTCGTTGTGATCGTCGGAGTGGTGCTGGCGGCCCTGTTCGCCGGGGTGGACCGGTGGGCCGTCGGCTATGCCGAGAACCGGCTGGCCGAGCGGATACAGGCCCGGCAGGGGCTGGCCGGCAGCGCCGAGGTGGAGATCCACGGGTTCCCCTTCCTCACCCAGGCGCTCAGCCACGATCTGGACCGGGTCGACCTCGCCCTCCGGGGCGTCGAGGTCATGGCGGACGGCCGCAAGACGCGGCTCGCCGAGCTCGACGCCAGCTTCCGCGGCGTGAAGCTGAACGGTGACTACAGCGGCGGTACGGCCGAGCGGGCCACCGGCAGCGCGCTCATCACCTACGCCGACCTGACCGCGGCCTCGCAGACCGGCGCGACCCTCTCCTACGGCGGTGCGCCGGGGAAGGTGAAGGTCACCGCGTCGGTGGACATCCTCGGCCGGACCCTGTCGCGCAGTGTGATCTCGACGATCACGCTCGTGGACGCGCCGGACTCCAAGGGCGGGAAGATCGTCCGGGTGCACGCCGAGGAGGTGCCGGGCGAGGGCGTGCCCGGCCTGGAGCGCCAGGTGCGCAAGCGGACCGACTTCGACCGCGACCTCGGAACCGGCCTTCCCGCCGGGCTCCAGCTCTCGGCGCTGACCTCGGACGAGGCCGGTGTGCACCTCACCCTGGGCGGCTCGAACGTGGTGATGGCCGGATCGTGAGACAGAGCGGTCCGATCCGCAGAAGGACGGGCCGCGCACAGGGGTCGGAGGGGCGCCGGGGCGCCCGGCACCGGCCATCGCATCCCAGTATCCGGACGATCCTGTCTCGGAATATGACACACCGGTGACAGGGCGGCTGATTCGTCCCTACGATCCATGGCTATGAAGCATCAGCAGGCGGACCTCACGAAGCGACGGGCAGTAGACCTGTGTCGCGTCGCCGCCATGCTCTGTCGATCCATGTGACGTGTGAGCGCAACCGCTCCATCAGCCGGACGACGGCCCCACCGGCCCTTCCCCGCGTGACCGCACCTGCCTCCTGACCCCTGACGCCTCCCCGCGCAGGAGACCGAGCGCACCCGCAGGCACGCAGCACAGCGCAACCCGCACCGCCCCGCCGCACACTGCCCCGGAGGAGAACACCATGAGCCGCAGCGACGTCCTCGTAGACGCCGACTGGGTCGAGGCCCACCTGAACGACGCCGACGTCGTCATCGTCGAGGTGGACGAGGACACGTCCGCCTACGACAAGAACCACATCACCAACGCCGTCCGGATCGACTGGAAGAGCGACCTCCAGGACCCGGTCCGCCGCGACTTCGTGGACCAGGAGGGCTTCGAGAAGCTCCTCTCCGCCAAGGGCATCTCCAACGACGACACCGTCGTCCTCTACGGCGGCAACAACAACTGGTTCGCCTCCTACGCCTACTGGTACTTCAAGCTCTACGGCCACCAGGACGTCAAGCTCCTCGACGGCGGCCGCAAGAAGTGGGAGCTCGACTCCCGCGACCTGGTCGACGGCAAGGACGTCCCCAACCGCCCGGCCACCCAGTACAAGGCCAAGGCCCAGGACACCTCGATCCGCGCCTTCCGCGACGACGTCGTGGCCGCGATCGGCTCCCTGAACCTGGTCGACGTCCGCTCCCCCGACGAGTTCTCGGGCAAGCTGCTCGCCCCGGCGCACCTTCCGCAGGAGCAGTCGCAGCGCCCCGGCCACGTGCCGAGCGCCCGCAACATCCCGTGGTCGAAGAACGCCAACGACGACGGCACCTTCAAGTCGGACGACGAGCTCAAGGCCCTCTACGAGGCCGAGCAGGTCGATCTGGCGAAGGACACCATCGCCTACTGCCGCATCGGTGAGCGCTCCGCGCTCACGTGGTTCGTGCTGCACGAGCTCCTGGGCCAGGAGAACGTCAAGAACTACGACGGCTCGTGGACCGAGTACGGCTCGCTGGTCGGCGTGCCGATCGAGCTCGGCCCCAACAAGTAATCCCGGGCACGCGACGCCCTCGTAGTACGCCTCGTAGCACGACCCCTCCAGGACAGGACAGAGAACATGTGTGGAGCACAGATCGGCGGGCCCGACCTCGCGACCCTCAAGCCCGGTGAGACCGCGATCCAGGGCCAGGTGACCAAGGACGGCGAGCCCGTCAGCGGTTACGTGCGGCTGCTGGACTCGACCGGCGAGTTCACCGCCGAGGTCCCGACCTCGGCCACCGGCCAGTTCCGCTTCTACGCCGCCACCGGCTCCTGGACGCTGCGCGCGCTCGTCCCGGGTGCCCAGGCGGACCGTGCCGTCGTGGTCGCCGAGGCCGGCGGCGTGACGGACGTGGCGATCGCGGTCTGAGCACCGCGCATGTGATCGCCTGATCGAACGGCCGAAGGGCCGCACCCCCGGGGGTTGGACGCCACTGGAACGGGGTGCGGCCCTTCGTGCCGTGCGTGCGCGGTTCTACGCTGGAGGCATGTACGCCCGGCGCCGGCGCGCCTATTTCCTGCTGATGGGCGGATGCCTCGTCCTCTTCGTCTCCGCCTGGGCCTTCGTGCGCCTGTGGTCGGTCGAGGCGGCCGTGGCCATGTGCGTCGTCGCCATGGTGATCCCGCCGGTCGCCGCGATGATCGCGAACCGGCGAGGCCCGGACGACCGCTGGTGGGACGACCCCTCGGGCGATCCCACGTCCGACGAGTGGTGGGACGAACTGGACGGAAAGCGGCGACGCGAGGACTGAGCCCGGCGAGATGGGGCGCGGGATCGAGCGCGAGACGAGACCGTGATCTTCCCTCGTACAACTGCTCCCCTCCGCTGCGGGTCTTGGGGTACGCGCGGGTAACCAGCCCGCGCTTCCGGTTTTGTGGGGGACCCCGTTGGAACACGAACAGACCATCCCTGAGCAGCGGAAAGGGGAGGAAAGTGCATCGGAAGCGGGCGCTTCGGCCCCCCGCCGCCGGACGGGCCGCACGATCCTCCTGATCGCGGGCGCGGCCGTGCTCGGCATCCTCGCGGGCACGGTCGCCGGGTACGCGGTCCAGTACGACCGCGACCCCACCCCGCTGCCGCCGCTGGGCCGGCAGGAGATGGACGGGCCGAAGCCGGCCGCCATGAACGACGCGACGAGCCGGCGCTCGATCAACGCCAACCGCTGGCACAAGGCCGACGAGGAGCTGGCCAAGAAGCTGGTGGACGTCCCCGGCGGCGCCCAGGACAGCTTCTCGGGCGCCGTCTCCGCGGACGCGTTCGCCGCCTCCTGGTACCTGGAGCCCTCCGACGCGGTCGGCGGGCTCGTCAGGGACGGCATCAAGAGCGTCGCCACCGCGAGTTGGGCCGAGAACGACCGGAACTTCATCGAGGTCAACCTGCTCCAGTACCGCGACCGCAGCGGAGCCGAGGGCTTCCAGTCGGAAATGATCGGCTACATGCCCGAGAAGGACTACGCCGGGAACGCGGGCAAGGACTTCCCGGGCGTGCCTGCGGACTTCGGGCACCTGTGGGTCGACTCCAAGGCGCACGAGAAGCCCGGCTACCACCCGGTCCGGCAGGCGCGGGCCCTGATCCGCCGCGGCGACATCGTGATGGTCGTCGAGTACACGAACAACCGCGGCGAGGTCGACGAGAAGGCCCTGGTCGAGATCGCCAAGCGACAGATGGAGCGGCTGTGAGCGAGCAGCAGAACCCGACCGGGCCCGAGGCGGCCCCCGTACCCGCCCCCGTACCCGCTCCCGCCTCCGCCCCGGCGGCCGAGGTCGCCGACCGGCCCGCGACCGCCACGCCTGAGGCTGTGCCCGCGCGCAGGGCGAACCGCAGGACGCTCGCGCTGGTCTCGGCGGCCGTCGGCGTCGTCGTACTCGCGGGCGGCGGTGTCGCCGCCGCGGCCGCGCTCGCGGACGCCGACCGGACCGCGCCGACGCGGTACTGGGTGGCCGAGGACCACACGACCGGCGGCACGCCGGCCCCGGTCCCGTCCGTGCCGCCCAACGAGCTGACGGGCAAGCTGATGCCGCTGCCCGCCGACTACTGGCCGGGCCCGGACCTCGACACCGAGGGCAACCACTGGTTCCTCGCCGGTGACAAGGCCTTGGAGGGCTTCAAGGGTGCCCGGACGGGCCTCTCCAGCAGCGAGCGGGCCGAACGGGACAAGGCGCTGGCGGACCTGAAGCTCAAGGGCATGGCCGGGCGCAGCTACGCCCGCGGCGAGGGCCGCGGCGCCGCCGTCGCCGAGGTCCGGCTCACGCAGGCCGACCCGCAACAGCTGGCCGCGTTCGCCGAGTTCACCAAGAAGTTCATCGAGTTCACCGCCGGCGGCGGCGAGGCGCCCCAGGTGGAGGGCTACCCGCAGGCGAAGTGCGGTCTCGACGACTCGCTCAAGGGCGGGAAGGACGGCAAGGAGAAGATCGTCGCCGTCGACTGCGTGGCCGTCGAAGGCGACGTCCTCGTGACCTTCCGCATGTACGGGAGCAAGGGATTCGCGGCGAAGGACGCCGCGAGCCTCTTCAAGCAGCAACTCGACCACCTCAAGTCCCCCGGAGAGTCCGCGTGAGCAGCGAGCAGACCACCACCGGCCCCGAGGCCGAGCCCGAGGCGGTGCCGGCGCCCGCGCCGGAGGCCGAGCCCGAGGCGGCGCCGGCGGCCGAAGAGGTGCCGGCGCCCGTCGTCGGGGCCGAGACCGAGCCGGCTGCCGAGCCGGCACCCGCTCCGGCGCCCGCTCCGGCACCCGCCCCGGCGCCCGTCGGCGAGGCGGCCACCGAAGCCCTGCCGCAGGACGTCGCCGGGGCCGGCCCCTGGGCCGCCCCGACGGCCCCGGCCAGGAACCGTCGCCGGCTCTTCACCGCCCTGCGCTGGACCGCCGCCGTCGCCTTCTTCGCCGCCGCCGGTGCGGGCACCGCGTACGGGATCACGGCGATGGAGCGCACCGACGTCCCCGGCCTGTCCACCGACGGCGACGGACGCTGGACGTACCCGGAGCTCTCCCGGCCGGCGCTGCCCGCGGGCGCCCCCCTGCCGGATGGCCCGGACAACAAGGACGGCACGCACTACGCGCCGCTCGCCGGCCTGCTCCTGCCCGCCCCCCAGGGCGCCAAGGCGGACGAGGCGGTCAAGTCGGACAAGGACGGGGCGGTCTCGGCCGACTCCTTCCTGGAGGAGTACGCGCCCGAGGCCCGCGAGAAGCTCAAGGCCTCCCTGGAATGGGACGGACTGCGGCAGATCGCCGGCCGGGGCTGGACCACGCCGGACGGCACGCGTACGCACGTCTACCTGCTGCGCTTCCACTCGTCGGGCTTCGTCGACGCCTTCAAGGGCTGCGACGTCAACGCCCAGCTGAACGGCGTCTCGGCCCTGGACCTGGACGACCTGTGGAGCAAGGCCAAGAACACGCAGATGAACAGCACCGCGCTGGACTTCCCCGGGGCCGCCAACTTCGACGGCACCGACCTGAGCGTGTACCAGGAGGTCAAGCCCGTCCTCGGCGAGGAGCAGACCAAGATCGGCTGCCTCCGGACGGGTGACGTCCTCGGCATGGTCGTCCAGACCCGCAAGGGCGAGGTGGCCCCCGTCCCCTTCCACCAGACGGTGATCCTGCAGAGCCAGCTGCTGAGCTGACCGCCGGGCGACCGGCGGCCCGACCGGCCGCCGACCGGCGGGCGGGCGCCGTACGGCCCACCTCACACCGTGCGCCGGTCCCCGGGCCAGTAGGCTTGGGGACCGGCCCCGTACAGCCCCGAAACGATTCCGAGGAGCACCCCGTGCTTGAGGCAGTCTTCACCTCCCTGCTGGTCCTGGTCTGCGTCGGCGTCATGGCCTTCACCGGCCTGGCCGTCAAGAAGCTGTACCAGGGTCAGCGCTGAGCAGCGGCTCAGCTGACCGCCCCGGAACCCCTCCCACAGATCGCCTGAGCAGCCATTCATGATCCAGATCCCGTCCGACCTGAACCCGGGCCTCGTCCCCCTCGCCTTCCTCCTCGGCACCTGGGAGGGTGCGGGAGTCTTCGACTTCCCCGGTGAGGAGAAGTGCAACTTCGGCCAGGAAGTCGTCTTCAGCCACGACGGCCGGGACTTCCTGCAGTACACCTCCCACACCTGGGTCCTCGACGCCGAGGGCAACAAGGTGCGGCCGCTGGAGTCCGAGGCCGGCTACTGGCGCATCGACAAGGACCGCAAGGTCGAGATCGTCATGGTCCGCGACCAGGGCGTCGTCGAGGTCTGGTACGGCGAGCTGGCCGACCAGAAGCCCCAGATCGACCTGGCCACCGACGCCGTCGCCCGCACCGCGGCCTCCGGACCGTACAGCGGCGGCAAGCGGCTCTACGGCTACGTCAAGAGCGACCTGATGTGGGTCGGCGAGAAGGCCACCCCCGACGTCGAGCTGCGCCCGTACATGTCGGCCCAGCTCAAGAAGGTCGTCACGCCGGAGGAGGTCGCCGAGATGGCGCGCAACCTCCCGGACATGCCGGACGACGGCATCGCCTTCTTCCGCTGAGCGGAAACCTCCACAGGCTGTGCGTGAAAGGGGACCGCGGGCTCGACCGCGGTCCCCTTCGCACACATACACTGACCGGGTGGTGAGCACCGAGAGCACCGAAGGAACCCCGGGCACCGACTGGAAGGCCGACCTGCGCAAGCGCGGCTACCGGCTGACCCCGCAGCGCCAGCTCGTACTGGAAGCCGTCGACGCGCTGGAGCACGCCACGCCGGACGAGATCCTCGCGGAGGTGCGCAAGACGGCCTCGGGGGTCAACATCTCCACCGTCTACCGGACGCTGGAGCTCCTGGAGGAGCTCGGCCTGGTCTCGCACGCCCACCTCGGGCACGGAGCCCCCACCTACCACCTGGCCGACCGGCACCACCACATCCACCTGGTCTGCCGCGACTGCGCCGACGTCATCGAGGCGGACGTCGACATCGCCGCCGAGTTCACCGCGAAGCTCCGCACGACCTTCGGCTTCGAGACCGACATGAAGCACTTCGCGATCTTCGGGCTGTGCCGGAAGTGCGCCGCGAAGCAGCGTGCCGCGTCCGCCTGACCGGGTCGTAGGCTTGGTCGCATGACCAGCAGCCCCTTGCTCCATCTTCCCGGCGCCGTCCCCGCCGAAGGCCGCGACGAGGGCGTCGCCGCCCACTACGGCGAGCTGTACGGCGAACAGCGCGCGCTCGCGGACGGCCGCGGCTTCGTCGACCTCTCGCACCGCGGGGTCGTCTCCGTCACCGGACCGGAGCGGCTGAGCTGGCTGCACCTGCTGATCACCCAGCACGTCACCGAGCTCCCGGCGGGTCAGGCCACCGAGGCGCTGATCCTCTCCGCCAACGGCCACATCGAGCACGCGCTGTACCTCGTCGACGACGGCGAGACGACGTGGGCGCACGTGGAACCCGGCACCCAGGGCGATCTGATCGCCTACCTGGAGTCGATGAAGTTCTTCTACCGCGTGGAAGTCGCCGACCGCACCGAGGAGTTCGCGGTCGTGCACCTGCCGGCCGGCTCGATCGCCGAGGTCGGCAAGGAGCGCGTCGTCCGCGAGACCGCCCACGGCCGCGACGTCTTCCTGCCCCGCACCGAGCTGGAGGCCTTCGCCGCGGCGCACCGCCCGGCCGCCGGCCTGCTCGCCTACGAGGCGCTGCGCGTCGAGGGGCACCGGCCGCGGGTCGGCCTGGAGACCGACCACCGCACCATCCCGCACGAGCTGGGCTGGATCGGCACCGCCGTGCACCTGCAGAAGGGCTGCTACCGCGGCCAGGAGACGGTCGCCCGCGTCCACAACCTCGGCAAGCCCCCGCGCCGCCTGGTCTTCCTGCACCTGGACGGCTCGGAGGTGGTCCTCCCGGCCCACGGCGCCCCGGTCCGGCTCGCCGCGGACGGCGAGGAGGGCCGCCAGCTGGGCTTCGTGACCACCGCCGTCCGCCACCACGAGCTGGGCCCGATCGCGCTCGCGCTCGTCAAGCGGAACGTCCCGGTGGACGCGCCGCTGCTGGTCGGCGGCACGGCCGCCGCCCAGGAGGTCGTCGTGGCGCCCTGACGCCCGGGACCCCGGCCGGGACGGCTGGTGCTGCGACCGTAGAGGTTCACCGGGTCACGGCGCCCGGTACGGCACCTCGCCGCGTTGTCGGACCACGCACGTACGGCCGGTACGAGCCGTGGCCCTCCGCCCTGCGACGCACCGCACCGAACACCGCGCCCCGGCAACCTTTCCGGCCACGGCACTAGGGTCTGTATCGAGTTGCGCCGCGGGGCAACTCGATACAGGCCCTAGACGTCGACGACGATGGTGAACGGGCCGTGGTTGGTCAGCGACACCCGCATGTCCGCCCCGAAGCGGCCCGTCGCCACCGTCGCTCCCAGCGCGCGCAGCTGCGACACGACCTCGTCCACCAGCGGCTCGGCGACCGGGCCGGGCGCCGCCGCGTTCCAGGTGGGGCGCCGCCCCTTGCGGGCGTCGCCGTAGAGCGTGAACTGGGAGATCACCAGCAGCGGCGCCCCGTTGTCGCTACAGGACTTCTCGCCCTCCAGGATCCGCACGGACCACAGCTTGCGGGCCAGGACCGCCGCCTTCTCCGGCGTGTCGTCGTGGGTCACCCCCACCAGCACGCACAGTCCCTCGCCGACGATCTCGCCCACGGTCTCGCCGTCCACGACGACGCTCGCGCCGTCCACCCTCTGCACCACAGCTCGCATACCACCTGTGTACCAGCCGTGCACCCGTCCGGGGCCGATCGGGTGGAGTGGGACTGCACCGGGGCCACGGAGAGTGGCACGATGCACGCAGGCGGTGCGGGTGCGCCGCACCGGTCGAGGGGACGGACTCGTTCGTATGAATACTTCTGGTACCTCCGTACCTGCGTCACCCGCTTCCGTCGCAGCTGCCGCGGTACGACCGCCCGCGCAGCGCACGGCCGAGACGCAGGAGCAGGAGCTCGGGCCGGGGGCGGGGCCGGCGGCCCCGGCCACCGCGCTCGGGCTGCCCGAGCTGCGGGCGCTGCGCCGCGACGCCCAGCGCGACGAGGCCGACCTGAGCTACGTGCGCAGACTGCTGCAAGGCCGCATCGACATCCTGCGGGCGGAACTGGCCCGCCGGACCGACCCCGAGGCGCCGGTGGTGGACCGGCTCTCGGTGATCCTCGCCGACGCGCCCTCCAGCCGCAGCGCCTCCGCCCGGCACGTCACGCTCGGCACCCCGCACAGCGAGGAGTACCGGGTGCTGGCGGCGGAGATGCTCGCCGACGTCGAACTGTCGGACCTTCAGGCCCGCACGGACGGCGAACTGCACGAGGGGATGGGACGGCTGGTCCGCTACGAGCAGCAGGTCTCGCGGCGCCGCCAGCAGCTCCAGCGCACGGTCGACGAGTGCAGTGCGGAGATCACCCGGCGCTACCGGGAGGGAGAAGCGCAGGTGGACGACCTGCTGGCGTAGGGAAATTCGGACGACCCACGCCGGTCGGGCGATTAGCGTGGGCCGCTATGAGTGCTGACGTCCGGCCGATCGCCGAATCCGAACTCCGCGACTGGGTGCGCGCCGTACACACCGGTTTCCTGGTCAGTCCTCCGGTGACCGAGGCCGACATCGCGCAACGCGCCAAGTACAGCGACTTCTCCCGGATGCAGGGTGCGTTCGACCCCGACAGCGGCCGCTGCGTGGCGACACTGCGGTCCTTCCCGCAGGAGTTGACCGTTCCCGGCGGGGCTGCCGTCCACGCCACCGCCGTTTCGAACGTGGCCGTGCTGCCCACCCACCGCCGTCAGGGCCTGTTGACCCGGATGATGGCCGCCGAGTTCGCCGCCGCCGAGGCGCGCGGCGACGCGCTGGCGACGCTGATCGCCGCCGAGTACCCGATCTACGGGCGGTTCGGCTTCGGGCCCGCGACCTCCCTCGTGGAGTGGGAGATCGACGTACCGCGCAGCGGGCTGGACCGGAGGCTGCCGGCGCCCGTCGACGGCGGCCGCATCGACCTGGTGGACGTGGAGGAGCTGCGGCGGGTGGGGCCGGGGCTGCACGAGCGGCTGCGGGCGCGCACGCCCGGCGCCGTGAGCCGGGACGAGCGCTGGTGGAGCCTGGCGACCGGCCTGGAGGCGTGGTCGTACCGCCCGTACAAGGACAACTTCCACGCCGTGTACCGGACGGCTGACGGGGAGGTGGCCGGCCTCGCCGTGTACAACGCCGACGAGCACTGGACGGACGCGAAGCTTCCGCAGAACACCGTGCAGGTCAAGGACCTGCTGGCGGTCACCCCGCAGGCGGAGCGGGCGCTGTGGCGGTTCCTGTGCTCGATCGACTGGGTGGTGAAGGTCCGCACCGGCTACCGGGCCCCCGACGACCTCGCCCCGCAGGTGCTGCCCGACCCGCGGTCGGCGCGGGTGGTCACCAGCTCGGACTTCCTGTGGGTGCGGATCCTCGACGTCGTACGGGCACTGGGGGCGCGGACGTACGAGGTGCCCGGGGTGCTCGTGCTGGAGGTCGCCGACGACAACGGTCCCGCGGCGGGCCGCTACCGGCTGGACGCCGGCACCGGCGCGTGTGAGCGGACCGAGGAGGCGGCGGACCTGCGCCTCGGCGTGGCCGAACTGGGCTCCCTGTACCTGGGCGGCGCCTCGGCGGTGCGGCTGGCCGCGCTGGGCCGGGTGGTGCAGGAGCGGCCCGGAGCGGCCGCTCTGGCCGACGCGGTGTTCCGTACCGCGCGCAGCCCGTGGTGCCCTGACATCTTCTGACGGAGGACTGAGTTCGTTGAGTTCGTTCAATTCGTTGACATCGCTTGTGGAGTCCCTGCGCGCGGCCGGCTGCGTCTTCGCGGAGGAGGAGGCGGAGCTGCTGAGCGGCGCCGCCCGGGACGACGCACACCTGGCGGACCTGCTGGCCCGCCGGGTGGGCGGTGAGCCGCTCGAACACGTCGTGGGCTGGGCGGAGTTCTGCGGGCTGCGCGTGCGGGTGGGCGCGGGCGCCTTCGTACCGCGCAGGCGTACCGAGTTCCTGGTGGAGGAGGCGGTGGCGCTGACCCGTCCGGGCGCGGTCGTGCTGGACCTGTGCTGCGGGGTCGGGGCGCTGGGCGCGGCGGTGGCGGCGCAGTGCCCGGGCGGGGTGGAGCTGCACGTGGCCGACATCGACCCGGTGGCGCTGGCGTACGCGCGGCGCAACGTGGCCCCGTACGGCGGCCGGGTGTGGGAGGGCGACCTGTACGCGGCCCTCCCGGACGGGCTGCGGGGGCGGGTGGACGTGCTGGTGGTCAACGCCCCGTATGTGCCCACGGAGGAGATCGGCCTGATGCCGTCGGAGGCGCGCGACCACGAGCCGCTGGTCTCGCTGGACGGCGGGGCGGACGGGCTGGACGTCCACCGCCGGGTCGCGGCGGGCGCCCTGCCCTGGCTGGCCCCGGGCGGCCGGCTGCTGATCGAGACGAGCGCGCGGCAGGCCCCGTCGACGGCCTCGGCGCTGACCTCCGCGGGCCTCGCGGTCCGCGCGGTCACCTCGGAGGAGCTGCACGCGACGGTGGTGATCGGCACGTCCTGAGCCCGGGCCGGCGGCGCACCCCGCCGGTGACGGTGGGAGATGTTGCAAGCATCTGCTTGCAAAAGTTAGCGGCGTGGGGCAGGATCTGCGGCATGGCATCGCTCAACGTCGGACATCTCGGCGAATACCTCCGTGAGCAACGGCGGCAGGCGCAGCTCTCGCTGCGGCAGCTGGCCGACGCCGCAGGGGTGTCGAATCCGTACCTGAGCCAGATCGAGCGCGGGCTGCGCAAGCCGAGCGCGGACATCCTGCAGCAGCTGGCCAAGGCGCTGCGGATCTCCGCGGAGACGCTGTACGTGCAGGCCGGGATCCTCGACGAGCGGGACCGCGACGAGGTGGAGACGCGAGCCGCCATACTCGCCGACCCGTCCATCAACGAGCGGCAGAAGCAGGTACTGCTCCAGATCTACGAGTCGTTCCGCAAGGAGAACGCGCTCGACGAGCCCGCCGTTCCCGAGGTTCCCGCCGTCCCCGCCGTCCTCGCTGACGAGATGCCGCCGAAGACCGACTGAAGTTGATCCGGGAGGACCAGCACATGGCCATCGCCGATGACCTGAAGAAGACCCTCACCGACCCCACTCCCCTCTACTTCGCCGCCGGCACCGCCGATCTCGCCGTCCAGCAGGCGAAGAAGGTTCCGGAGCTCATCGAGCAGCTGCGCGCCGAGGCCCCCGCGCGCATCGAGGCCGTGAAGAACACGGACCCCAAGGCCGTACAGGACGCGGTCACCGCCAAGGTCGCCGAGGTGCTCGGCGCGATCGACCCGAAGAAGATCGGGGAGAGCGCCCAGGACCTGGCGCTGCGCGGTGTCGGCGTGGCCGCCGAGTACGCGGTGCGTGCCAAGGAGACCTACGACAAGGTCGCCGAGCACGGTGAGCAGGCCGTACGGGCCTGGCGCGGCGAGGTCTCCGAGGAGATCGTCGACATCGCCGTCGTCGTGGAGCCGCGGCCCGAGTCGAAGCCCGACGCGAAGGCCGAGCCGGCCGCGGAGGCGGCGGCCGACGCCGACGAGCAGCCCGCCGCCAAGAAGCCCGCGCGCAGGACCACGGCCAAGAAGGCCGCCGTCTCGGCGGACGACGCGAGCTGAGCCTACGCCCGCAGGGCCCGTGCCCCCGGGGGGCGGGCCCGCATGGGCGACCGCGGGCCGGGCACCCTTCAAGGGCCCGGCCCGTTGTGGTGGATGGCGGGGCGTGTGCCGGTAGCGTGGAGTGAGGCGGCACCGGAAGTGCCGAGTGCGAGCAGGAGAAGGCGGTCGAAGCGATGTTGATGGACGGGTTCGATCGAGGGGTGATCCCGCTTCTCGGGCTCGCCATGCTGGCGCTCGCCGTGGTGGCCTTCGTGCTCGCGCTGGTGGCGCGGGACGACGCCTACCGGGCGGCCGACAAGCAGAGCAAGACCTTCTGGCTGGTCATCCTCGGCATCACCGTGGTCGTGGACGCCTTCCTGGGGATGCTCTTCCTGCAGATCGCGGGCCTGGTCGCGACCATCGTGTTCCTCGTGGACGTACGGCCGGCCCTCAAGCAGGTCTCCGGTGGCGGACGTCGCAGCGGTGGCAGCAGCAGCGACGGCCCGTACGGCCCCTACAACGGCGGACGGTAGCCGCCCGGGCCGGGGCCCGGCGGGGTCAGCCCTCGGAGCGGGAGAGCAGGACCACCGCGACGTCGTCGGTGAGCTCGCCGCCGTTGAGGCGGCGGGCTTCGGTGACGGACGCCTCCAGCAGCCCCTCGCCGCTCAGGCCCTCGTCCAGGTGGCGGTTGATCATGTCGACCATGCCGTCCTGGCCCAGGCGTTCCCTGCCCTCGCCGATCCGCCCCTCGATCAGGCCGTCGGTGTAGAGCATCAGGCTCCAGGTGCCGCCGAGCTCGACCTGCCGGCGCGGCCAGCGGGCCCGGGGCAGCAGTCCGAGGGCCGGGCCGCTGTTCTCGTACGGCAGGAGCTGCGCACGGCGGCCCGGCCGGGAGATCAGCGGCGCCGGATGGCCGGCCAGGCACAGGCCCGCGCGGCGGCCGTCGGGGGCGATGTCGACGGTGCACAGCGTCGCGAAGATCTCCTCGCACGGCCGCTCCACCTCCAGCACCTCCTGCAGGGTGGCCAGCAGGTCGTCGCCGCACAGGCCCGCCAGGGTCAGCGCGCGCCAGGCGATGCGGAGCTCGACGCCGAGGGCGGCCTCGTCGGGGCCGTGGCCGCACACATCGCCGATCATGGCGTGGACGGTGCCGTCGGGGGTGCGGACGGCGTCGTAGAAGTCGCCGCCCAGGAGGGCCCGGCTGCGGCCGGGGCGGTAGCGGGCCGCGAAGCGCAGATCCGAACCCTCCAGGAGGGGGGTGGGGAGCAATCCGCGCTCCAGGCGGGCGTTCTCCTGAGCGCGCAGTTTCGATTCTGCAAGCTTGTACTGGGCGATGTCGGCGCGTTTTCTCTCCACGGCGTAGCGGATGGCGCGGCTCAGCAGCCGGCCGTCCAGCTCGTCGCGGAAGAGGAAGTCCTGGGCGCCGACGCGGACGGCCTCGGCGGCGCGCTCGGCGTCGTCCTCGTCGGTGAGCACGAGGACGGCATGGCGGGGGGCCAGGCGCAGCACCTGGTGCAGGACGGCGAGCTGCGGGTCGGCGGTGGCGGTGACCGGCGCCGGCGCGGGCGCGGGTGCGGCGGCCACGGCGGCCGGCACACGGGCGCCGGGCAGCGACAGGTCGAGCAGGATGCAGTGCACGTCGGGGGTGAGCAGCCGCTCGGCCTCGGTGAGGTTGCGGGCGGTACGGAGCCGGATGCGGTGGCCGTCGGTGTCGAGGATCTCGGGGACGGTGAGCCCGCCGGCGGGGTCGTCCTCGATGACCAGGAGGGTCAGGGCGGTGGTCTGAGGGGTCGCCTGTGCGGCGCCGGCACCTGTGGAGGCAGGCGGTGCGGCGGTGTGCAGAACGGCCTGACCGCTCTCCGTGGCAGGGGTCTCCCTCTGCCGCGGTACGGGTACGGGCATCGTTTCCGGTTCCTTCCCTCCCCCCGAGGGTGCGCTCGTCCGGCAGACCCTAGCGGTCCCTGCCCCGCAAACGGAATGCCGTTCTTGGCGCGGGCCTCCGTCATATGCCGTCATCACGGGGGAAAATCGGCCTCACTGGATGACAAAGGTCACGGCGGGGCCGCGTTTCCGTCCCGTCCAACGAGACGTTGCCCACGTCTACGGGGTTGCCTCCGGCTGCGGCCGGCTGCGGCCCGGCTGCGCCCGGCTGCGGCCCGGTGGCCGCGCCTCAATCGCCGGCGGGGCTTGGGGGTGGTGCCCCCGGGCCGGGAGCGTTTTGGGTGGGGTGGTGCCCCTCCGGGGGCTCTCCTCGGCTCGGCGCGTTCTGCACTTCTCGGCCCTACCCGGTGGTTGCGCCTCGGCCTGCGGGGAGCCCCCGGAGTGTCCCCACCCCACGGCCCGGACGCCGGGCGGGGCGGCCGGGGTGGGGGTGTGGGGACGGTGGGGGGTGTCCCCGCAGGACGAGCGCGCACCACCGGGTATGGCCGAGAGGTGCGGCACCGCGCGAGCCGAGGAGACACCCCCGGCGGCCCCGCACCCCCACCCCCCACAACCGACCCCGATCAGGGGCACCAGACCCAGCCCCGCCGGCGATTGAGGCGCAGCCACCGGCCCGCAGCCGGAGGGCAGGGGCAGCGCCCGGCCAGGGCAAGGGTCAGGCGTCCGGGCGGACCACCGCCTTGATCGGCATGGAGCCCGCTCCGGCCAGCGTCACATCGCGCCCGGGCCGCGGCGCGTGCACCATCGCACCGTCCCCCACGTACATGCCGACATGGCTCGCGTCGTCGAAGTAGATGATCAGGTCCCCGGGCCGCATGTCCTTGAGCGCCACCTTCGGCAGCAGCCGCAGCTGCTCCTGCGAGGTGCGCGGGATGCCGCGCCCCGCCGCGCGCCAGGCCTGCGAGGTCAGCCCGGAGCAGTCGAAGGAGTCCGGGCCCACCGCGCCCCACTTGTACGGCTTGCCCATCTGGGCGGTGGCGAACTGCACGGCCCGCTTGCCGGCGTCGGTCGCCTTGCCGTTGACGTCCTTCATCGCGCCCGTGGACAGCCATGCCGTCTGCGCCCGGTACTGGGCTTCCTGCTCCAGCTGGATCAGCCGGGCCTTCTCCTCGGCCTCCAGCTTGCTCTCCAGCTCCTCCGCCGCCTTGATCTTCTCCTCGATCTGCTTCTTGGACTCCTCCTGCTTGACCCGGTTCGCCTCCAGCTTCTTCCAGCGCTCGCTCGCCTCCTCCGCGTAGCGCTGCAAGTCGGTCTGGGTGCGGTCCAGTTCGGACAGGAGGTCCGAGGCGGCCTTCTCGCCCTGCCGCAACCGGCCCGCCCCGTCCAGGAACTGGTTCGGGTCGTCGCTCAACGCCAGCCGCGCGCCCGGCGGCAGGCCGCCCGCGCGGTACTGTGCGCGGGCCGCGGCGCCCGCGCGGTTCTTGAGCGTGGCGATCCGCTCCTTGCCCGCGACGACCAGGTTGGCGATCTCGACGATCTTGTCCGACTGGGCCTTGGTCTCGGCCTCGGCGAGGTTGTAGGCGTCCGTGGCGGAGCCCGCCTGCCTGTACAGCTCGTCGATGTCCTTGCGGACCTGCTCCAGGGACTTGCCGCCCGGCCCCGGCAGGGGAGCGGCCGGAGCCCCCGGTGCGGCCGGAGCCCCCGGTGCGGCCGGAGCCCCCGGTGCGGCCGGAGCCGCGTATGCCGTGCCCGTCGCCAGGTCCGGCGCCGCCAGCACCGCCATCGCGCACAGCAGCACGAGCGTGCTTGCGCCTCGCCGTCGCCTTACCGACCCCATGGTCCCCCCAGGCACCCGAGCCAGACCTGGACTCAGATCTGACTATTCATCAGTAACTTCGCACTGCCATCGGGATGGTGCCACGAGTCGATGAATTCCGACACCCTTGTGGATACCGTTTCGATCTTGTCTGCCCCAACGGACCCCGAGCCCTGCCCCTCACGGATCAACGGGGCACCCGCGCCCCCGGTTCCCCGCCGCACCGCATTCACCCCACCGGGCGCAACGCCTCCCAGCGCAGCGTCAGTTCCCCCTGCCGCCACCGCCCCGGACCGTCCGCCAGCGGCCAGTCCGCGGACAGCGCCCGCGCCGTCCGGATCCAGCGCTGCCGCGCCCCGTACGAGGCGTACGGCGCCGCCGCGGCCCAGGCCCGGTCGAAGTCCCGCAGGAACGCGTAAACCGGCTCACCCGGCACGTTCCGGTGGATCAGTGCCTTCGGCAGCCGCTCCGCGAGGTCCGAGGGGCGCTCCAGGGAGCCGAGCCGGGTCGCGAACGTCACCGTGCGCGGCCCCTCCGGCCCCAGCGCCACCCACACGTGCCGCCGTCCGATCTCGTCGCAGGTCCCCTCCACCAGCAGGCCGCCCGGCGCCAGCCGCGCGCACAGCCGTGCCCAGACCTCGGCGACCTGCTCCTCGTCGTACTGGCGCAGTACGTTCGCCGCGCGGATCAGCATCGCCCGCTCCCCGCCGTCCAGCGGGACCTCGAAGCCGCCGTGCCGGAAGCTCAGCCCCTCCCGCTCGTACGGCTTCGCCCCGGCCACCCGGGCCGGCTCGATCTCGATGCCGACCACCCGCACCCGCGGCGCCGCGTCGCGCAGCCGCGCCAGCAGCTCGACCGCCGTCCACGGCGCGGCCCCGTAGCCGAGGTCCACCGCCACCGCGTCCCCCGCACGGCGCAGCGCCGCCCCGTGGGCGGCCGCGATCCAGCGGTCCATCCGGCGCAGCCGGTTCGGGTTCGTCGTCCCGCGCGTCACCGAACCCACAGGACGGCCGGGGGCGCGGCTGGGTGACGGGGTACTGCGGGAGGCCATGAGCCGAGGGTAAGCGGAGCGCCCCCGCGCGGTGAAAACCGCCCGCACGCCCGCAAAAGCCCGCCGCGCCCCAAGAAAGCACCAAGAAACAGGGGGGAGGCGCAGGAAAACCGGGCACCCCGGAATGCGGGGGACGGCCATCCGGGTTGCACTCCTTGCAGGGCGCCCCACGCGCCCCCGCAGCCATGCCGTCAGCCATGCCGTCCGAGCGTCCGAGCGCGCACCGTCCGAGCCGAGAGGAAGCGCTTCCTTGAGCCAGTACGTGTCCCGCCTCGGCGGCAGCCTCAGCGGGCGCCTCGCCGCCGCCCGCGCCGCCACCCGCCACGAACCGCCCCGGCTGCGCCTGCCGGCCGTCGGCCACCACCGCAAACCGCGCCGCGTGGCCATGCTCAGCGTGCACACCTCACCGCTGCACCAGCCCGGCACCGGAGACGCCGGCGGGATGAACGTCTACATCGTGGAGCTGGCCCGCCGACTCGCCGCGATCAACATCGACGTCGAGATCTTCACCCGCGCCACCACCGGCGGGCTCCCGCCCGTGGTGGAGCTGGCCCCCGGCGTCCTCGTACGCCATGTGGACGCCGGCCCCTACGAGGGCCTCGCCAAGGAGGAGCTCCCGGCCCAGCTGTGCGCCTTCACCCACGGCGTGATGCAGGCCTGGGCCGGCCACCGCCCCGGCTACTACGACCTCGTCCACTCCCACTACTGGCTCTCCGGGCACGTGGGCTGGCTCGCCGCCGAACGCTGGGGCGTGCCCCTCGTCCACGCCATGCACACCATGGCCAAGGTCAAGAACGCGGCGCTGGCCGAGGGCGACACCCCCGAGCCCGCCGCCCGCGTCATCGGCGAGACCCAGATCGTCTCCGCCGCCGACCGCCTCATCGCCAACACCGCCGAGGAAGCCGACGAGCTCGTCCGCCACTACGAGGCCGACCCCGCCAAGGTGGCCGTCGTACACCCCGGCGTGAACCTCGACCGCTTCACCGTCGGCGACGGCCGGGCCGCCGCCCGGGCCCGCCTCGGCCTCCCGCAGGACGCCGTCATACCCCTCTTCGCCGGGCGCATCCAGCCGCTGAAGGCCCCGGACATCCTGCTGCGCGCCGTGGCCGTCCTCGTCGACCGCGACCCCTCGCTGCGCCGCCGCCTCTTCGTCCCCGTCGTCGGCGGCCCGAGCGGCAGCGGCCTCGCCAAGCCCGAGGGCCTGCAGAAGCTCGCCGCGCAGCTGGGGATCGCCGACCTCGTGCACTTCCACCCGCCGGTCGCCCAGGACGGCCTCGCCGACTGGTTCCGGGCGGCGTCCGTGCTCGTCATGCCGTCCTACAGCGAGTCCTTCGGGCTCGTCGCGATAGAGGCCCAGGCCGCCGGCACCCCGGTGCTGGCCGCCGAGGTCGGCGGGCTGCCCGTCGCCGTCGACGACGGCGTCACGGGGATCCTCGTACCCGGACACGACCCGGCGGACTACGCGCGGCAGCTGCGCCGCTTCGTCGACGAGCCCCGGCTCGCGGACCGGATGGGGGCCGAGGCGGCGCGGCACGCGCAGTTCTTCGGCTGGGACACGGCCGCCGCCGGCACGGCGGACGTCTACACGGCGGCGATGCACGATCACCGCCGTCGCGTACGCTCCCACCATGGCTGACACCGCCGAGATCATCGAGAGCGCGCTCACCGGCGCGGAGCTGAGCTGGGAGAGCCCCCGGCCGGGCACCTACGTCGTCCAGCTCCCCGGTACGCGCAAGCTCAGCACCACCTGCTCGATCCGGGTCGGCCGGCACTCGCTGTCGGTCAACGCCTTCGTGATCCGCCACCCCGACGAGAACGAGGCGGGCGTCCACCGCTGGCTGCTGGAGCGCAACCTCAAGCTGTACGGGATGGCGTACGCGGTGGACCGCCTCGGCGACATCTACCTGACGGCCCGCCTGCCCCTATCGGTGGTCACCCCGGAGGAGCTGGACCGGCTGCTCGGCACGGTGCTGGAGGCCGCGGACGGTTCCTTCAACACCCTGCTGGAGCTGGGCTTCGCGAGCGCGATCCGGCGCGAGTACGAGTGGCGGGTCTCGCGCGGCGAGCCGACCTTCAACCTCGACGCCTTCAAGCACCTGACGCGCCCGCAGGACGAGTCGGCGGCCGCGCCCGGCGGCGGCCCGGCCGACTGACGCCGGCGGCCCCCCGACCGCCGGCGCCGGTCAGCCCGCCCGGACCGGGTCAGGGCCGGTGGGAGCCGGTCCGGTGGCAGCGGGCCCGGCGGGCGCGGGCGCCGGTCCGGTGTGCGGTGCTTCCGCCACCGCCACCGCCACCGCCTCCGGGTCGGCGGCGCCGCCGCCGGCCGCTGTCGGCCGCGTATCCCGGTCCCCGTCGGGCAGGTTGCGCATCAGCAGCCAGTAGCCGGCCGCCGCCACCGTGCCCAGTACGCCCGTGGCCGCCCACAGCCGGCCCGCGCCCCAGCGGTCGATCATGAAGCCCGCCATCAGGGGCGCCACCAGCGCGGCCACCGACCAGGACATCGTGTAGACGCCCTGGTAGCGCCCGCGCCCGTGCACCGGCGAGAGACGTACCACCAGGCTCATCTGGGTCGGCGAGTTGACGATCTCGGCGAGCGTCCACACGCACACCGTCAGCGCGTACGCCCACAGCGGCCCGGCGAATGCCGTCAGCGCGAATCCGTAGCCGGCCAGCAGCGCCGAGACGACCAGCAGCCGCTGCGGGTCGCGGTGCTCGATGAGGCGGGTGACGGGGATCTGCAGCACCACGATCAGCAGGCCGTTCACGGCGATGACGAGGCCGTAGTCCCCGGGTGAGAACCCGGCGGACCCCATCGCGACCGGCAGGCCCACAGAGCCCTGCGTGAAGATCAGCGAGATCAGGAACGACAGGCCGACCACACCCATGAACCGCCCGTCCCGCAGCACCGTCCCCAGCCCGATCTCCGTACCGGCGCCCGTCTTGCCGGGGGCGCCGGCCGCGGCGGCGCCGCCCGCGGGGCGGGACTCGGGCAGCTTGACGTAGACCAGCACCGCGCAGACCAGCGTGAGGGCTGCCTCGCCGAGGAAGCCGGCCAGGTAGCTGTGCTCGGCGATCAGTCCCGCCGCGGTCGCGCTGACGGCGAAGCCGAGGTTGATGGCCCAGTAGTTGAGCGCGAAGGCACGTACCCGGTCCTCGGGGCGGACGATGTCCGCCATCATCGCCGCGACCGCCGGGCGGGAGGCGTTCGAGGTCATGCCGACCAGCAGCGCCACCGCCGCGATCGCCGCCGGGTCCTCCATGAAGCCCAGCAGCGCCACCGAGAGGGCGGTCGAGGCCTGGGCCGCCAGCAGCGTCGGGCGCCGCCCCAGGCGGTCGGTCATCACCCCCGCGACCAGGGAGGACACCACACCGCCCAGCCCGTGGAGGGCGACGACGAGTCCCGCGAAGGAGGCCGAGTAGCCGCGGTCCAGCGTCAGGTACAAGGTCATGAAGGTGGCGACGAAGGCCCCGAGCCGGTTCACGAGCGTGCTCGTCCAGAGCCACCAGAACGCCCGGGGCAGCCCCGAGACGCTCTCCCGGGCAGCCCGGATCAGACTGGCAGCGGACATACGGAAATCCCCCCGAGAGTGTAAGTGCCGCTCTGGCGCTGTGCACATTACGAGGGGGCGGGCTCGGGGCGCCACCCAATTGACCCGAGCCGTCAATCGACACCCTCGCGCGTCCATTAGGCTCGTACGCATGGCCGACGCACCGTACAAGCTGATCCTCCTCCGCCACGGCGAGAGCGAATGGAACGCGAAGAACCTGTTCACCGGCTGGGTGGACGTCAACCTCACCGAGAAGGGCGAGAAGGAGGCGGTCCGTGGCGGTGAGCTGCTGAAGGACGCCGGCCTGCTGCCCGACGTTCTGCACACCTCCCTCCAGAAGCGCGCCATCCGCACCGCGCAGCTCGCGCTGGAGTCCGCGGACCGCCACTGGATCCCGGTGCACCGCTCCTGGCGCCTGAACGAGCGCCACTACGGCGCGCTGCAGGGCAAGGACAAGGCGCAGACCCTCGCGGAGTTCGGCGAGGAGCAGTTCATGCTGTGGCGCCGCTCCTACGACACCCCGCCGCCGGTGCTCCAGGACGGTACGGAGTTCTCCCAGTCCGAGGACCCGCGCTACGCGTCGATCCCCAACGAGCTGCGCCCGCGCACCGAGTGCCTGAAGGACGTCGTCGAGCGCATGCTGCCGTACTGGTACGACGGCATCGTCCCCGACCTGCTGGCGGGCCGCACGGTCCTGGTGGCCGCGCACGGCAACTCGCTGCGCGGTCTGGTCAAGCACCTCGACAGCATCTCCGACGAGGACATCACGGGCCTGAACATCCCGACCGGCATCCCGCTCGTCTACGAGCTCGACGCCGACTTCAAGCCCCTCAACCCGGGCGGCACCTACCTCGACCCGGCCGCGGCCGCGGCCGCCATCGAGGCCGTCAAGAACCAGGGCAAGAAGTAGCCTCCGGCCTCCTGAGCCGCGCAGAAGCCCCCGTCCGCTGTTCTCGCAGCGGGCGGGGGCTTCTCGGTGCTCCTCCGGGTCGGTCCGCGTTCCTCCGGGTCAGTCCGCGGCGGCCGGGGTGCTCCTGCGCCACTCCTCGCCTATCGAGCGGAGCAGGGCCGGGTAGACGCCCACGTAGCGGAAGGGCTTGATGGCCAGCATGTAGGCCGCGCCCATCAGGCCGTTGGGTTTCACCAGGACGGCCATCTGGCCGCGGTACCCGCCGTCGCCGTCCGGTACCCAGCCGATGTGCATCACGCCGTGCATGGTCTTGTTGGCCATCTCCGCCGCCCACTCGTCGTGCGTCTGGTAGACGGACGTGAACGGGGCCGCGACGAGGTCCGGGCCCCGCTCGCCCTCGCGGAGGTCCGCCGGCAGCCGGTCGCGGAGCGTCGGTACCCGGGAGCGGAGGCCGCCGGACGGCGTGTCCCAGCCGAGCAGGGCGCCGAGCTTCCACCGGATCGCGAAGAGCGCCCGTCCCAGGAAGGAGGGGACGGGGTCCCCCGTGCCCCGCGCGAACTGGCGTACCAGGCGGGCGAGGTCGTCGGGCCCGCCGGGGGTCGGCAGGGCCCACACGTCCTCAAGCCGGAAGTCGCCGGCGATCTCGTGGATGCGCCACGGGCGCGAGGTGTGGGCGGAACTGGGGAGTCTCATGCGCAAGCCCCTATCTATACGATGCCGTATAGACCGAGGTTAGCACCCATCTATACGGCACCGTATAGACGGGTCGGGTGAGAGGACGGACCATGGGCGCGACCCGCACGCCACGCGGCAGATGGATCGAGGAGGGACTGCGGGCACTGGCGGCCGGCGGCCCGGAGGCCGTCCGCGTCGAGGCGCTCGCGCAGGCGCTCGGCGTCAGCAAGGGCGGCTTCTACGGCTACTTCGGCAGCCGGGGCGCGCTGCTCACCGAGATGCTCGACACCTGGGAGCGGGAGGTCACCGAGGCGGTGATCGAGCTGGTCGAGAGCGGCGGGGGAGACGCCCGGGCGCGCCTGGACCGGCTGTTCACGATCGTCGCCTCGTACGAGGAAGGGCCGGTGGTCGGCGTCGACGCCGACCTGGCGATCCGCGACTGGGCGCGCCGGGACGAGTCCGTCGCCGAGCGGCTGCGCCGCGCCGACAGCCGGCGCATGGAGTACCTGCGCTCGCTGTTCCGCGCCTTCTGCGCCGACGAGGACGACGTCGAGGTCCGCTCCCTGATCACCTTCTCCCTGCGGATCGGCTCCCACTTCATCGCGGCGGACCACGGCGGCCGCAGCCGCGCGGAGGTCATGGAGCTCACCCGCAAGTGGCTCCTGCGCTGACCGCCGGAGGTGTGCCGGGCGCGCGAAAGGCCCCCCGCCGCGGGAGTCCGCGGGCAGGAGGCCCCTTCGCGTGGCCGGCCGGGTGGGCCCGGTCAGCCGCCGCACTGGCAGGGGGCACCGGACTGGCAGCCGCAGCCGCAGCCGGAGCCGCAGCCGCAGGCCGCGAGCAGCGGGAGCCGCAGCGGCTCGGGCTTCGGCGGCTGCTCCTGCTCCGGGGTGATGGGGACGGGGGAATCGGGCATGGTTCCTCCTCCAGGAGGCGGGGCCCCGCGGCATACGGGACTTCGTGCGACTGACCGCCTCGCCCTCATTCATGCCCAGCTCCGCGGGCGCGTCAACGGCGCACGGAAGCTCGGGGCCGCCCGCCCCGCCCGCCAACCGCGCCCGGCTCGCCAACCGCCGCCCGGCCCCCCGCCCGTCGCCCGTCGCCAGGTCCCGGCCGCCCGGAACGGCGGGGACGCGGCCGGGCCGCGTCAGTCGCCCTCGGCCGGGGTCGGCTGCTGGAGGTCGTCCGCGTGCTCGCCCGTCACCAGGTAGACCACGCGCTTGGCCACCGACACCGCGTGGTCCGCGAAGCGCTCGTAGTAGCGCCCGAGCAGCGTCACGTCCACCGCCGTCTCGATGCCGTGCTTCCAGCGGTCGTCCATCAGGTGCTGGAACAGCGTGCGGTGCAGCAGGTCCATCGCGTCGTCGTCCTGCTCCAGCTGGAGCGCCAGGTCGACGTCCTTCGTGATGATGACCTGGGCCGCCTTCGCCATCAGGCGCTGCGCCAGCTGCCCCATCTCCAGGATCGTCGCGTGCAGGTCCTGCGGCACGGCCCTGTCGGGGAAGCGCAGCCGGGCGAGCTTCGCCACGTGCTGGGCCAGGTCGCCGGCGCGCTCCAGGTCGGCGCTCATGCGCAGCGAGGTCACCACGATCCGCAGGTCGGTGGCGACCGGCTGCTGGCGGGCCAGGAGGGCGATGGCACGGGCCTCCAGGTCGTGCTGGAGGTCGTCGACCTTCCGGTCGGCGGCGATGACGCTCTCGGCGAGCTTGAGGTCGGCGTCGAGCATGGACGTCGTGGCCCGCCCGATCGCGGAACCGACGAGCCGGGCCATCTCGACCAGGCTTTCTCCGATCGAGTCCAGTTCCTCGTGGTACGCGTCGCGCATGTCTGGTGTCCCTCTCTCGGCCTACTGCTGAGGCTGTGCCCGGGCGGTCCGGAGCGGCCTTCCGCCCCATGTCCGCACGCTGCGCCGCGAACGCGTCCGACTCCGGCACCGCAGGTGAATCAACCCCGTCGCCGGGGTGAACTCTGGGCGACGACTGTTCGAGGTGCCCCCCGGACCGCTGTGGAAGTGGTGTCGTGCCTGCTTAACCTGGATCCATGGACGTGAACGCGGCGGTCGCCGCAGCTGCGGCGATCGCCGGTCTGTGCACCGGCGTCATCGCCATGCTGGCGTTCCGGTGGAGCGAGCGCGACCAGGCGCGCCCCACCCGGAGCTCCATGCGGCCCGACATCAACGCCATACTGCCGCCGGGCGTGGACACCGTGCTGTCCGTCCTCCGCTCCTCCGCCGTGGTCCTCGACGAGGGCGACGCCGTCGTCAAGGCCTCGTCCGCCGCCTATGCCCTAGGGCTCGTACGCGGCGGCAAGCTGGCCGTCGAACCCATGCTCCACATGGCCCGCGAGACCCGCCGCGACGGGGAGATACGGCAGGTCGAGCTGGACCTGCCCCGTCGCGGAACCGGCCGGGGCGAGGCCCTCGCCGTCTCCGCGCGCGTCGCCCCGCTCGGCTCCCGGCTGGTCCTCCTCCTGGTCGAGGACCTCACCGAGGCCCGCCGCATCGAGGCGGTACGCCGCGACTTCGTCGCCAACGTCTCCCACGAGCTGAAGACCCCGGTCGGGGCGATCTCCCTGCTGTCCGAGGCCGTCATGGACGCCGCGGACGACCCCGAGGCGGTCAGCCGCTTCGCCGGCCGCATGCAGATCGAGTCCACCCGGCTGATCAACCTCGTGCAGGAGCTCATCGACCTCTCCCGGGTGCAGAACGACGACCCGCTGGAGGACGCCGAGCCCGTCCGCGTGGACACGCTGGTCGCCGAGGCCGTCGACCGCTGCCGCCAGGCGGCGACCTCCAAGCAGATCACCATGGCCGTCGGCGGCACCTCCGACCTGCGCGTATGGGGCAACCGCGGACAGCTCGCGGCCGCCCTCGGCAACCTCGTCGAGAACGCCGTCAACTACAGCCCCGCCCGCACCCGCGTCGGAATCGCCGCACGTAGGGTGACGGCTCCCGGCGGGGACCTGATCGAGATCGCCGTGACCGACCAGGGCATCGGCATCCCGGAGAAGGACCGCGAGCGGATATTCGAACGCTTCTACCGTGTGGACCCGGCCCGCTCCCGCGCCACCGGTGGAACCGGCCTCGGCCTCGCGATCGTCAAGCACGTGGCCGCCTCGCACGGCGGCGAGGTGTCGGTGTGGAGCTCGGAGGGCCAGGGCTCCACCTTCACCCTGCGGCTGCCCGAGGCCGCCGCCTCCGCCCCCGCCCCTGCGGCCCCCAGCGCCCACCCGACCCCAGCCTGAACCACCACAGCTCCAGCCATCCCTGCCCCGGAGGTCCCTTCCGTGACCCGAGTGCTCGTCGTCGAGGATGAGGAATCCTTCAGCGACGCCCTGTCCTACATGCTCCGCAAGGAGGGGTTCGAGGTCGCCATCGCGGCGACCGGCCCCGACGGTCTCGACGAGTTCGAGCGCAACGGCGCCGACCTCGTCCTCCTCGACCTGATGCTGCCCGGTCTGCCCGGCACCGAGGTCTGCCGGCAGCTGCGCGGCCGCTCCAACGTCCCCGTGATCATGGTGACCGCCAAGGACAGCGAGATCGACAAGGTCGTCGGGCTGGAGATAGGAGCGGACGACTACGTCACCAAGCCCTTCTCCTCGCGCGAGCTGGTCGCACGCATCCGCGCGGTCCTGCGCCGTCGCGGAGAGCCCGAGGAGGTGACCCCGGCGGCCCTGGAGGCCGGCCCGGTACGGATGGACGTCGACCGGCACGTGGTCACCGTGGCCGGCGACAAGGTGGACCTCCCGCTGAAGGAGTTCGACCTGCTGGAGATGCTGCTGCGCAACGCGGGCCGCGTGCTGACCCGTATGCAGCTGATCGACCGGGTCTGGGGCGCTGACTACGTCGGCGACACCAAGACCCTCGACGTCCACGTCAAGCGCCTGCGCGCGAAGATCGAGCCGGACCCGGGCGCGCCGCGCTACCTGGTCACCGTCCGCGGCCTCGGCTACAAGTTCGAGCCGTGAGCGGGCCCCCCCGGGGCTCCCGCGGACCGTTAGGAGTCCGGAGGCGTCCGGGGCGGGGTCTGCGCCGCGGCGACGCGAAGGGCCCCCGCCCGCTGGTGCGGACGGGGGCCCTTCGCGTATGCGTGCGGACCGTGGGCGTACGGAGCTACGCCGTGACCCGGATCAGTGGCCCGCGGCGTGCGAGGCGGAGCCCGACGGGGAAGCGGCCGCCCCCGAGGGCGACTTCGACGCGGCGCCGGAGGCCGCGCCCGAGGCGCTGCCGGAGGGGGTGGCGCCGGCGGCCGGGCTGGCGGCCGGGCTGCCGGACGCGGTGGCCGCCGGGGTGGCGGAGGGAGCGGCGGACGGGCCGAAGCCCGCGTACATCCCGGTGGCCGGGACCACGAAGGCCTGCAGCTCCACGCCGCCGGTGCTGCTCAGCTGGAAGACGACCTTCTGCACGTCGCCGTTCTTGGCGGCCTCGGAGCCGTTCTCGATCACGGCGGAGGCGTTGCCCGCGCCGCCGAGCACCACGGAGCCGCCGGCCGGCACGGTGATCTTGTCGCCGCCCGCGGCCGGCTTCAGCGCGACCTTGCCCTTGCCATCCGCAAGGGTGATGCCGTCAAGCGTCTGTGCCTTGGTTCCGTTGTTGAAGACGGTCGCCGAGACGACGGCCGGGCCCTTCTTGTCCTTCTCGCCCTGGGTGATCACCAGAGCGTTCTGGATCTCGATGTCGCCCTTGGTTGCGGCGGCGTTGTCCGGCTTGATCTGGAGAGTCTGCGCGTCGTTGCCCGCACCGCATGCGGCCAGCGAGGCGATCGAGAACACGACGGCGGTGGCGGCGAGGGCGCCGCGTCGAAGGCTGCGGCTCACGGCGGCGGCAACTCCTTGGACGAACGGAAACGGAGGGTGGGCTCTCCCGGCAACCGCTGGGAGGTACCCCCGGAACGGCCGAGGTAAAGCCGCTCTAAGGGTGTGTCAGCGCGCTTAGGTTACCGAGCCGCCGCCCCGCCCCCGCACCCGACCCTCCGCAGGGGGGCGGCCGCCCTGGGGGCGGTCCACGATCTTGCATTCCGGCCGCGGTTCACCCTTGCCGTTCACCTCGCCGATCATGTGGGGCTCGCATATCGTGCGGCCGCCGCCCGTTGATCAATTCCGGGATTCCCTCGAACACCCCTCGGTGATCAATTCCGGATTGGGCCGGAACCCGCTGCCGCACGCGTCCCCGCCAGCCGAACGGAGCAGTTCGGTTTCCCGACGCCCAACCCGGCAAAACGGGACGTACGTCACACTGGTGGGGGTGCGCGAGGGGCGCGGCGCGGCGCTTTCGCCTGGTCCGCGCAGCGCCCCCGACCTGCGAATACCCCCTTCCGGAACCCTTCCGCAGCACGTTCCTGTTGCTGTTGTCAAGCCCCGAGATGTGCCCTGACCTGCGAAAACGCCATTCATAACGGTCAGTTCTCGTGTTACCCTGGATAGCCACGGAAGGGGTACCTGTCACATGACGTTCAAGGTTGGCGACACCGTGGTCTATCCCCATCACGGGGCCGCGCTGATCGAGGCCATTGAGACTCGCCAGATCAAAGGCGTGGACAAGACCTACTTGGTGCTCAAGGTCGCCCAGGGCGACCTGACGGTTCGTGTGCCTGCGGACAATGCGGAGTTCGTCGGCGTTCGCGACGTAGTCGGCCAGGACGGGCTGGACCGGGTCTTCGAGGTGCTTCGTGCACCGTATGCAGAAGAGCCGACGAACTGGTCCCGGCGCTACAAGGCAAATCTGGAGAAGCTCGCTTCTGGCGATGTCATCAAGGTCGCCGAAGTGGTGCGTGACCTGTGGCGTCGTGAGCGCGAGCGCGGGCTCTCCGCGGGCGAGAAGCGCATGCTCGCGAAGGCGCGCCAGATCCTGGTCAGCGAGCTCGCGCTCGCTGAGAACACGAACGAGGACAAGGCCGAGGCCCTCCTCGACGAGGTGCTCGCGTCCTGACGCGAGGCCCCGTGCACGGTGTGCACAGCTTGCCGCGGTGCCCGATGACAAGGCTTCTCCCCCAGGAGAGACCTGTTGCCGGGCGCTGCGGCATGTCTGTATCCCCACCCCTCAGCCGTACTCGTACTTCTGCATCCCCGGCCGTACTCGTACTTCCCACTGGCGCGCCGGGTCCGGGCAGCCTGCTCGACCGGTCGTCACGGAAGGGGCGAGGGGCGTCGCACCCGGCACCCTTCAGGCCATACCCATGTCGGCCGAAGTCACAAACCTGGCTCGGAAACCTGGCTCGGAGCTACTGATGTCTGACGAAACGCGCCCCCGCCGCACGGCCGCGGTGATCCCGGCCGCCGGCCGCGGCGTACGCCTCGGTCCCGGCGCCCCGAAGGCGCTGAGGGCCCTCGGCGGCACCCCGATGCTCGTCCACGCCGTCCGCGCGATGGCCCGCTCCCGCGCGGTGTCCGTCGTGGTGGTCGTCGCCCCCGCCGCCGAAACGGCCGAGGTGCGCCTGCTGCTGGGCGAGCACGCGCTGCCCGAGCGGACCGAGGTCCGCGTCGTCCCCGGAGGCGAGACCCGCCAGGAGTCCGTACGGGCCGGCCTGGAGGCGCTGCCGCAGGACGTCACCTCCGTACTGATCCACGACGCGGCCCGCCCGCTCGTCCCCGTGGACACCGTGGACGCCGTCGTCGAGGCCGTGCGCGACGGCGCGCGCGCCGTGGTGCCCGCGCTCCCGCTGGCCGACACCGTGAAGGAGGTCGAGCCCGGGAAGCCCGGCGAGCCCGAGCCGGTCGTCGCCACGCCCGCGCGGGCCCGGCTGCGCGCCGTGCAGACCCCGCAGGGCTTCGACCTCGCCACGCTCCTGCGGGCGCACGCCGCGATCGCCGTGGACGGCGAGGGCGCCACCGACGACGCCGGCATGGTGGAACGCCTCGGCGTCCCCGTCGTGGTGATCCCCGGACACGAAGAGGCCTTCAAGGTCACCCGACCGCTCGACCTGGTCCTCGCAGAGGCCGTACTCGCCCGCAGGAGGGCCACCGATGGGTTCTGACCCCGCCGCCGCACCGCTGATCCCGCTCGTCGGGATCGGCACCGACGTGCACGCCTTCGAGACCGGCCGCGAGCTGTGGTGCGCCGGCCTGCTGTGGGAGGGGGAGGACGGCCTCGCCGGGCACTCCGACGGCGACGTCGCCGCCCACGCCGCCTGCGACGCCCTCTTCTCGGCCGCCGGAGTCGGCGACCTGGGCGCGCACTTCGGCACCTCCCGCCCCGAGTGGTCCGGCGCCGCCGGCACCACCCTGCTGGCGGAGGCCGCCCGGATCGTGCGCGCGGAGGGCTTCGAGATCGGCAACATCGCCATCCAGGTGATCGGCGTACGCCCGAAGATCGGCAAGCGGCGCGAAGAGGCGCAGAAGGCGCTCGCGGCCGCCGCGGGCGCCCCCGTCTCCGTGTCGGGCACCACCACCGACGGACTGGGCCTCACCGGCCGGGCCGAAGGGCTCGCGGCCATCGCCACCGCCCTCGTGTACCGGACGAACCGGGCCTGAACGCCCGCGGGGACGGCACATCTTCGGCAACAAAGCGGCCCCGCGGCCCCAAAGGTCGCGGGGCACTGCTACAGGCGCACTACCCTGGATGCCGTGACTATTCGCCTGTACGACACCAACGCCCGGCAGATCCGCGACTTCACCCCGCTCGTCCCGGGCTGCGTCTCGATCTACCTCTGTGGTGCCACCGTGCAGGCGGCCCCGCACATCGGGCACATCCGGTCGGGCCTCAACTTCGACATGATGCGCCGCTGGTTCGAGTACCGCGGCTACGACGTCACCTTCATCCGCAACGTCACCGACATCGACGACAAGATCATCGCGAAGTCGGCCGAGCAGGGCCGCCCCTGGTGGTCCATCGGCTACGACAACGAGCAGGCCTTCAACAGCGGGTACGACGCCCTCGGCTGCCTGCGGCCCACCTACGAGCCGCGCGCCACGGGCCATGTCCCCGAGATGATCGAGATGATGCGCGGGCTGATCGAGCGCGGCCACGCCTACGAGGCCGACGGCAACGTCTACTTCGACGTGCGCTCCTTCCCCGGCTACCTGAGCCTGTCCAACCAGGAGCTCGACAACCTGCTCCAGCCCTCCGGCGAGGGCGAGACGGGCAAGCGCGACCCGCGCGACTTCGCCATGTGGAAGTCCGTCAAGCCGGGCGAGCCCTCCTGGGAGACCCCGTGGGGCCGCGGCCGTCCCGGCTGGCACCTCGAATGCTCAGCCATGGCGCACAAGTACCTCGGCGAGGCCTTCGACATCCACGGCGGCGGCCTCGACCTGATCTTCCCGCACCACGAGAACGAGATCGCCCAGGCCAAGGCCTTCGGCGACGAGTTCGCGAACTACTGGGTCCACAACGCCTGGGTCACCATGTCCGGCGAGAAGATGTCCAAGTCCCTCGGGAACTCGGTGCTCGTCTCCGAGATGGTCAAGCAGTGGCGCCCGATCGTCCTGCGCTACTACCTCGGCACCCCGCACTACCGGTCGATGATCGAGTACAGCGAGGAGGCGCTGCGCGAGGCCGAGTCGGCCTTCGCCCGCATCGAGGGCTTCATCCAGCGCGTCGTGGAGAAGGCCGGCGGCCCGGTCGAGGCGGCGGAGGAGGTCCCGCCCGCCTTCGCCGAGGCCATGGACGACGACCTCGGCGTCCCGCAGGCGCTCGCCATCGTCCACACCACCGTCCGTCAGGGCAACAGCGCGCTCGCCGCCGACGACAAGGACGCGGCCATCGCCCGCCTGTCCGAGGTACGGGCCATGCTGGGCGTCCTCGGCCTGGACCCGCTCGACGCGCACTGGGCCGGCGAGAGCGACCGAGGCGAGGACCTCCACGGCGCCGTGGACACGCTCGTACGCCTTGTCCTGGACCAGCGCGAGTCCGCCCGGTCCCGCAAGGACTGGGCGACCGCCGACGCCATCCGCGACCAGCTCCAGCAGTCCGGTCTGGTCATCGAGGACAGCCCGACGGGGCCGCGCTGGACGCTCGGCCCCCGCTGAGCCCCCGGCACCCGGAGCAGTCCGACTGTGCCGCCCGGCCCCCCGGGCGGCACACTCTTCATACGTACATATCGCAGCACCAACGAAACAGGTAGAGGTCATGGCCGGGAACAGCCAGCGCAGGAACCGCCGCACGTCCAACAAGAAGGGCGCTACGGTCGGCAGCGGTGGCCAGCGGCGCAAGGGCCTGGAGGGCAAGGGCCCCACGCCCAAGGCCGAGGACCGCAAGAAGCACAAGGCGAACCGCATCGCCAACGCCATGGCCCGCCAGGCCGCCAAGCGCCGTCCGGCACCGCGCCGCGGCGGCCCCAAGGGCACCAGCGAGATGGTCGTCGGCCGCAACCCGGTCTTCGAGGCGCTGCGCGACGGCGTGCCCGCCACGACGCTCTACGTCCAGCAGTTCATCGACAACGACGAGCGCGTCCGCGAAGCCCTCCAGCTCGCCTCCGAGCGCGGCAACGTCAACCTGATGGAAGCCCCGCGCCCCGAACTCGACCGCATGACCAACGGGCTCAACCACCAGGGCCTGGTCCTCCAGGTCCCGCCGTACGAGTACGCACACCCCGAGGACCTCACCGCCGAGGCCTACGACAACGGTGAGGACCCCCTCATCGTCGCCCTCGACGGCGTCACCGACCCGCGCAACCTCGGCGCGATCGTCCGCTCCGTCTCCGCCTTCGGCGGCCACGGCGTGGTCATCCCCGAGCGCCGCGCCGCCGGTATGACCGCCGGTGCCTGGAAGACCTCGGCCGGCACCGCGGCCCGCACCCCGGTCTCCCGCGTCACCAACCTCACCCGCGCCCTGCAGGAGTACAAGAAGGCCGGCATCGCCGTCGTCGGCCTCGCCGCCGAGGGCACGCACGAGGTGCAGGACCTGGAGGCGCTCGGCGGCCCGGTCGTCATCGTCGTCGGCTCCGAGGGCAAGGGCCTGGGCCGCCTCGTCGGCGAGAACTGCGACTACCTCGTGCGCATCCCGATGCCGGGCGGCGCCGAGTCCCTCAACGCCGGTGTCGCCGCGGGCGTCGTGCTCTACGAGGCGGCCCGCCGCCGCGCCGCGCAGCCCCGGACCTGACCGCCGCACCTGATCGCTTGATCCACTTGGCCCACGGAAAGTGACCCGTGAGCGTGCCACCCCGCCCGTTTCGGGCGGGGTGGCTTGATCTTGACGGGTCTCGGACAGATCCCTGATGTCAAGGCAGTGTCCTAACCACTGATCACTCGGTTAGATGAGTGTGGACACCAGAACGTCAGGGTTCGACGACCAGCCCGCGCTGAGCATGGTCAAGGTGCCGTGCGACCCCGCACAGGTCATCGTCAACCACGCCAGCTTCCGCGTGCGGCTCGCACCGAGCCCGAGCGCGCGTTCCAAGCCCGCGAAGGCCCCCGGCCGCGCACCCGTCCTGGGCGGCGCCGTGGTGGCCGCCGCCGGGGCCACCCGCCGCCGGGCCCCCGTGGTCTGGAGCGGCAAGTCCGACACCGGCGACAGTGCCGCGGCCATGGGCGGACTGCTCCAGGCCGTCCGCGGCCACGACGCCTACGACGGCGGCGCGACCCAGGTCATCCCGCGCGTCGACATGGCCCACGACCTCGCCGAGGACACCCTCGCCACGCCGACCGTCGTCGGCCAGCGCAGCTACGGGGACCCCGCCGAGACGCGCCCGCTGGCCGCCGTACGGGACCTCCCGTACGAGCAGCCGCCCGGCTCCGGGGCGGGCAACGGGCCCGACTCCCGGCGCCCCGCGGCCGACAACCGGGCGCAGGCCTCCTACTACCCCGGCCGCCGGATGAACCTCGGCGTCGTGCTGCTCCCGCTGCGCGTCTTCCTCGGCTTCATCTCCATCTACGCCGGCATGGGCAAGCTGTGCGACCCCGTCTACTTCGACGGCGGCGAGCGCGGCTCCATGGTCACCTGGCTGAACACCCTGACCCCGTGGGCGCTGGCCGAGCCGCTGCGCGACTTCGCGCTCGCCCACCCGGTGGGGGCCGGGCTCAGTGTGGCCTTCCTCCAGGTCATCGTCGGCGTCCTGACGGTCTTCGGCCTGTGGCAGCGGTTCGCCGCCTGCTTCGGGGCGCTGCTGTCCGCCGCGCTGCTGATGACGGTCAGCTGGAAGACCGTCCCGGCCTACGACGCGCCCGACATCATCTACCTCGCCGCCTGGAGCCCGCTGATCATCGCGGGCGCCCCGGTGTACTCCCTCGACGGGCGGCTCGCCGGCGAGGCGTGGCGCACCCTCGGCCCCCGCTCCGAGGTGTGGCAGCTGCGCCGCCGCGTGCTGCGGCGCGGGGCCGTCATGGCGACCGTCGTCTGCGGCCTCACCCTGCTCGTCGGCTCGCTCCTCGGCGGCGCCGTCCGCTCCACCACCGTGGTCACCGTCCCCGGTCCCGGCGAGGCTCCCAGCAACTACCTGCCGGGCCGCCCGCTGCCGCAGGCGCCGGCCAGGCAGCAGCCCGCACAGCAGCCGAACCGGCAGTCGTCCTCGCCGACGCCCACCCCGTCCGAGTCGTCCGCCAAGGCCGGCAGGACCGCCTCGGGCGCACCCTCGCGGGGGACCGCGGGGACGGGCTCGGAGTCGCCCACCGCGACCAGGGGCACGACCGGCAAGCAGACCCCGCGCAGCACGCCCCGGCAGTCCGCGGCACCGAAGTCGCCGACCTCCTCGTCGGGGAGCACCACGCGCGGGGGAAGCACAGCTCCGACCAAGCAGCCCGGCCTGATCGGCGGGCTCATCGGCTGAGCCCTCCGCCAGGGGCCGGCACACACAGGGGCCCGGCACGCGAGAGCGTGCCGGGCCCCTGTGGTGTGTGCGGGGGTCGTGGGGGACGGGCGGACGACGGGGTCGGGCCGGGGCTGCGGCGGGCGCCGGGCTGCGGCGGCCTCAGGCGCCCGTCTGCGCGGCCAACTCCCTTGCCGCCTCGGTGAGGTCCTTGGCCGTGTCGATCGCCCGCCAGTAGGCGCCCTGGGGCAGCGGGAAGCCCGCCAGCCGCCGCTCCCGCGCCAGCCGCGGGAAGGTGGTGCGCTCGTGGTCTCCCAAGTCCGGGAGCAGAGCGGCGAATTCGGGTCCGAAGACGTACACCCCGGCGTTCACCGGATAGGGCGACAGCGGGGCCTCGATGAAGTCCAGTACCTGCCCGAACTCGTTGGTCTCCACCACCCCCCACGGGATCCGCGGCCGGGCCAGCGCGAGGGTCGCGACCGCCCCGCGCTCGGCGTGGAAGGCCGCCATGTCCCGCAGCGGGAACCGCGTCCAGACGTCGCCGTTCGTCGCGTACCAGGACGCGTCCGGGTACGGCAGGTGCCGCGCGGCGTACTTCAGGCCGCCGCCGCGCCCCAGCGGCTCCTCCTCGACCACCGTCGTCACGCGGAGCGGCAGCGGCGCCTCGGCCAGCCACTCCTGGAGCACCCCCGCGAGGTGCCCGCACGAGACCACGGCGTCGGTGACCCCCTCGGCCGCCAGCCAGGCCAGCTGGTGCCCGATGATCGGCAGCCCGGTCCCCGGGATCTCCACCATCGGCTTGGGGCGGTCGTCGGTGTACGGACGCAGCCGCGACCCCTGGCCGCCCGCCAGGACGACTGCCTGGACGGGGGCGGCGGGGAACGCGGCTGCGGAGGAGGCGGATCGCCGGTCGTCGGTCATGGCGGCCAGCGTAGGGACGGGCCGCCCGTCAGCCCATGGAGGCGACGCCGGAGGCGTACGAGGTGTCGCAGACGGGGCGGGCGAACGACTGGGCCTTGGTCGGGCCGTACGCCTCGACCGCGGCGCGCCCGAGCGCACGGGCGATCCCCACGCAGTGCTCGGCGAGCGACGGCCGGCGGTTCACCTCCTGCTGGAGGTGGGTCAGTACGTCGCCGGGCGCCTGGCCCTGCTGCAGTTCGCCGACGAGCCGGGTGCGCAGCACCTCGTGGGCGGCGCGCGGCTTGGCGGGCGCGGAGACGCCCTCGGCGGAGGCGGTGACGAGCTGGGAGGAGGAGGTGTCCGCCCAGGGGACCATGGTGACCGCGAGGGTCCCGGACAGGACCAGGACGACGGGCAGGACCAGGGCGAGGGAACGGCCGATACGGCGGGCAGTGTGGGTCACGAGGGCGAGAGTAGCGCTCGGTGAAGATTTGGCGACATTTAGTCACCCTGACGGGGGATGGTTCGAGGGAATCTTTCGAATTACGGGTTGACGGCCGCGTCCGAATGGCCCGGTCTGCCGGGGTTCCTGGGGGTGCCGGCCGGCAACGGACGGCGGAGGGGCGCCCCTTGGCGAGACGCCCCTCCAACCTCCGTACGCGGTCCGACTAGTCGGACAGGCGCTGCCCGGAAGACGTCGAGAAGACGTGGATCTCGCCCGCCCGCGGCACGACGTGCAGGCTGGAGCCCTTCTCGGGGACCTGGCGGCCGCCCACGCGGACGACGAGGTCCTGGGAGCCCTCGGCGGCCGAGGTCGAGCCGTAGACGTACCCGTCGGCGCCGAGCTCCTCGACGACGTTCACGGTGATGGTCAGACCACCGGTCTCGGCGACGTCGAAGTGCTCCGGGCGGACGCCGACCGTGACGGTGCGGTCGCCGGCGTCGGCCGCGGCGGACAGTGCCGCGCGCGACACGGCGAGCACGCTGTCGCCGAACTTCACGCCGCCGTCGGTGATCGGGACCTCGACCAGGTTCATGGCCGGAGAGCCGATGAAGCCGGCGACGAAGAGGTTCGCGGGGCGGTCGTACATGTTGCGCGGGGTGTCGACCTGCTGGAGCAGGCCGTCCTTGAGCACGGCCACCCGGTCGCCCATGGTCATGGCCTCGACCTGGTCGTGGGTGACGTAGACGGTGGTGATGCCGAGGTCGCGCTGGAGGGCCGCGATCTGCGTACGCGTCGAGACGCGGAGCTTGGCGTCGAGGTTCGACAGCGGCTCGTCCATCAGGAACACCTGCGGCTTGCGGACGATCGCACGGCCCATGGCGACGCGCTGGCGCTGGCCGCCGGAGAGCGCCTTCGGCTTGCGGTCCAGGTACTGGGTGAGGTCCAGCATCTTCGCCGCGTCCTCCACCTTCTTGCGGATGGTGGCCTTGTCCTCGCCGGCGATCTTGAGCGCGAAGCCCATGTTGTCGGCGACGCTCATGTGCGGGTAGAGCGCGTAGTTCTGGAACACCATCGCGATGTCCCGGTCCTTGGGCGGCAGGTGCGTGACGTCGCGGTCACCGATGCGGATGGCGCCGCCGTTGACGTCCTCCAGGCCGGCCAGCATGCGCAGCGAGGTGGACTTGCCGCAGCCGGAGGGGCCGACGAGGACGAGGAACTCGCCGTCCTCGATCTCCAGCTCCAGCTGGTCGACGGCGGGCTTGTCGCCGCCCGGGTACAGACGGGTCGCCTTGTCGAAGGTGACAGAAGCCATGGTGGTGAATCCCTTCTACCGGCAGGAACGTGCCGGACGATCCGAGTGGAAGGTCTAGTCCAGAATCCGGACTCCGCCCGACGCTACCCGCCGCGCCCGCCGCTGTCAGCACCGCCCGGCCGTGACTTCGAACTTTGTGCGATCTGTCGGACCCGGCTGCCTGGTGCGCACCGTGCGGGGCCAATGTGATGGCCGGGGGATTCGCCTGCTGTGTAGAGTGATGGCGGTTTCGCTCGCAGTACACGGCGGGTGCGCACTGCCTCCTTAGCTCAGTCCGGCCAGAGCAACGCACTTGTAATGCGTAGGTCGTCGGTTCGAATCCGACAGGGGGCTCCAGCAGCGGAAGGCCCCGGGTTTGACGCCCGGGGCCTTCCGGCGTTGCGCCCGGGGATTCGGTCCGAGGGCCGCGACCTAGGCTGCCCGCATGATCCGTAGCGCCGAAGTCGCCGATGTCCCCGTCATCCACGCGATGATCCGTGAACTCGCACAGTACGAGAAGGTGCCGCACGAGGCGCGGGCCACCGAGGAGCAGTTGCGGGAGGCGCTGTTCGGCGAGCGGCCGGCGGTGTTCGCGCACGTGGCGGAGACCGCGGACGGGGAGGTCGTCGGGTTCGCGGTGTGGTTCCTGTCCTTCTCCACCTGGCGGGGTGCGCACGGCATCTACCTGGAGGACCTGTACGTACGGCCGGGCGTGCGCGGTGGCGGCCACGGCAAGGCGCTGCTGGCGGAGCTGGCGCGTACGTGCGTCGAGCGCGGCTACGAGCGGCTGGAGTGGTCGGTGCTGAAGTGGAACGCGCCGGCCCTCGGCTTCTACGAGGCTCTGGGCGCGCGGCCGCAGGAGGAGTGGTCGGTGTACCGGCTGACGGACGGCGCGCTGGCGGAACTCGGCCGGGCGTAGGGCGGCCGCGGCGGGAGCGCGGGCCGCTGTCGGTGGCGTCGGTCACGATGGGGGCATGGTGCGAAACGGTCGGCAGCAGTCGGTGAAGGCGGCGCGGAGGCCGGAGGTGCGGCTGCCGGAGCTGTCGCCCTGGGAGGGGCCGGAGCTGGAGCCGGACGGGGACTACGACGGGCTGGAGTTCGCGGACCTGGACCTGGCGGGGCAGGAGGGGGTCGGGGCGCGGTTCATGGACTGCGCGCTGCGGCGCTGCTCGCTGGACGAGGCGGGGCTGGCGAGGGCGCGGATCCTGGATTCGCTGCTGGAGGGGGTTCGCGGGGTCGGCACCGACCTGTCGGAGGTGTCGCTGCGCGACGTGGAGCTGGTGGACGCGCGCCTGGGCGGGGTGCAGCTGCACGGGGCGGGGCTGGAGCGGGTGGTGGTCCGGGGCGGCAAGATCGACTATCTGAACCTGCGGAAGGCACGGCTGAAGGACGTCGTCTTCGAGGGGTGCGTGCTCGTGGAGCCGGACTTCGGGGGCGCGGTGCTGGAGCGGGTGGAGTTCCGGGACTGCGCCCTGCGGGGGGTGGACTTCTCCGGGGTGCGTATGGCGGACGTGGATCTGCGGGAGGCCGCCGTACTGGAGATCGCGCGGGGGGTGGACGCGCTGGCCGGGGCGGTGATCAGCCCGGCGCAGCTGTTCGACCTGGCGCCGGCGCTTGCGTCTCAGTTGGGGGTGCGGGTGCTTTCGTAGCCGGGCCGGCCGTCGGTTCTTTCGTGGCGGGGCCGTCGGTTGTGGTGTGGGTGCGGCGTCGTTGCGGGGGCGCTGCCCCCGGGCCCCCGCGCCTCAAACGCCGGCGGGGCTGAGAGAGCGGGGCGCTGCCCCCGGGCCCCCGCGCCTCAGACGCCGGCGGGGCTGGGAGAGCGGGGCGCTGCCCCCGGGCCCCCGCGCCTCAGACGCCGGCGGGGCTGGGATGGGGCGGGGGTGAGGGGGCCGCGAGGCTGGATCGGGCGGCGGGGTGTGGCGAATGGGCGAGTGGGGGGTGGTCGGGCGGGCGGGTTGCCGGGGTGGTGCCTAACGTGCTGGAAGGTGCCCTGGTGCGCGAGGCCTGTGGAGGTGTCATGTTCCGTTTGGGTCGCCGGCTGTCGGGCGCCTGTGTCGGTGTGGTCGTCGTCGCCCTGCTCGTCGTGGGCGGCTTCGGTGGCGTCCGGCCGCCGCGGGAGGGGGCCGGGGGCGGTGCGGGGAGCGAGGCCGCGGGGACGGCGGTGGGCGCCTACCTGCACTACGGCTCGCCCGGCGTCGAGCGGATGGAGGAGCTGTCGCGCTGGCTCGGCGGTACGGACCTGCGCGCCGGGCACACCTACCTGCCCGGCGACACGTGGGCGAACATCGAGGGGGCGCCGGATTCCCTGCGCACGTGGGCGCGGTGGCGCGGGGAGAGGGCCGATCGGCTGTTCGTCCTCAACGTGCCGATGCAGGAGCGCAACGAGGCCGGTGTTCCCGACGCCCGGGTCGCGGAGCTGATCCGCTCGGGCGCGCGCGGGGCGAACGACGAGCACTTCCGGCGGTTGGCCAGGCGGCTGGTCGGTCTGGGGCTGCCGGACACGGTGATCGTGCTCGGCTGGGAGATGAACGGCTTCGACTACACCCACCGCTGCCGTCCGGATCCCGAGAACTGGAAGGCGTACTGGCGGCGCATCGTGGCGGCGATGCGTTCGGTCGAGGGGCAGGCATTCCGTTTCGACTACGCCCCCAACCGCGGGGGTGACGCGATCGCCTGGACGAGCTGCTATCCCGGTGACGACGTGGTGGACATCGTCGGCATGGATTCCTACGACCAGGAGCCCGGCCGTACCTTCGCCGAGCAGGTCGCGCAGCCCTACGGTCTGCAGCGGCAGGTCGATTTCGCGAGGGCGCACGGCAAGCGGGTCTCGTACCCCGAGTGGGGACTGTTCCGGCACGGCGACAATCCGGAGTACGTACGGGGCATGCTGGCCTGGTTCGCCGAGCACGAGCCGGTGTACCACAGCATCACCGACTACTGTCCGCACGGCGTGTGGCAGTGCGGGCAGAACCCGCGCTCGGCGCAGGTGTTCCGGGAGGTGCTGTCCGGCGGACGGCTGTGACTACGCCGGGACGCGGGGGAAGCGGGCCTGGAGGGTCCAGACGGCCGGGTTGTCGGCGAGGCCGTCGTGCATGTCGATCAGGTCGGCGATCAGGTCGTGCAGGAAGTCGCGGGCTTCGCGTCGCAGCAGCCGGTGGCTGAAGGTCAGCGGGGCCTCCTCGGCCGGCATCCAGTCGGCCTCGACGTCGACCCAGCCGAAGCGGCGCTCGAAGAGCATGCGGTCCGTGGACTCGGTGAAGTCGATCTCGGCGTACTGGCGGTTGGCGGAGCGGCTGCCGCGCGGGTCCTGGTCGAGCTGCTCGACGATGTCGCACAGGGCCCAGGCGAAGTCGAGTACGGGCACCCATCCCCAGGCTGTGGACACCTCCCGGTCGGAGTTCGTGTCGGCGAGGTACACGTCTCCGCAGAACAGGTCGTGGCGCAGCGAGTGGACGTCCGCGGAGCGGTAGTCGGTCTGCGGGGGGTCGGGGAAGCGCCGGGAGAGGGAGTAGCCGATGTCGAGCACGTACCCGATGGTGTCACGGCTCCCCGGGGCGCCCCACCCCGGACCGGGAGGGGCTTGTCCGGAGGCGGGGGGAGGGGGCGTTTCAGGCGGGGAGGAGGGTGCTCAGGAGGGGAGGAGGCGTTGTTCCTTCGCTACGGAGACGGCGCCGGCGCGGGTGTCGACGCCGAGCTTGTCGTAGATGCGCCCGAGGTGGGTTTTGACGGTGGCCTCGCTGATGAACAGGGCGCGGGCGATGTCGCGGTTGCCGAGGCCGCGTGCGAGCTGCCCGAGGATGTCGAGTTCGCGGTCGGTGAGGGTGGGGCGGCTGCCGCGCATGTGGGCCATGACGCGGCTCGCGACCGGTGCGGAGAGGGTGGTGCGGCCCTGGGCGGCCGAGTGGATGGCGGCGAAGAGCTCCTCGGGGCGTTCCGCTTTGAGGAGGTAGCCGGTGGCGCCCGCGCCGATGGCCCGGGTGATGTCCGCGTCCGTGTCGTAGGTGGTGAGGACGAGGACGTGCGGGGGCTGCGGGAGCGCGGTGATGCGGCGGGTGGCCTCGACGCCGTCGATGCCCTCGCCGAGCTGGAGGTCCATGAGGACCACGTCCGGGTGGAGCTTGGCGGCCAGGGCGACCGCCTCCTCGCCGCTGCCCGCCTCACCCAGGACCTCGATGTCGGGTTCGCTGCCGAGGAGGGCCAGGAGGCCGGCGCGGACCACCACGTGGTCGTCGCAGAGCAGGATCGTCGTCATGGAGCGGGCTCCAGGGGGATGGCCGCGGAGAGGACGGTGCCCTCGCCCGGCGTGGATTCGATGGTCAGGGTGCCGCCCAGCTGGCGTACGCGGGCCCGCATCGCCGGGAGGCCGTGTCCGCGTCCGTCGGCGCCGGTGCGGGTGCCGGTGCGGGGTTCGGTGAAGCCGTGGCCGTCGTCGGCGATGTCGAGTACCACCTGGTCGCCGAGGAAGCTGAGGGTGAGCGCGGCCGTACGGGCGTCGGAGTGCTCGCGGATGTTGGCGAGGGCGCCCTGGGCTATGCGCAGGAGGGCGGACTGGACGCGATCGGGGAGCGGGGCCGGGGCGCCTTCGAGGTGGAAGCGGACCTCGATGCCGGGGCCGGCGTCGAGGGCGCGCAGGGCGTCGGCGAGGCCGGCGCCGTCGGCGAGCTCGGACGGGGCCAGGTCGTGGACCAGCCGGCGGGCCTCGGCGAGGCCGTGGGCGGCGATGCCGGTGGCGGTACGGACGTGCGCGCGGGCGGTGGCGGGGTCGGTGTCCCAGGTGCGGTCGGCGGCCTGGAGGAGCATCTGCTGGCTGGAGAGGTTCTGGGCGAGGGTGTCGTGGATCTCCATGGAGAGCCGCTGGCGTTCCGCGAGGGTGCCTTCGCGGCGTTCGGTGGCGGCCAGCTCCCGGCGGGTCCGGAGCAGGTCGTCGATGAGTGCGCGCTGGGCCTGCGCCTGGCGTTCCATGTGGACGAAGACGGCGGTGGCGAGGGCGGCGACGGCGGGTGGGGCGAGGAGCAGGTTGGGGTCGAAGGACTTGGCCAGCTGGAGCTGGGCGGTCACGACGAAGGCGGTGAGGAGGGCCACGAGGACGATGGCGGCGCGCGGGGGGAGGGTGCGCAGGGCGGTGAAGAAGAGGGGTACGGCGCACCAGGCGAAGCTCGGTGCGAGGACGACGAGGATGACCCAGGTGGTGACGACCAGTCCGAGCCAGAGGAGGCGGCGGCGGGGGGTGGGGGTGGCGGCGCCGGGGGTGCCGCCGGGGGTGCGGCCGAGTGAGGGGCCGAGTACGGGGCCGAGTACGGGGCCGAGTACGTAGAGCAGGGCCAGGGTGATGCTGAGGGCGAGGACCCAGGGGGTGCGGGGTTCGCCGGGGTGGCGCAGCAGGAAGCGGGCCACGGAGGCGCCGAGGAGCAGGAAGAAGGCGGTGTGGGCGACCGTCGCGAGGGTTCGGGTGTCCGGCCTGATCGCGGGGTGACTCACCGGGTGCTCCTGGTGTGCGGGGGGTTCTGTCCATTGTCGCCTGCGGCGCCGTTGCGGGGGCTCCGCCCCCGAGCCCCGCGCCTCAAACGCCGGCGGGGCTGGAGTGCGGGGCTCCGCCCCGGGCCCCGCGCCTCAAACGCCGGCGGGGCTGGAGGGCGGCGCTCCGCCCCGGGGCCCCGCGCCTCAAACGGCGGCGGGGCTCGGGGTGCCCGGCGCCTCAAGCGTCGGGCGGGCTGGGGTGGCTCCGCCTCAGCGCCGGCGGGGCTGGGGGGTCGGGGCTCCGCCCGGGTGGGCGGGAGTGCGGGGCTCCGCCCCGGCGGGGCTGGGGGCGGGGCTCTGCCCCCGGGGTGGTTGGGGCGCGCTCCGCCCCCGAGGCGGGAGTGCGGGGCTCCGCCCCCGGGGTGGGGGCGTACACGTCGATGGTTGCCTCGCCGGGAGGCGGTCCGCATCGGCCGATCGGTTGACCCTCGGGTCAGCCGGTGCGGTGGGCTGGGCGAGCCGGTACGGGGACGGGGTGGAGGGGGCTTCGGGGACAGGCTTGGAGCAGTGAAGGAGCCGGTTCGGCCGGCCCGGACCGACCCCAAGCCGTCACCGTGTCGCACCCTCTCAGGAGCAGCAGAGATGAACACCCGCACCCGCGTTCTCACCGGTACCGCCCTCGCCGTCGCCCTGGGCGCCGGAGCCTTCGGAGCCGTGAGCGCCAGCGCGTCCCCCGCCTCCACCACCGCCCAGGCCGCCGCCGTCGCCGGGAAGAAGGACGGTCCGAGCGGCAAGGACTTCACGACGACGACCCACCTGACCGTCGACGCCGCCACCCGCGCCGCCCAGGCCGTCCTCAAGGCCGCCGCGGCGGAGAACCAGAAGGTGACCGTCGCGGTGGTGGACCGCAACGGCAACACCATCGTCACCCTGCGCGGCGACGGCGCCGGCCCGCAGTCCTACGAGTCGGCGCAGCGCAAGGCCTACACCGCCGTGTCGTGGAACGCTCCGACCTCTGTGCTCGCGGGCCGGCTGGCCCAGGCCCCGAACCTGAAGGACATCCCCGGCACCCTCTTCCTCGGCGGCGGCACCCCGGTCCAGGCGAACGGCGCGCCCGTCGCCGGCATCGGTGTGGCCGGCGCCCCGAGCGGTGAGCTGGACGAGAAGTTTGCCAAGGCGGGCGTCGACGCGCTCGGCAAGTAGGGCGTGCGGTTTGCCCGCTTAGGATCGGGTGTGTGGACCACCGCGCACTTCCCCGCTTCGCCGCCCCTGCCGTCGCCGCCCTGCTCGCCGTCACCACGGCCTGCACGGGAGGCCCGGTGCAGGGGCGGCCGGGCGCGGCGGGGCTGCGCGACCCGTACTTCCCCAAAGCCGGCAACGGCGGCTACCAGGTGGAGCACTACGCGCTGGACCTGGCCTACGACCCCGCCGACGGGGTGCTGCACGGCAGGGCCGTCATCACCGCGCGCGCCGAGCAGGGGCTCAGCTCCTTCAACCTCGACCTCAGCGGCCTGCACGTGGAGGACGTGAGCGTCGACGGCGCGGCGGCCCGGTTCAACCGGACCGGCAACGAGCTGACCGTGCGCCCGGCCGACGACCTGAAGAAGGGCCGGGTCTTTCGCACCGAGGTCGGCTACAGCGGGCGGCCGAAGGCCCTCACCGACGCGGACGGCTCCGAGGAGGGCTGGATCGCGGGCGAGGACGGCGCGGTCGGTGTCGGCGAGCCGGTCGGGTCGATGACCTGGTTCCCCGGCAACCACCATCCCCGCGACAAGGCCGCGTACGACATCACCCTCACCGTCCCGCACGGCTACGAGGCCGTGTCGAACGGGGAGTTGAAGTCCCGAACCGAAGTGGGCGGCGGGCGCACGCGGTTCGCGTGGCACAACCCGGAGCCGATGGCGAGCTACCTGGCCACCGCGGTCGTCGGGCCGTACAAGGTGACCACGGGGCGTACGCCTTCCGGGGTGGCCCTCTACAACGCGGTGTCGCCGCAGGAGGCGGCCGCGAGCGAGGAGGTGTTGGCGCGGCAGTCGGAGATGCTGGAGTGGGGCGGGCGCCGGTTCGGCCCCTACCCCTTCGGGACGGCGGGGGCGGTCGTACTGCCCGCCGGGACCCTCGACTACGCGCTGGAGACGCAGACCAAGCCGGTGTACCCGGGTGCGCCCGGCGACGAGGCGCTGGTGCTGCACGAACTGGCCCACCAGTGGTTCGGCAACTCGGTGTCGCCGAAGACCTGGAAGGACATGTGGCTGAACGAGGGCTTCGCGACCTACGCCGAGTGGCTGTGGGGCGAGGACCACGGCGGGCCCACGGCGCAGGAGCGCTTCGACGCGCTGCTGAGCGGTGACACGGACGTCGACGCGGCCGCCGAGTCCGGCTGGGACGCTTTCCCGCCGGCCGATCCGCCCGGCCCCGAGGACATCTCCGGGAGCCCGGTGTACCAGCGCGGTGCGATGGTCCTGCAGCGGATCCGGCAGGAGGTGGGCGACGAGAAGTTCTTCGCCCTGCTGCGCGGCTGGGCCGCGGACCACCGGCACGGGAACGCGAGTACGGCCGACTTCACCGCCTACGCGCAGGAGAAGACGGGCCATGACCTGAAGAAGGTCTGGGACGTCTGGCTGTACGGGAAGGCCCGCCCGAAGTAGGGCCCGCTCGGCCCGGGTCGGGCGGAGCCCCCTCCCGGGACGGCCGGGAGGAGGCTTCGCGCGCGCGGGTGTGCCGGGTCAGACGTTGACGCCGAAGTCCTGCGCGATGCCGGTGAGGCCGGAGGCGTAGCCCTGGCCGACCGCGCGGAACTTCCACTCCGCGCCGTTGCGGTAGAGCTCGCCGAAGACCATGGCGGTCTCGGTCGCCGCGTCCTCGGAGAGGTCGTAGCGGGCGATCTCGGCGCCGCCGGCCTGGTTCACGACGCGGATGTAGGCGTTGCGGACCTGGCCGAAGTTCTGGCTGCGGCTCTCGGCGTCGTAGATCGAGACCGGGAAGACGATCTTGTCGACGTCGGCGGGGAGGCCCGCGAGGTTGACGTTGATGGCCTCGTCGTCGCCGGCGCCTTCGCCGGTGCGGTTGTCACCGGTGTGGACGATGGTCTGGTCCGGGGTGGACTTGTTGTTGAAGAAGACGAAGTGGCCGTCGGAGACGACCTTGCCCGTCGCGTTCACGGCGATCGCCGACGCGTCGAGGTCGAAGTCGACACCGGTCGTGGTGCGGACGTCCCAGCCGAGACCGACCGTGACGGCAGCGAGGCCCGGGGCCTCCTTCGTGAGCGAGACGTTGCCGCCCTTGGACAGGCTGACAGCCATGGGAATGTCCCTTTCCTCATCCGACATGCACGTACAGGCGGTCAAACTACCGCTGACCTCTATAACGCGACGAGAGGCCTGTCGGGTTCCCGGCGTGAATTCCGGATGACGGCGCATGCGGATGACGGCGCATGAGGGTCACGGCAAATGCGGGTGACGCGGAGCGGGCGGGCGCGGATCATAGGGGGCATGCCTGGTCCCTATGTCATCCGCGGTTCGGTCGTGCTCCCCGAGGGGGAGCTCTCCTGGCGTTTCTCGCGGTCCTCCGGGCCCGGCGGGCAGCACGTGAACACCTCGGACTCGCGCGTGGAGCTGCTGTTCGACCTGGCGGCGACCAAGGCGCTGCCCGAGGTGTGGAAGGAGCGGGCGCTGGAGCGCCTCGCGGGCCGGCTGGTGGGCGGGGTGGTCACCGTACGGGCCTCCGAGCACCGCTCGCAGTTGCGCAACCGGGAGATGGCGCTGGTCCGGCTGGCCTCGCTGCTGGCCGAGGCGACGGCGCCGCCGCCCAGGCAGCGCCGGCCGACGAAGATCCCGCGCGGGATCAACGAGCGGCGGCTGCGGGAGAAGAAGGCGCGTGCCGAGACCAAGCGGGGCCGGACCGGCCGGGACTGGTAACCGCCGCCCGATCCGCGGCGGGCGCCGGGCGCGGACTCAGCCCAGGTGCCGGTAGCGCCCGCGGAAGTACGTCAGCGGCGCCGAGTCCGGGGACGGCAGCGCGGCCGTCAGGACCCGGCCGATGACCAGCGTGTGGTCGCCCGCCTCGACGCGCTTCTCCGTACGGCACTCCAGGGTGGCCAGGGCGCCGCTCAGCAGCGGTGCGCCGGAGGCCTCGCCGCGTACGTACGGCAGGTCGGCGAAGAGCAGCCGGTCGCTGATGCGGCCCTTCATGGCGAAGCGGCCCGCGGTCTGGATCTGGTGGTCGGCCAGGACGGAGACCGCCCACAGCGGCTGCTCCGCCAGCAGGTCGTCCATACGGGAGCCCTCGCGCAGGCTGACCAGGACCAGGGGCGGCTCCAGGGACACGGACATGAAGGCGGTGGCCGTCATGCCGACGTCCTCGCCGCGCGGGCCGTCGGCCGTCAGCGGGATCTCGTGGGCGGTGATCAGGCACACGCCCGCGGCCAGCCGGGACATCGCGGCGCGGAACTCGTCATTGCTCACCCCCTCAGCATGGGGGCTCGCGTCGGGCGGGGCGGGTACGGGGGTCGTCTTCAGCACGTTGAAACGCTAATCTCGCCCTCCCGTACGGCACATCGGGCCCTGGTCCGAGTCGCGCCCCCACCCCTCGTCCTAGGCCTCAGGCGTATCGTTTGCTCACGAGAAGGCGGGGGAGCGCTCCCAGTTCCGAACCCTCTCGATGCGCACCGTATTTCATCTCATGTGACTTGAGTCACAGAGGGCAAGATTTGTTGACCCTGTGTACCTGGCGCACAGCTCACTGTGATTCAGTGGACGGGACACCGCAACGAAACGCCGATGACAAACCTGGAGTTGCTGTCGAGGTCTCGGGGAGAGCGAGCAATGGAGACCGAGTCGGAGCCGTACGTCCGTCTTGCGACCCTGCGGCAGCTGCACCGGGTGGTGGCCGATCTCAACACGGCCCGGAGCCTGGCGGACACTCTGCAGACCGTCGTGGACGGCATCGTCGTGGGCCTCGGCTATGAGCTCGCCTGTGTCAACCTCGTTCGCCCGGACGGCGATCTGGTCGTCGCCGCCTTCGCGGGCGACCCCGCCGCGGAGGCACTCATCACAGGTCGCGTGGGGTCCCGCGCCTCATGGGAACGCCGTCTGACGATGGGTGAGTGCTGGGACGGGCTCCGCTTCATCCCGCACACCGAGGGCTGGGTCCTGCTGGAGGACGACGTCCCCCAGTGGCACACCGACGGCCCCGATCCGCGCTTCGAGGACGAGTGGCACCCCGAGGACCGGCTCTACGCCCCCATGTACGCGTCCGGCGGGGAACTGCTGGGTGTCATTTCGGTGGACAGACCGCGCAACGGCCGCCGGCCCGGCGCCTGGGGCCGGGAAGCGCTCCAGATGTACGCCTTCCAGGCGGCGATTGCGATCAGCAATGCGAGGCTGCGAGCGAACATGCAGCGGGCCCTCGTCCGGCTGGAGCGCGAGCAACAGGCGCTCCGCGCAAGTGAAGAGTCGTTCCGCCAGGCCTTCGAGTACGCGCCCAGCGGCATGGCCATCGCCGAGATGGGCGGGGACCAGCACGGCCGACTGCTGCGCACCAACGACGCGCTGTGCCGGCTGCTCGGCCGCCCCGCCTCCGTCCTGCGCCGCTACTCCTTCTCCGACCTGGTCCACCCCGAGGACATCGGCACCCTGCTGCGCACCTCCGCCGAGGGCGGCCGCGCCGAGCTGCGCCTGGGCCGCCGGGACGGCACGTACGTATGGGTCTCGCTGCGCAACTCCGTCGTGGCGGACGCCGCCGACGGGCCGCGCTTCCTGCTGACGCACGTGGAGGACATCGAGGAGCGCAAGCGCCACGAGCTCCAGCTCGCCCACCGGGCCAGCCACGACTCGCTGACCGGCCTGCCCAACAGCGCCGAGCTGCGGGCCCGGCTCGGGGCGCGGCTGTGCCGCCGGCCGCAGTCAGCGCGGGCCAGCGCGATCGAGGCCCTGGACGCGGCCTTCGAGGGGCGCGACGCGCACGGCGGACAGCCCGGCCGGGCGGGCCAGGCCGGGCCCGACGGATACGAGGTGCGGGCGGAGGCGGGTGGTGCCGGGGAGCACGGCTTTCAGTCCGACGGCCCCGACCGGTACGGCGCGGCAGATCCCTTCGACTTCCCCGGGGCGCCGGCCGCCCCGACGGACGGGCCGTACGACCACCACGTGCACACGGTGGCGCCCGCGACGGACGTCGACGACGGGACGAAGGGGCTGGCGGTGCTCTTCTGCGACCTCGACGGCTTCAAGTCGATCAACGACCGGTTCGGGCACCACACGGGCGACGCGGTCCTGATCGAGGTCGCCCGGCGGCTGACGACGGGTGTCCGGGACGGTGACACCGTCGCCCGGCTGGGGGGTGACGAATTCGTCGTCCTGGCCGACGGCCTCGGCGCCGCGGACGCCGCGGACCTCGCCGTCCGGCTGCGCAACGCGATCATCCCGCCGATCCGCGTGGACGGCCGTGCGGTGCGTGTCGGGGCGAGTTTCGGCATCGGCTGGGCCAGCTGCGGAATGTCGGCGGACGAGGTGCTGCGCTCCGCCGACCAGCGGATGTACATCGAGAAGAGGTCCCGTTCCAAGGCGCACCGCCGGGCGGGCTGAGACGGTCGGGCGCCCGTGTGTGCACCTGTTCGGGGTAGGCTCCCGTGGGTCGAAAGGAGTGACCTGCGATGACGACGCCCGCGAACAACGGCCCGCACGGTGGGGCGAACAAGCCCGAGGACGATGATCCGTTCGGCTATCTCTACGCGGACGGCCAGTCTGCCGGAGCCACCCCGCCCACTTCGGGCGGCGGGTACGGCTACCCCGGCGGGGCGGCCGGCGGTCACCCAGGTGCGCAGCCGGGTGTGCCGCGCACGTCGCACCACCAGGTGCGTACGGTCGGCGAGCGCAGGAACGGCGGCGGCCAGCGCGGCCCCGTCCCGCACCAGCAGAGCCCCGCGCAGCAGCCCCCTGGCTACCAGGCCCAGTACCAGGCCCCCGAGGCGCTCCAGGCGGGCGGCTACGGCGTTCCGCAGCAGCCCCAGGCCGCGCAGACCCAGACGATCGGGCACCCCGGCGCCGGCCACGGCGGCCGCGGCGCGGGCGGCGGTGCCTCCAGCCGGCGCGGTCTGCTGATCGCGGCCGTCGCGGTGGTCGGCGCTGTGGTGATCGGCATCGGCGCGGCCCTCGCCTTCGGCGACAAGGACAAGCCCGAGGACAAGGGCGCGGACACGGCGAACGGCGGCCAGCAGTCGGCGGCCCCGCAGAACCCCTCCAGCCCCACCCCGAGCGCGAAGCCGTCCCAGGCCCCGCTGCCGAAGGCCGACTTCGGCGGCAGCGGCATGTCCCTCACGGGCGGTGCGAACCTGCAGAACACGCTGCCCGGCGCCAAGAGCGAGAACGGTCAGTACGTGACCGGCCTGAACGCCATCGGTGCGGCGGCCACTTGGTCGCTGGACGTGCCGAAGGCCGGCAAGTACAAGCTGAAGATGACCTACGGGGTGCCGGGCAAGGACGCCAGCACCACCCTGACCGTCAACGGCGAGGCGCAGACCCGGCCGGTCAACATGGCGAACTTCTCCAAGGCCGCTCCGGGCGACTGGGCCAAGGGGTGGACCAACACCTACTCGATCGTGGAACTCAAGCAGGGCGCCAACACGATCAAGATCTCGTGTGAGACGGGCAACCAGTGTGATGTCGTCCTGGACCAGCTCTGGCTGGAGCAGGGCTGATCCGTCCCGCCGCCCTCAGGCGGGCGTGACCTTCACCGACCCCCGTACCTCCTCGTAGGTGCGGGGGTCGAACTCTCCCGCCACCGGGGCGTGGACCGTGGCGGCCGAGAGGGCTACCGCGCGGGTGAGGCGGGCCGGCCAGTCCAGGCCCTCCGCCAGGGCGGACAGCAGGCCGGCGACGGCGGAGTCGCCGGCTCCGGTGGGGTTGCCGGACAGCGGGCGCGGCGGGGCGGCCTGCCAGGTGCCGTCGGCGGTGGCGGCGAGCAGGCCGCCGGGGCCCAGTGAGGTGACCACCGCGTGCGCTCCTCGGCGGCGGGCGTCGCGCGTGGCCGGGAGCGGGTCGCGGGAGCCGGTGAGCTCGGCCAGCTCGGCGGCGTTCGGCTTGATGATCTCGGGGCGGGCGGCGACCCCGCGCCGCAGGGCCTCGCCGCTGGTGTCCAGGAGTACGGGGACGCCGGCCGCGCGGGCCGCCCGTACGAGTACGGCGTACGCGCCCACGGGCACGCCCGGCGGGAGGCTGCCGCACAGGGCCACCGCGCCCGCCGTGGCCACCAGTTCCTCGTAGTGCCCGAGGAACCGCGACCACTCCGCCGGGGTGACGAGCGGGCCCGGCTCGTTGAACTGCGTGGTGTCGCCGGAGGCCTCGTCGACCACGGCCAGGGTGCGGCGCGAGGCGCCCTCGCAGGGCAGCAGGGCGTCGACCACCCCGGGGGAGGCCGCCAGCATGGCCCGTACGACGGAGCCGACCGGGCCGCCGGCGAAGCCCGTCGCGGTCACCTGGTGGCCGAGTGCGGCCAGCACCCGGGCGACGTTGATCCCCTTGCCGCCGGGCCGTTCGGTGACGGCGGCGACCCGGTGCGAGGCGTGCGGAAGCAGCCGCGGCACGCGGTACGTGACGTCGAGTGCGGTGTTGAGCGTCACGGTCAGGATCATGGGCACCCCCGGGTCTGTTGCTGCCGGGATCATGCCAAACACGAGGCGGTCGGCCCAGTCCCAGGGGGTGTCGACACGACACCCCCCGCGTCCGGCCGCCCCCGGCCGGTGGACGGAGCCGCCGTCAGGGCCGCCCTCGGAGCCGCGTCGGGGCCGCCGTCGGAGCAGTCGTCAGGGCCGCTCTCAGAGGCCGGGGCTGACGATCCATTCGCCGCGCCGCATGACGCCCCGGACGTCGAAGGCGGCGTCCAGGACGACGAGGTCCGCGTACTTGCCGGGCTCCAGCGAGCCGATCTCGTCGTACAGGCCGAGCAGCTTGGCCGGGTTGGCGGAGATCGCCTGGACGACGGACTCCACCGGCAGTTCGTCGAGCGTCACCGAGCGCTTGAAGGCCGTGTCCAGGGTGAGGGTCGACCCGGCGATGGAGCCGCCCTCGACGAGGCGGGCCACCCCGCCCTTGACCTCGACCTCCAGCGGGCCGAGGTGGTAGGTGCCGTCGCCGAAGCCGGCCGCGTCCATGGCGTCGGTGATCAGCGCCACGCGGTGCGCGCCCGCGTGGTGGAAGGCCAGTTCGAGGGCGGCGGGGTGCAGGTGGGTGCCGTCGTTGATGAGCTCCACGGTGACCCGCTCGTCCTCCAGGAGGGCGGCGATCGGGCCGGGTTCGCGGTGCGCGAGCGCCGGCATCGCGTTGAAGAGGTGGGTGGCCACGGTCGCGCCCGCGTCGATGGCGGCGCGCGTCTGCTCGTAGCTGGCGTCGGTGTGCCCGATCGCGGCGATCACCCCGTGCTCGGCGAGCAGCCGTACGGAGTCCAGGCCGCCCGGCAGTTCGGTGGCCAGGGTGACCATGCGGGCGGCGCCGTGCGCGGCGTCGACCAGCTTGCGGACCTCGGCCGGGTCGGGGTCGCGGAGCAGGTCCTCCTTGTGGGCGCCCTTGCGGCAGGGGTTGATGAACGGCCCCTCGAAGTGGATGCCGGCGATCTCGCCCGCCTGGGTCAGCTCGGCCAGCAGCCCGGCCCGCCGGGCCAGTTCGTCCAGGTCCCCGGTGACGGTGGAGGCGACCAGGGTGGTCGTGCCGTGGGCGCGGTGGGTGCGGACGCCCTGGAGTACGTCCTCGGCGGTCCCGGAGGTGAAAGAGGCGCCGCCGCCGCCGTGGTTGTGCATGTCGACGAAGCCGGGGACGATCCAGTGGCCGGTCAGGTCGACGATCTCCGCGCCCTCGTGCGCGCTGCCGGCGATGCGGTCGCCGTCGACGATGACCCGGCCGCCCGCCACGGTCCCGGTGGGCAGCACCACCCTGGCGCCGGAGAGAACAGTGCCGTGTGCGCTTCCGGACATCAGGCCGGTACCTCCGTGGCGAGTAGGTCCCAGGCGAGCAGCCCTGCGCCCAGGCAGCCGGCGGTGTCCCCGAGGGCCGCCGGAACGATGTGGGGGAGCCGCTGGAACGTCACGCGCTCCTCGACGGCCGTACGTAGTGGTGTGAACAGGGTTTCCCCGGCCTCGGCGAGCCCGCCGCCGATGATCAGCGTGCGCGGGTCCAGCAGGGTGATCGCGGTGACCAGCCCGTCGGCGAGGGCGGCGACGGCGGCCAGCCAGACCTCGCGGGCGCGCGCGTCACCGGATTCGACGGCCTTGGCGCAGTCGGCGGCGTCGGCCGCCGGGTCGCCGGAGGCGGCCGCCCAGGCGCGGCTGACGGCGGCGGCGGAGGCCAGGGTCTCCAGGCAGCCGCGCTGCCCGCAGCCGCAGTCGGGGCCGCCGGGGCGGACCACGATGTGTCCGATCTCGCCCGCGTACCCGTGGGCGCCGGCCTCGATGCGGCCCGCGATGCCGATGGCGCCGGCGATGCCGGTGCCGAGGGGCACGAAGAGGAAGCGGTCGGCGCCCCGGCCGGCGCCGATGCGGCCTTCGGCGAGTCCGCCCGTGCGCACGTCGTGGCCGAGGGCCACGGGGATGCCGCCGAGCCGCCCGGTGAGGAGCGTGCGCAGCGGTACGTCGCGCCAGCCGAGGTTCGCCGCGTAGACGGCGATGCCGTTCTCGGCGTCGACGATGCCCGGGACGGCGACCCCGGCGGCCGAGGCGGCCCGTCCGAAGCGTTCCCGGCCGGTGTCGAGCAGCTCGGCGGCGAAGTCCTGGATCGTCTCGACGACGGCGTCCGGGCCCCGCTCGCGGCCGGTGGCGCGGCGCGCTTCGTGCAGCAGGGTGCCGTCCTCGGCGATGAGGGCGGCCTTCATCCCGGTGCCGCCCACATCGAGGGCGATGACGTGTTTCACGGGTTTCACAGAGACAGTCTCGCGTGCTCGGGGGCGAAAGGTCTAGTCCAATGAGAGGGATTGTTGAGTGGCCATACAAATCGGGCGCCTGCTGACCGGCCCGATGTGGACGAGCCGCCAAAGTGGTGTAGACCTTACGTGGATCGTACGTACAACAAGGGGTGGATCGATACCTGTGAAGGGCCGATACCTGAGCCTGGCCGCGTCCGGCGCCGCACTGTGCCTGACCGCTGTGACGCTGACGGGCTGCGGAGCCGTCGACGGACTCACCGGAGACAACGAGGTGACCCTCCGGGTCGTGGCGGCCGACTACGGGGACAATCCGCAGAACTCCTCGGCGGCCTACTGGAAGGGCCTCGCCGACGGCTTCGAGAAGGACCACCCCGGCATCAAGGTCGAGGTCGACGTCTACTCGTGGTCCGAGGTCGACGCCAAGGTCGCCGACATGGTCAAGGCCGGAAAGGCACCCGACATCGCGCAGATCGGCGCCTACGCCGACTACGCCGCCGCCGGGAAGCTGTACTCCACGGCCGAGCTGCTCTCGGTGAAGACCGAGGCCGACTTCCTCGCCCCCCTCGCGGACGCCGGCAAGGTCAAGCAGGCCCAGTACGGCATGCCCTTCGTCGCCAGCACCCGGCTGCTCTTCTACAACGAGAAGCTCCTCGCCGACGCCGGCGTGATCGCCAAGGACGCCAAGGGCTGGCAGCCGAAGAGCTGGGCGGACCTGGAGGCGGCGGCGAAGAAGCTCAAGGGCGCGGGCGTGCCCACCCCCTTCGCGCTGCCGCTGGGCCGCGAGGAGGCGCAGGCCGAGACGATGATGTGGATGCTCGCGGGCGGTGGCGGCTACACCGACAACGAGGAGGGCTACTCCATCGACGCCGCCGACAACGTCAAGGCGCTGGAGTTCCTGCGCGACAAGATGGTCGGCCAGGGCCTCACCGGCCCCGTGGAGCCGGGCAAGCTGGACCGCCAGGCCGCCTTCGAGGCCTTCACCAAGGGCGAGGTCGGCATGCTCAACGGACACCCGACGCTGATGAAGCAGGCGGATGCCAAGGGCGTGAAGTACGGCATGGTCGCGCTGCCGACCTCCGACGGCTCCCCGCAGCCGGCGATGGGCGTCGCGGACTGGGTGATGGCCTTCAAGAACGGCCACCGCGCCGAGTCCGGCAAGTTCCTGGACTACCTGTACCAGCCGGACAACGTGACGGCCTTCACCGACAAGTACGACCTGCTGCCGGCCACCACCAGCGGCTACCAGGCCAAGCAGGCCGCCACGAGCGGTCCTGCGCTCCAGCTGAGGCCCTTCCTGGCCGCGCTGCCCGGCTCGCGCCTGTACCCGGTCGGCAAGAAGTCCTGGGCGGGCGTCAGCGAGGACATCAAGCAGAACATCGGCAAGACCGTCCAGCCCGGCGGACAGCCCGCCAAGGTGCTGGAGGAGATCGCCGAGACGGCCCGCGCGGCGGACCCGCGCTGACCCGGCGCCGCCTTCTGTCGGAGGGCGGCGTTAATCTGGCGGTATGACGGACGAGGGGCAGCTGACGGCCACCGAGGCCGCGGTGCTCGCGTACGAGGGACGTACCTGGCCGGGGCCCGGAGCCAAGGAACGGGCCATACGGGAAGGGCTGGGGATGACCCCCGTCCGCTACTACCAGCTGCTCAACGCGCTCATGGACGACCCGCGGGCGCTGGCCCACGCCCCGGGCACGGTCAACCGGCTGCGCCGGATCCGAGAAGCCCAGCGGGCCCGGCGGTAGCCGTAGCCGTCGTCCCGCCGGGCCGTTAGGGTCGTGCGTATGGGGAGCCTGCCGCACGACCTGCCGATGCCCGTCACCGCAGCCGGACGCGAGGGACTCGAAGCCATCCTCCGCGCACCCCGCCGGTCCGTGGTCGCCCTGGACTTCGACGGCACCCTCGCCGACATCGTCCCGGACCCGGACCAGGCACGGGCACATCCCGAAGCCGTTCCCGCGCTCTCGGCGCTCGCCCCCGCGGTGGACTCGGTGGCCGTGGTCACCGGGCGGCCCGCAGGGGTCGCCGTCCGCTACGGGGGCTTCGCCGGGGTCCCCGGGCTGGAACACCTCGTCGTCCTGGGCCACTACGGCGCCGAGCGCTGGGACGCCGTGACCGGCCTGGTCCACGCCCCCGCCGAGCATCCCGGGGTGGCGGCCGTACGGGCCGAGCTGCCGGGGTTCCTCGACTCGATCGGGGCGTGGCGCGGCACCTGGATCGAGGAGAAGGGGCGGGCGCTCGCCGTCCACACCCGGCGCGCCGAGGACCCTGCCGCCGCCTTCGCCGCGCTGCGGGAGCCCCTGACCGAGCTGGCCGCCCGGCACGGGCTGATGGTCGAGCCGGGACGGGCGGTCCTGGAGCTGCGGCCCCCGGGCATGGACAAGGGCGTCGCCCTGACGGAGTTCCTGGCGGAGCGGGACGCCGAGACGGTGCTCTACGCCGGGGACGACCTGGGCGACCTCGCCGCGTACTCGGCCGTCGAGAAGCGCAGGGCCGAGGGGCTGCCGGGGCTGCTGGTGTGCAGCGGCTCGGCGGAGGTCCCCGAACTCGCCGCCCGCGCCGACCTGGTCCTCCCCGGCCCGGCCTCGGTGGCCGCCTTCCTGGCCACCCTGGCCCGAGCCCTTGGGAACCCCAGCCCCTCCGCTTGAGGCCGCGCGCGGCGGCGTCGCCGGGGGCACTGCCCCCGCACCCCCGCGCCTCAAACGCCGGCGGGGCTGCATGTCGGGCAGAGCCCGGCTTTGCCAGCCCCTCCGGCGTTTGAGGAGCGGGGTCCGGGGCGGAGCCCCGGCAGTGGTCAGGCCAGGGCCGCCAGCTGGGCCTCGAACCAGGCGGCCGGGGGCAGGGCCGTCGCGGCCGCCGCCAGGCGCTTCGTGCGTTCCGCACGCTCCTCGTCCGGCATGGACAGCGCCGCGTGCAGCGCCTCCGCCGTCTGCGACACGTCGTACGGGTTCACCGTCAGCGCGTCCTCGCGGAGCTCCTCGTACGCCCCCGCCCCCGTCGACAGCACCACCGCGCACCCCGCCTCCGACACCACCGGGATCTCCTTCGCCACCAGGTTCATCCCGTCCCGCACCGGATTGACCAGCGCCACGTCCGCCATCCGGTAGACCGCCAGCGACCGCGCGAAGTCGTCCTTCACCGACACCAGCACCGGCTGCCAGTCCTCCGTGCCGAACTCCGCGTTGATCTCCGCCGCCAGCTCCGAGACGGCCGCCGTGTAGTCCCGGTACACCTTCAGGTCCTGCCGTGACGGGTACGCCGAGGCCAGGTGCACCACCCGGCCGCGCCACTCGGGGTGGACCGTCAGCAGCTCCCGGTAGGCCAGCAGGCCCCGCAGGATGTTCTTCGACAGCTCGGTCCGGTCCACCCGGGCGATCGTCCTGCGGCCCGCGACCTCCGCCCGCAGCTCCGCCAGCTTCTCGTCCACCTCCGGCCGGTGCGCGAGCGCCCGCAGCTCCTCGGCGTCCACGCCCAGCGGGTACACGGCCACCTCGGTCCGCTTGTGCCGCACCGGGCTCGACGGGTTCTTCTGGACGTACCTCGCGTGCGGCGGCTCTGTCCCGGCCGCGAACCTCGGCTCGGCGATGCCCCGTTCGTCGTCCAGCTGCGTGCCGCCCATGAAGGTGTGCGCCCAGGCCCAGGTGTGGAAGCCGACCACGTCCGCGCCGAGCATCCCCCACACCAGCTCGCTGCGGATGTCGTCGGGCAGCATCCGCAGGAACTCCTGCGACGCCCACGGGGTGTGCGTGAAGTGCGCGATCCGCAGGTCCGGCCGCAGCTCCCGCAGCTGCCCGGGGACCAGCGCCAGGTGGTAGTCCTGCACCAGCACGCGGGCCCCCTCGGCGGCCTCCTCGGCGAGAGCCCGCGCGAAGGCGTCGTTGTACGCCACGTAGCTTCCCCACCGGCGCCGGAACTCCGCGTCGAATACCGGCTCGCGCGGCACGTCGTACAGGTGGTGGTGGGTGAACCACAGCACCGAGTTCGCGATGCCGTTGTACGCGTCGTCGTACATCGTGGGATCGATGTCCAGCATCCGGACACCCGGCTCGGACACGCCCCGCCGGACGGCCTCCCGGTCCGCGTCCGACAGCGCCGCGCAGATCCACACGGCCCCCGGCTGCTCCGCGAGGGCCGCCGAGAGTCCGGAGACGAGACCGCCCCCGCCGCGCCGGGCGCTGAGGGTGTCGTCGTCGGAGAGGGCGTAGGAGAGCGGGCCGCGGTTCGCCGCGACGAGTACCTGAGAAGCCATGCCGCGAACCTAGCCCGGCCCGTGCTCGCTCAAACGTATGGACACGTCACGCGACACCTCACGCGACGTGCCGCCGGCCGTACTCCTGCACCTCCAGCATCGGCGGCCGCTCCTCGGTGTCCACCGCGTACGTCCGCGGTACGAAGCCCTCCGGCCCGCGCTCGAACTGCGTCAGCTCCGGCCGTACGAGGTGCCCGCGCGAGAGCCGTACCTGCGCCGTCCGGTAGATCGCCGCGGCCATCCGGCCGAGTGCCTGCCCGTCCTGGTGCCGGTGCAGCCGTACGCCCACGTCCACCTGGGCCAGCGCGTCCAGTCCGACCGTGTGCAGCGCGTCGACCAGCAGGCCCAGCTCGACGCCGTAGCCGACGGGGAACGGCAGCCGCTCCAGCAGGGTGCGCCGTACGGCGTACTCGCCGCCCAGCGGCTGGACGAAGCCGGCCAGCTGCGGCCAGTGCAGGTTCAGCAGCGGGCGGGCGACCAGCTCCGTGACCCGGCCGCCCTGGCCGGGGCCGGGGGTCCTGCCGGGGGCGAGGCCGTCGAACTCCGCGCCGAGCGGGCGGTCGTACATCGCCTTGACGAACTGCACCTCGGGGTCGGTGAGCAGCGGGCCGACGATCCCGGAGACGAAGGAGGCGGAGAAGTCGCGCAGGTCGGCGTCGACGAAGCAGACGATGTCGCCAATGGTGGCCAGCAGCGAGCGCCACAGCACCTCGCCCTTGCCGGGCAGCGCCGGGATCCGCGGCAGGATCTCGTCGCGGTGCACCACCCGGGCGCCCGCCTTGGCCGCGACCTCGGCGGTCCGGTCGGCGGAGCCGGAGTCGACCACGACCAGCTCGTCCACGAGGGGGACCGGCAGTCCCTCGATCAGCTCACGCCGGACGACCTCGACGATCGCGCCGACCGTCGCCTCCTCGTCCAGCGCGGGCAGCACCACGGAGACCGTGGTCCCGGCCGCCCGTTTGAGGTCGAGCAGCTGGTCGAGCGGTCGGTCGGCGGCGGACCAGGAGCGGTCGGCCAGCCAGCGCTCCACCTCTTCCAGCACCCTCAGCACTCCCTGCTCGTCGGCGTTATCGGCCGTTATGTGATCCATCTCGCGGTTCGGACGGCTGTCTCAACCGCCCGCCCCTTCGGTTACAGTCTTGAACAACGCGAAGGACCACCGCATGCCGGGGTCCCCCGCGTACAAACGCACCGGCGCGCCGCAGAGCGCGTATGCCGGTGCCATACCGCTCATCCAGAGGGGCAGAGGGACACGGCCCGTTGAAGCCCCGGCAACCCTCCAGTCGGTTCTCGCGATCGCGCAGCAGCGCTCGTCGACGAGGTCCCCGGCTAGGGAAGGTGCCAATTCCGTCTCATGGCGAAATGCGCCATGGGGAAGATGAGGAGAAAGGGCCTCGCCATCATGGCTGCACAGACTGTCGCCACCTCTGTCGATCTCGGACCTGCCACCGGCCTTTCGTGTCGCGAGTGCGGTACCCGCTTCGAGCTCGGTCCCATCTTCGCGTGCGCCGAGTGCTTCGGGCCGCTGGAAGTCGCCTACGAGCTCCCGACCGGTGACCCGGCGGCCCTGCGCGCCGCGATCGAGGCCGGCCCGAACAACATCTGGCGCTACGCGCCGCTGCTGCCCGTCCCCGCCGACGTGGCGTCCAAGCCCAGCCTGAACCCCGGCTTCACCAAGCTCGTCGACGCGGAGAACCTGGCCAAGGAGCTGGGCGTCACCGGCAAGCTGTACGTCAAGGACGACTCCGGCAACCCGACGCACTCCTTCAAGGACCGCGTCGTCGCCATCGCCGTCGAGGCCGCCCGCGCCTTCGGCTTCACCACCCTGTCCTGCTCCTCCACCGGCAACCTGGCCGGCGCCGTCGGCGCCGCGGCCGCCCGGGCCGGCTTCCGCTCCTGCGTGTTCATCCCGCACGACCTGGAGCAGGGCAAGGTCGTCATGGCCGGTGTGTACGGCGGCGACCTGGTCGGCATCGAGGGCAACTACGACGACGTCAACCGCTTCTGCTCCGAGCTCATCGGCGACCCGCTGGGCGAGGGCTGGGGCTTCGTCAACGTCAACCTGCGCCCGTACTACGGCGAGGGCTCCAAGACCCTGGCGTACGAGATCTGCGAGCAGCTCGGCTGGCAGCTGCCTGACCAGATCGTCATCCCGATCGCGTCCGGCTCCCAGCTCACGAAGATCGACAAGGGTCTGCAGGAGCTGATCAGGCTCGGTCTCGTAGAGGACAAGCCGTACAAGATCTTCGGCGCCCAGGCCGAGGGCTGCTCCCCGGTGTCGACCGCCTTCAAGGCCGGGCACGACGTGGTCCGCCCGCAGAAGCCGAACACCATCGCCAAGTCCCTCGCCATCGGCAACCCGGCGGACGGCCCGTACGTCCTGGACATCGCGCGACGCACCGGCGGCTTCGTCGAGGACGTGACCGACGAGCAGGTCGTCGAGGCCATCAAGATCCTCGCGCAGACCGAGGGCATCTTCGCCGAGACCGCGGGCGGCGTGACCGTCGGCGTGACGAAGAAGCTCATCGAGAACGGTCAGCTCGACCCGGCGCTGACCACCGTCGTCCTGAACACCGGCGACGGCCTCAAGACCCTGGAGGCGGTGGCTGCAGACAGCGGGCAGACCGCCACCATCCGCCCCAGCCTGGACGCGTTCCGCGCCGCCGGCCTGGCCTGACCACCCTCCCCGCACTACCGGAAAGGCAGTAGCGCCATGAGCGTCAACGTCCGCATCCCCACCATCCTGCGCACCTACACCGGCGGTCAGGCCGAGGTCCCGGCCGAGGGCGCGACCCTCGCCGAGGTCATCGAGTCCCTGGAGAAGAACCACCCGGGCATCGCCGCGCGCGTCCTGGACGACCAGGGCAAGCTCCGCCGCTTCGTGAACGTCTACGTCAACGACGACGACGTGCGCTTCGAGGGCGGGCTGGAGGCGGTGACGCCGGACGGCGCCGGCGTCTCGATCATCCCGGCGGTCGCGGGCGGCTGCTGATCCGGGCCGAGCCCGTCGAGAAACCGTAATTACCCCCTCCGCTAAAAGCGGAGGGGGTAATTCTGTTTGATTGGGCACGGTAGAGTTGGGGAAGTCCCCTCCGCTGGACTTGCCCGCTGCATATGAACGGGTCGCGTGAGGGTCGACATCGGGTCAATGTGCGGGCGCGGTATGGGGCTTTGGCGAGATATGTCAGGCCCGAGTTGCCCTGGAACATGGCAAATTTTCACTCTATTTCAATGTTTCTCGGTGTCCAGATTTCTCGTCGGATTGACCTGTTGCAGACAGCACTCGCGCAGATACATTCAGCCTCGGTCGAAGCGTTCCGACGCAAGTTCTGACCCGGTAACGCGAAGTGCGTTCCCGCGCAAGGGCCGGTAATAGGGGAGTTAGGCATGGCTCAGGGCACCGTCAAGTGGTTCAACGCGGAGAAGGGCTACGGCTTCATCGCGGTCGACGGTGGTGCGGATGTGTTCGTCCACTACAGCGCCATCCAGATGGACGGGTACCGCACCCTTGAAGAGGGTCAGCGGGTCGAGTTCGAGATCTCGCAGGGCCAGAAGGGTCCGCAGGCGGACATGGTCAAGCTCGCGCTCGGCTAGTCCCGGAGCATCGACCACCGACGCTCGGTCTTCCGTCGAAGACCCCGGAAGACCCACGAGGGGCCCACATCCCGCACACGGGATGTGGGCCCCTCGCGTGTCACCTGCTGCTTCAGCGAAGCCGCTTGCACTCTCGGGGGCCGAGTGCTAATCATTGGCGTTAGCACTCTACGAGTGAGAGTGCTACTGAAACGAGGACCGGGTCGGTGAGGCCCGCAGGGTCCGGTGGGAAGGAACCGCCGGGCACGCAGGCCGTCCGTCGCGGGCGCGGGCGCGGTCCTGGGAGCAATCCACCGCTGTCCGGGAGGACCACTTCAGATGGCCAAGATCATTGCGTTCGACGAGGAGGCCCGGCGCGGCCTTGAGCGTGGGATGAACCAGCTCGCCGACGCCGTCAAGGTCACCCTTGGCCCCAAGGGTCGCAACGTCGTCCTTGAGAAGAAGTGGGGCGCCCCCACGATCACCAACGATGGTGTGTCCATCGCCAAGGAGATCGAGCTTGAGGACCCGTACGAGAAGATCGGCGCCGAGCTGGTCAAGGAAGTCGCCAAGAAGACGGACGACGTAGCCGGCGACGGTACGACCACCGCCACCGTCCTGGCCCAGGCGCTCGTCCGCGAGGGCCTGCGCAACGTGGCCGCCGGTGCCAACCCGATGGCCCTCAAGCGTGGTATCGAGAAGGCCGTCGAGGCCGTCTCCGCCGCCCTGCTCGCCCAGGCCAAGGATGTCGAGACCAAGGAGCAGATCGCTTCGACGGCCTCCATCTCCGCCGCCGACACCCAGATCGGCGAGCTCATCGCCGAGGCCATGGACAAGGTCGGCAAGGAAGGCGTCATCACCGTCGAGGAGTCCCAGACCTTCGGTCTGGAGCTGGAGCTCACCGAGGGTATGCGCTTCGACAAGGGCTACATCTCGGCGTACTTCGCCACCGACATGGAGCGCATGGAGTCGTCCCTCGACGACCCGTACATCCTGATCGTCAACTCCAAGATCGGCTCGGTCAAGGACCTGCTGCCGCTCCTGGAGAAGGTCATGCAGTCCGGCAAGCCGCTGCTGATCATCGCCGAGGACGTCGAGGGCGAGGCCCTGTCGACCCTGGTCGTCAACAAGATCCGCGGCACCTTCAAGTCCGTCGCCGTCAAGGCCCCGGGCTTCGGCGACCGCCGCAAGGCCATGCTCGGTGACATCGCCATCCTCACGGGCGGCACGGTCATCTCCGAGGAGGTCGGCCTCAAGCTGGAGAACGCCGGTCTCGACCTGCTCGGCCGCGCCCGCAAGGTCGTCATCACCAAGGACGAGACCACCATCGTCGACGGTGCCGGTGACAGCGACCAGGTCCAGGGCCGCGTGAACCAGATCCGCGCCGAGATCGAGAACTCCGACTCGGACTACGACCGCGAGAAGCTCCAGGAGCGCCTGGCGAAGCTGGCCGGCGGCGTGGCCGTCATCAAGGCCGGTGCCGCGACCGAGGTCGAGCTCAAGGAGCGCAAGCACCGCATCGAGGACGCCGTTCGCAACGCGAAGGCGGCCGTCGAGGAGGGCATCGTCGCCGGTGGTGGCGTGGCCCTGCTGCAGGCCTCCGCGGTCTTCGAGAAGCTGGAGCTCGACGGTGACGAGGCGACCGGCGCCAACGCCGTGAAGCTCGCGCTGGAGGCCCCGCTGAAGCAGATCGCCGTCAACGGTGGTCTTGAGGGCGGCGTCGTCGTGGAGAAGGTGCGCAACCTTCCGATCGGTCACGGCCTGAACGCCGCGTCCGGCGAGTACGTCGACATGATCGCCGAGGGCATCATCGACCCGGCGAAGGTCACGCGCTCCGCGCTGCAGAACGCCGCGTCGATCGCCGCGCTGTTCCTGACCACCGAGGCCGTCATCGCCGACAAGCCGGAGAAGGCCGCGGCCGCTCCGGGCGGCATGCCGGGCGGTGACATGGACTTCTGATCGGCCCTGTCGGCTGATCGGCTGTTCTCGAACGAGGGCGGCACCCCCACGGGGGTGCCGCCCTCGGGCGTTCCCGGGCCGGGTCGGCACGGTCAGATCGTGGTGTCGAGCGTGAAATCGAACGGCGCGGGGATGTGCAGCGGCTCGCCGAAGGACACCGTCGTACGGGCGCGGTACCCGTGGGGCGACGAGGTGTCCGCGAAACAGCCGTCGGGTACATGCGACTGGAGCTGCTCACGCAGCAGGCGCATGGGGCGGGAGTACCGGAGCCGGGAAAACGGTGACACGACGATCTTCCCCCGGATGAGCTCGGCCTTGAAGCCGTCTGGCGTGTCCATCTCCGCGACCGTGCGCAGAAGGTCCTCGAAGGCCGGCGGCGCCGGCGACGTCTCTGTGGGTGTGGCCCGCTCGATCATGATCGTCACCGTATTCCTCCGGATGGCGTGCAGCGCTGAGCCCGTGCCTCGTTTCAGGCTAGTGCCGCGGCGGGGCCCCGCCCGGCCCTCGGAGTGGTCTCCCCCGATCGGGCGGTGAAAACCGCTGGCCGGGGTGGGTGGGGGCGTGTGACCGTACGGCCATGGGGAACTCCGTCGCTCATCCGGTGCTGCGCACCGCCGATCCCGCCGATCCCGCCAAGGCGTACGCGAAGGCGCGCCATACGTCCGTACCGCCTCCCCGGCGCGACGGGCAGGGATGAGGACGGGTGGGGAGTTCGCGAGCCTATCCCGTCTACCGGACCGACGACATCGGGGAGGCGTACCGGCGGGCCCGGCTGCTGTGCGGGCGGATGAGGCCCCTCGAACCGGAGATGTGGCTGTGCGCGCGGACGGAGAGCGTCGCCGAGGCCCGGGGGATGGCGGCGCTGCTGCCGGCGGGCATGTTCGACCCGTCGGACTACTGGGCGGCGGCGGACACCTGGTACCTGGGTGCCGAACTGCCGCGCGACGACCGGGAGCTGGCGGCGGCGCTGCCGCTGACCGTCGACGCGTACGCGGCTCCCGGACCGGTGGAGCAGGCGTTCCTGCGGGCCTTGCGCGGAGGCGCGGCCACGATGCTGTGGCGGGGGGCATGGCCGGACGTGCCCGGGATACCGTCCTCGTCGGCCGACCCGACGAACCAGCGGGTGGAGCTGGACCTCAACGAGCAGCATCCCGATGGCCGGCACACCGTCTACGTACACTTCGCGACCGCCGACGAGGCGGGCGCCGCCCATCTCGCGGCCTTCGCCGGCGGGACGGTGCTCGGGCCCGTGCAGGTCGGCCGCTGACGAAGGCCGGACCGGGTCCGGTCCGGTCCGGTCCGGTCCCGCATAGGCTGGGCGTATGGCTGACCTCTTCGTCAAGATCTGCGGGCTCAGGACCGCGCCGGACGTCGACACCGCGGTAGCGGCCGGGGCGGATGCCGTCGGGTTCGTGTTCGCGCCCGGCAGCCCCCGTACCGTCGACGCCGCGACCGCGCGCGAGCTGGCCGCCCGGGTACCCGCCTCGGTGCTGACCGTCGGGGTGTTCCGGGGGCAGTCCGTCGAGGAGGTGCGCCGTTTCGCCGAGGAGAGCGGCGTACGGGGCGTGCAGCTGCACGGCGAGGAGGGTCCGGGGGACTTCGCGGCGCTGCGCGCCGAGGGCCGCACCCTGCTGCGGGCCACCGCCGAGCGGGTGCGGCGCTGCGGTGAGTACGGCGAGGACCTGCTGCTGCTCGACGCCCCCGACCCCGGCTCCGGCAGGCCGTGGAACTGGGGTGCGGCGGACTTCACCGCACCCGAGGGCCGGTGGCTGCTGGCCGGCGGGCTGAACCCGGGCAATGTGCGCCAGGCGCTCGCCGCCACCGGAGCCTGGGGTGTGGACGTCTCCAGTGGCGTCGAGCGGGAGCGCGGGGTCAAGTCGCCGGAGCTGATCCGCTCCTTCGTCGAGGCGGCGCGCGGAGCCTGAGGCCGTCAGGCGGCTGCGGCTGCGGTGGCGGTCCGGATGGCCTTCAGGGCCGTTTCGAGGGCCTGGTCGGCCGGGACGGGGAGGTCGGGGAGGACGCCGACGCCTTCCCAGTTGCTTCCGGTCACGGCGTTGACGGTGCGGGCGACCGGGACGGTCACCTGGATGTGTTCGGTGAGCGTGTGCCGGACGGTGGGGTGGGCTCCGCCCCGGGTGGTCTCGCCGACGAGGGTGGCACGGCCGTGCGCCTGCAGGGTGTAGGCGACGTCCTCGCCCCCGGAGAAGGTGACGGCGCTGGTCAGCACGTACACCGGCCGGTCGAGGTAGCGGGGCGCGGGCAGATGGGCGGTGGTCCAGAACTGGCGGGTCGTCCCGGTGGTCCGGTCGTGGATGTCGTGCAGGTGGACCTGGTCGTCGGGGAAGAAGTAGCTGGACCACATGGCGGCGCCCTCGGGCGCTCCGCCGAGGCAGGAGCGGAGGTCCAGGACCAGGGCGGAACTGCCGGCGGCGAGCTGCATGGCGGCGCCGATGACGGCCGCGCCCTCGTCGGCGACGGATATCCGCGTGATCTCGATGAGTGCGACGCCGTCGTCCAGCCGCTCCACGCGGCGTACGCCGTGGTTCTCGGCCCGGAGCAGCGAGAGGAACGCGGCGCGCCCGGCGTCCTGGTCCTCCGGCTCCAGCGACAGGGGCTCCTCGACCCACAGGAGCCGCAAGTGCTTGTCCGGGCACACCTCCTGGAAGTCGGCGGTGACGGCCCGGCAGAGAGCCGGGCCGTCGAGGTCCGCGTACGCGCCGGAGGCGAGGCGTTCCCGGATCGCGGAGCCGATCACCTCGGCCTTCTCGGGGAAGACGTAACCCGTCTCGATCTGCTGCAGGGCCTGCTCGATGATCTCTTCGTTCTTAGGCATGGTGGGCCATGTTAGATCGCGAACGGCCGTCCGCCCAGCGGTATTTGGGGCCTGACCCGCAGGGCGCCGCGCATGCGGTGCGGCGGACGGGGCACGAGATCGGCGAGGACGCCCCGTGTTCAGGAGGTGGAAGCCGTGCGCCGTACGAAGGTGCTGGACGCCTTTCCCGCCGGTGACCCTTACGGCAGTTGGCCCGCCGAGGAGTACGCGGCCAGGTGCCGGGAGCGCGGCCAGCGCGCGACCGTCGTGATGGACCTCGACAGGGACGCCTTCCTCGTCGTGGCCGTCGACGCGGACGCGCCGCACGGGCCGGCGCGACGGCCGTGACGGCTCGGGTCCGGCTGTAGGTACACGTGGGTCAAGAAGCCGCGCGCCAGATCGTCATGTCGGCCCGCAGCCAGCTGGGGTCCTTCGACAGGCCCGGCGCCGACTTGATGCCGATGACGAACAGCGCGACGTCCCCGGAGGCGTGCCGGACGCAGACTTCGCTGCCGGCCGCCATGACGTGCAGCGTCAGATCGTGTTGCCGCGAGTTCTCCAGCTGTTCGCGGCACGTTTCGAGGTTGCCGGTGCCGGCTTTGCGGGGCATGGAGAACACGCTCGTGTCGCTCTCCATCCGGCAGCCGCTGGCCAGCCCGCACTTCATGCGGATGTCGCCGGTGCGGTCGCCGTCCTCGTGCTGCACGGGCTCCGTGAAGCTGAGGGAGTTCTCCTCGTTCAGCTTCAGCCCCGGATACGGGAGGGGCTTGGGTGGCTGTGGCGTGCTCGGCGCCGGGCTGGAGGAGGGCACGGGGATGGTGCCGTTCGGCGCCGTCGTCGGGCCGGACGACATGTTCGCGGTGGCCGCCTCCCGGCCCGCCGCCCGGTCCGTCCCGTCCATGAGCTTCCAGCCGAGGCCTGCCACTGCCAGCGCGCCGGTCATCGCCAGCGCGCCCGCGACCCGCGCGGCCCGCCGCCGCTTGTGCACCTCCGCCGTCGCCGCCGGCGCGTCCGCCGCCTGCTCCGCGGCTCCTGTCCGAGCCCCGTCCGGTGGGGCCGTCTGCGCCGCGCCGCCGGGCCGGGGCCGTGTCACCGGATCCGGTGTCTGCGCCTCCGGGCCCGCGACCTCCCGCCAGACCGCCGGTCCGCCGCCCGTTACGGCTTCCTCGCCCAGATACGCGCGGCACCACGCCAGGACCTTCGCCGGTGTGGCCCGGTCCTCCGGCGCGGTGGCCAGGCACATCGCGAACAGTGGCCGCAGCGGCTGGGGCAGTTGGGCCAGGTCGGGTTTGGAGTGCACGATCCGGAACAGCACGGTCATCGAGGGGCCGTCCCCGTACAGCGGCTTGCCGAGTGCCGCGAACGCCGCCGTCTGGCCCAGCGCGAAGACATCGGTGGCCGGCGTGGTCTCGCCCGCCAGGCCCTGTTCGGGCGCCATGTACTGGGGGGTGCCGATGGCGTCGCCGGTCGCCGTGGCCGTGAGGCCGGAGGCCTGCGAGATGCCGAAGTCGATGACGCGGGGCCCGTCGGCGGCCAGCAGTACGTTCGACGGTTTCAGGTCGCGGTGCACCACGCCCGCGCCGTGGACGGCCACCAGGGCTTCGGCCACGCCCGCCATCAGCCACACCACCGCCGCGTCCGGCAGCGGCCCGCGCCGGGCGACGGCCTCCGACAGCGAGGGGCCGGGCACGTACACGGTGGCCAGCCAGGGCGGTGTCGCCTCCGCGTCGGCGTCGATCAGCTCGGCGGTGTACGCCCCCCGGACCCGCCGCGCCGCCTCGACCTCCCGGCGGAAGCGCCGCCGGAAGGCCGGGTCCTCGGCCAGCTCGGGATGCACCACCTTGAGTGCGACGGGCCGGCCGCCCGGCGTGTGCGACAGGTACACCCGGCCCATGCCGCCCGCCCCGAGCCGTGCGGCGAGGCGGTATCCGCCCACGGTCTGCGGATCGTCGGCCCGCAGCGGTTGGAACGCCTCGGTCGCGCTGTTCATCGGTCTCCCCCCGATCCCTGCAGGACCAACCGATGAGTTGATCCACGCAACCCTAAGCGGCGGACGGGCGGGGGGAGATGCCGGGGACCGGTGCGGCGGGAGGCCGGGCCGGGCGGTTTTCGGGTGCCGGTCGGCCGGTGTCCGTCAGTCGGCCGGGTCGAAGGAGGACACGCCGCCGTCCTCGTGGACGGACTCCACGCCGGGCATGACGCGCAGGGCCATGACCTGGCCGGGGCTCAGCCGGGCGGAGAAGCCGTGCAGCGCGGTGCTGAAGACGTAGTCGGGGGAGGCGCCCACCATCCCGGCGACCCTCGCCGGATCGACGTCCTTGTGGACGGTGACGATGTACGGGTCTTCGTCGAGGGCGGCGGTGTGTGACGCGGGGGCGGCCACGGCGGGGGCGGCCGCGGCCACCGGCAGGGCGGTGACGGCGGCCAGGACGGCGGCGGCGACGGGCAGGGCCCGGCGAGCTCGGCTCAGGAGGATGCGCATGGGTGGAGGCCATCACGCATGGCCGGGCCGGTCAAAGACCTCCCGGGGTGTGGCGGGCGCACGGGCGGCGCACCGGCCGCGCGCCCCCTCGCACACCCCCCGGGGCGGCGCGGCCGACTAGGCTTCGCGGCCAGGGGGGATGATCATGGATGACCGTATGTCCCGGGGCTTGCGGCGGTGGCTGCCGCGCGCCCTGTTCGTCGCCGGCACGGCCGTGGCCGCCGTGACCGTGCTGTACCTGGTGCTGCTCGGCCGGATGGCCTTCGTCGACTGGACCCGCGGCAGAGACCGGCTGCTCCTGCTCACCCCGCTGCTCGGCGTCCTCGCGTACGCACTGCTGGCGCGCGGGCGAGGGCGCGGGGGCAGCCGGGGCGCTCCGGTCCGCTGGCTGGCGGCGGTCGTCGCGCTGGCCGCGCTGTGGCCGGCGTGGCAGGGGTACATCGGGATGCGCGGCCCGCAGGCGTACGTGTGGACCTGGTGGCAGGCGGAGAACCCGGAGTCGGCCCGCCCGATCGGCGCCTGGCAGCTTCCGTCGTCGGGCCTCGTGCGGGCCCGCACGGACGGCCTGCGCGTCTACGACAGCGGGGGCCGATCGGCGGGTGGACACACCGCCCCTGCGGGGACGGCCTTCTGCGCCCTGAGCCGGACCGTCGTCCACGGCGTCGGACTGGTCGCGGCCGAGCGGGCCCCGGGCGGGTGCGGCACGCGGGTGTCGGCCGTGGATCTGCGGCAGAGCGACGAACTGTGGGCGAAGGACCTCCCGGAGGCCCCTTCCGCCGACGGGACCTCCCCGCCGGTGGCGGTGGTGGGCGACACGGCCGTCGTCGTGACGGAGGGCGCCCTCCTCGGCGTGGACCTGCGGGGCGGCGACGAACGCTGGCACATGCCGGTCCCGTCCGGTTGCCGGGCCCGCGCCCTCGACGGGACCGCCGACCGGGTCCTGTACGTGGAGGACTGCCCCGGCGCCGGCACGGCGCGGCTGACGTCCCTGGACGCGCGGACCGGAACCCCGGCCTGGCAGACCCCGCTGCGGAGCGCTTCGGGCGAACCTCGGATGCTGTCGGTGCGGCCGATCGCGCTGTGGGCGGGGGACGCGGTGCGGCTGTTCGACGACGCGGGTCGCGAGCGCGGCGCGGTGCCGGTGTCGGGCCCGCGGGAGGATTTGCTGGCGGAGCCGGGCCCGCTGGTCAGCGGTGATCTGCTGGTCCTGCCGGTGAAGGGCAGGGTGCCGGGGGTCTCGGCGTACTCCCTGCTGGACGGCCGCCGCGTGTGGCACGCCGGGCTCGACGGGGCGACGGTCCTCGGCGTCGCGCAGGGCCGCGCCCCGGGCGGGGTCGACGTGGTGACGTCGACGGCCGCGTCGACGTACCTGTGGCACCTGGACGGGACCACGGGCAGGCCGAAGGCCGAGCCCACGATCCTGCGGGACGTCCCGCTTGGGCGGCGGTTCGAGATCTACCCGACGGGCACCGAGGGCTACACCTTCGTGAACCTGGACCCGTCGGGCGAACTGCCGTCGTATGTAGCCTTGAGGCGGGTCACAGGCTGGTGACGAACGCCTTCCAGGCGGGTCCGCCGAAGACGAGGTGGGGCCCGTCCGGCACCTTGGAGTCCCTGACGGGGACGAGGTCGGGGTGCCCGTCGCCGACTTCTACGCAGTTGCCGCCACTGCCATCGCTGTGGGTGGACTTGCGCCAGGTCGCCATCTCCAGGCAGCTGCCGCCGCTGGCGTCGCTGTAGCTGGACTTGCGCCAGGTCGCCATCTCCAGGCAGCTGCCGCCGCTGGCGTCGCTGTAGCTGGATTTGTGCCAGGTGGCCGTCGTGAGGTCGTACTCAGACTTGCTGGTCATGTTCGTAATCCTCCGCGACCGACTCGATCAGGGCCAGAGAATCATGCGGGGAGCACGCATTGGCCGTGAGCAGATCGTAGGTCAGGGTGTGGTGGGCGACCGTCGCCGGATCGTCGAACAACTGGCCCGTCCCGATGCCTTGGATGTAGGCGAGTGGGGGAGCATCGTCGAAAGACATCAGCTGTAGGAAGCCGCCCATGGCCGCATGCATCCCCGCGCTGAACGGCAGCACCTGGACGATGATGCGGCGCTTCCGGATCAGCGTCGCGATGTGACGGAGGGCCTCGGCCAGCATCGCCCTGCCGGCGCCCACGCGGCGCAGGACGGCTTCGTCCAGAACACACCAAAACAGTGGCGTTGTTGGATCATGGAGCAGCGCGGAGCGCGCCAGGCGGTTCCCGACCAGTTCGTCGATCACTTCCTCGGTCGCGGTCGGATGTCCGGCACGGAACACCTCCCGGGCGTACGCCTCTGTCTGGAGCAGTCCGGGGATCAGCTGAGGCGCGTACTCACGGATGGATGTCGCCAGGGCCTCCGCCTCGGCCGCCGCCGCGAAGTGGTCCGGGTACTTGGACTTGGCCGCCGCGCCGCAGTTGCGGACGAAGAAGCCGTTCGTGTTGAGGATGTCGTCTATCTGGCGCGCGAACTCGATGTGCATCCGGCGTGTGCCCGCTTCGAGTTGGCCGATGAACGAACCGCTCACGAAGAGCGGTTCGCCGAGCTCGGCCTGGCTCAGTCCCGCGGCTTCGCGCGCCACGCGCAGTTCGGCGCCGAGGAGCGCGCGGGGTGAGGAGGACGGGTCGAGGTTCTTACCTGCCATGGCAACTCCAGGGCCAACAGGTGGGGTTGTTCTCGGTGCTTCCTTGAAAGGCTAGCCAGCGGATCACCACTCTGTGTGCAGAACCCGACCACGCAAAGTAGAAAGGTGACATGTCATGGTGCTCTCCCCCACGGAGCGGATGCGGGCGGTCGAGGAGGCCGTACGGGAGTTGAAGGAGGCGCTGGACGGGGTGGGTGTGGTGTTCCCCTCCCTGGGCGTGGAACGGGTTTCGGCGGCCGGTACGTACGGGCTGCCGCTGGTCGACCTCGGCCGCTGCAATCTGGACACCGCGCTGCGGCTGGCCGCCGTACTCCATGAGCGGGCCCACCCGTGAGCGAGTGCGACCGGCTCCGGGTGGAGGCGGCGCTGGAGGGGTTCTTCGAGTTCGCGCGGAGCTGGGAGTTCGAGCTGGCCTGGAAGCTGTGCTGGCTGGAGAAGGGCCTCGCCGACGCCGGGTGGAGGGGCGGGCCGCCGGACCCTCCGCCGCCGGGGTGCCAGCGGTACGGAGCCGACGATGCCGGAGCGTGAGGGGCGGGTTCGCCCGCTTGATGCATTCCTTGCCGAAGCGGCGGAGATACCGGGTACGACGACGAAGCGAGCGACCGTCAACGGAGCGTTGGCTGAGTTCGTGGCCGCTGCCCGGCGGCGGCGCTTCGTGGAGCTGATGGACGAGGGCGTTTTCGACGGCCTCCGCGACCCGGACGTGATGCGGGGTGCGTGGCGGTGACCGGGTCCCGCTCGCGACGTGTGCGCAGCGCGGAAGACCACGCACGCGGCCGAACCGTACCCCGAGGCTTCGACTGGACGCCGACCATGACGGCATCGGCAAGGTCACAGGTTCCCTGGCCGGGGTGGGGCCGGGTCCGTGCGGAGGCGGGCGTGGAGGTGTTCGTCGTGCCAGCCGTCCGCGTGGAGTAGGGCGCCGCGCATGGTGCCCTCCAGGGGGAAGCCGGCCTTCGTCGCGACGGCGCAGGAGGCCGGGTTGGCGACCGAGTGGGTGATGCGGACGCGGTGCAGGCCGAGGTCTTCGAAGGCCCAGCGGGCCAGCCGGTCGGTGGCCTTCACCATGACGCCGGTTCCGCGGCCCTCGGGCAGCAGCCAGTACAGGATCTCGCCGCTGCCGCCCGCCAGGTCGATGTCGGCGATGCCGATCAGGCCGACGGCCCGGCCGCCCTCGGGCGCGATCGCCCAGATCCCGGCCTTCTCGGCCTGCCAGCGTTCGTGCCAGAGGGCGATCCGCGCCTCGGCCCCGGGCAGGTCGAGGCGGCTCGGGCGGTTCCAGTGCCGGATGTCCGGGTCGGGGAAGGCCGCCACGAGCGCGGGCGCGTCGTCGGCGGTCCAGGGGCGCAGGCACATCCCGCCGGGTAGGACGAGTGCGGGCTGGGCAAGCTCCCGCATCCGGCCGGCCGGTACGACCGGAGGTATGGAGTCGATCATGCTCCGATCATCCCCGCTGCCTCACGGAAGCGCAGCCACGGTTCTTGGGTGTCGGCGGAGTCAACGGGCGCCCACCGCGCCGGTCATCGGTTCTCGGGCCGGGTCGGCCGGGTCGGCCGGGTCGGGGGGTGTCGGGGCCGGCGCGGGGTCGGTGTTGAGGTCGGTCAGCATCTGGCGGGTGAAGCCGAAGAAGTAGGTGGCGGCGAAGCCGACGAGGTAGCCGGTCAGCAGGCCGCCCGCGTAGACCGCGACGGTCACGCCCAGGCTCGAACTGCCCTCCAGCAGGGGGAAGAGGGCCCAGCCGGAGGGGCCGATGGCGGTGGAGCCGAAGGCGGTGCCGAGCTGGTTGAAGAGGCCGACGAAGGCTCCGCCGGCCGCGCCGCCGACGCACGCGGTGACGAAGGGGCGGCCGAGTGGCAGGGAGACGCCGTAGATCAGCGGTTCGCCGACGCCGAGGAAGCCCGCCGGGAGGGCCGACTTGATGGTGGCTCGCAGCGAGCCGTTGCGCGGGAGCCGGTAGTGGACGGCGATGGCCGCGCCGACCTGGCCCGCGCCCGCCATGGCGAGGATCGGCAGCAGGACGGTGTGTCCGGACTGCTCGATGAGGGTGGTGTGGATGGGGATCAGGGCCTGGTGCAGGCCGAGCATCACCAGCGGCAGGAAGAGCCCGCCCAGCACCAGCCCCGCGAACGCACCGCCCGTGGACAGCAGCCCGTCGGCGAAGGCGCCGATGGCGGCGGAGGCCTCACCGGCGAGGAACATCAGGCCGAAGAGGGTGACCAGGCCCGAGATCAGCACGGTGAGGGTGGGGGTGACCAGGACGTCCAGGGCCTCCGGGACCAGGCACCGGCAGCGCTTCTCCACGTACACGGCGAGCAGGGCGGCGGCCAGCGCGCCGAGTACGCCGCCCTGGCCCGGCCTGAGCTCCGTACCGAAGGCGGTGATCTTCGCGACGCCCGGGAAGACGATGATCGCGGCGACCGCGCCGCCGAGGATCGGGGTGCCGCCGAACTCCTTGGCGGTGTTGTAGCCGACGAACACCGCGATCAGCGACATGAAGCCGGACCCGATCGCGGCGAGGGCCGGAGAGACCGAGGGCAGCAGGCCGAAGTTCATGAGCAGGCCGTTGAGGCCGGCGATGATCCCGCAGCCGATGAGGGCCGGGATCAGCGGCACGAAGATGTTCGCGACGCGGCGCAGCATCAGCTTGAAGGGGGTGGCGTTGCGGGCCTTCTGGGCCTCTTTCAGGGCCGCTCCCTGCGCGGCGAGTTCGTCGGCGGTGACGGGTGGGGGCGCGGTGGCGGGCCGGGGGGTGGTGGCGGGCGGCGCCGTCGTGCGGCCCTCCTCGACGAGCGCCTGGAACTCCGGCGTGACGCGGGCGACGGCGCCCGGGCCGAGCACGATCTGGTAGGTGTCGTCCTCGACGACGCCCAGCACCGCCGGGAGGGCCTTCAGGGCCTCGTCCTGTACGAGTGAGCGGTCGCGCAGCGAGATGCGCAGGCGGGTCATGCAGTGCGCGATCGAGGCGACGTTGTCCGGGCCGCCGACCAGGGGGAGGATCGCGGCGGCCGTGGCGCGGTTCTTGTCGGCGGCCGGGGCGGCCGGGGTGGACGGGGTGGATGCAGGGGGCTGGGTGGGATCTGTGGACATGGTGGTGGTCGCCTTGCCGTAGGGGGTGGGGTCAGCGGGTCCGGGCGTGGGCGAGTGCCGCGCGGAGGTGGCCGCGGGAGGCGGCGAGGAGTTCGGCGGCGGTCGGGCCGTCGACGTCTGCGAGGACGACGAGGACGGCGTTCTTGACCTCGCCGCCGGTGGCGGTCAGCGCGGCCTCGATCTCCTCGTCGGACGCGCCGGTTGCCAGGGCGACGATGCGGCGGGCGCGGGCGCGGAGCTTGTCGTTGGTGGAGCGCATGTCGACCATGAGGTTTCCGTAGGTCTTGCCCAGGCGGATCATGGTGATCGTCGAGATGAGGTTGAGGACGAGCTTCTGCGCGGTACCGGCCTTCAGGCGGGTGGAGCCGGTGAGGAGTTCCGGGCCGACGACGACCTCGATGCCGTGGTCGGCGGCGGCGGCGAGCGCCGAGCCGGCGTTGCAGGACAGGCCGACGGTGAGCGCGCCGCGGTCGCGGGCGGCGGTGACGGCGCCGATCGCGTACGGGGTGCGGCCGGAGGCGGAGATGCCGATGACGGTGTCGTCCGGACCGATGCGCAGCGCGGCGAGGTCGTCGGCGGCGAGTTGCGGGGAGTCCTCGGCGCCCTCGACGGCCTTGACCATGGCGGAGGGGCCGCCGGCGATGAGGCCGACGACGTCGGCGGGGTCGGTGTTGAAGGTGGGCGGGCACTCGCTGGCGTCCAGGACGCCCATCCGCCCTGCGGTGCCGGCGCCGGCGTAGACGAGGCGGCCGCCGCGGGCCATCCGCTCGGCGATCGCGTCGATGGCGGCGGCGATGTGCGGGAGCTGGGCGGCGACGGCGGCCGGGACGGTGGCGTCCTCGGCGTTCATGGTGCGGGCGATGTCGAGGGTGGACAGCCGGTCGATCTCGGCGAGTTCGGGACGGAAGGCCTCGGTGGTGAGGGTTTCCAGCTGGGCGCGGAGTTCGGCGTGAGCGGTCATGGGGCGGGGGCCTCCGGCGGTTCGGGGGTGACTGCGGCTGCGGGCCGCGGGCTGCGGGCTGCGGTTGCCGTGGCGTTACGGCGGCGGCGTGGCGGTGGGGTCCGGGAGCGAGGACACCCACCGGCGGCGCGGCGGACCGGTGCCATCCGGCGGGGCTTCCGGCCGGCGGTACCGGCGGGCGGCTTCGCGGAGGCTCTGCCGCCCTGCGGTGCGGCGGCTGCGGTCGGGATCCCCCGGATGCTCCGGCGTCCTGCGGAGCCGGGGCTCCGTAGGCGGTCGGGCGGAGGCTCTGCCGTCCTGCCGAGCCGAACTTCGGCGGGCGGCGGTCGCGCACACGATCCGCCGCCCCGCCGAGCCCCGGCGGGCAGTCGTGACGGTCCGCCGGCCGAGCCCCGAAGGGCGGTGTTCGCGGGGTCTTGGGTGCGGTGCCTCGCACGGCGGAGGGGCGCCCGCGTACGGGTCGTACGCGGGCGGTAAGGGCAACGCGGCGGGAGGCCGCACCGGGCACCGCGAGCCGGACGAGACTTTCGAAACGCGCCCGGGGCCGCCGGCGGCCGCCCCTGGTGGGCCTCCGGGCGGGCGGCCGGGAGTTCCTTTCGGCTCCTTGGTCACGCCTGGAAAGCTATTTTTCAGGCGGGGTGGGGGTCAATCCGCCATTGGGCCCACGGGTGAGCGGGACAAGAGGCCTTCGTCAGCGGCTGCCGGCGGGTCCACAATGGGCCCATGGACCGAACGACCCCCCTGGAACAGGCGCTGCACGTCGCCCGCGCACTCGTGCTCGCCGATCTCGCCGCCGGTGAGGTCGCCGATGCCGATGTCGTCTCCCTCGTCGAGGACTCGGTCACGCACCGCCGGTGGTGGGTGGAGCAGTGGCCGGAGGGCGTCGACTACCTGGCGGGGCTCGTCGCCCAGGACGTACAGGACTCGCTGCTGGAGAAGTACGGGCGCTGGCCGCTGTGCCCGGTGTGCAGCCATGGCGATCCGCACGCGCTGGACGTGGAGCCGGAGCTGGGACCCGATCCGCACTGGGTGTGCTCGGAGGCGGGCGTGCGCGTGGCCGCCGTCGGCGGCCTCGGCCCGGTCTTCGGCCTCAGGTGAGCCGCCGGTGACCGTCTACATCGACCCGCCGACCTGGCCGGGCCACGGCCGCATGTGGTCGCACCTGGTCAGCGACGTCTCGTACGAGGAGCTGCACGCCTTCGCGGCGGGCATCGGCTGCCCGCCACGGGCCTTCGAGCGGGACCACTACGACGTGCCCTCGTACCGCTACGCCGACGCCGTCGGGGCGGGCGCGGTGGAGGTCGGCAGCAAGGAACTCGTCCGCCGGCTCACCGCGGCCGGCCTGCGCCGCCCGAAGGGCCGGCCGGCGGCCTAGAAGGCTGATGAAGATGTTGGGTTGCGGCCCCGCCGCGGGCTACGGCTTCGGGGACGCCGGGGGCGTGGAGGGCGTGGAAGGGTTCGGGATCGGGTTCGGCTGGGCGGCTTCCGGGAGGGACCAGACGTGCTTCGGGGTCACGATGTTGGTGATCCTGTTGGCGATGAGGGAGCTGAGGCTGCCGTACTTCCCGTCGATGTCGCTGTTCACGATGATCACCAGGGTGGCGCGGTTCTGCGGGTGGCGGACGGCGATGGTCTCGTAGCCGGGCAGCTCGCCGTTGTGGCCGATCCAGCCCTTGATGGCGGCGATGCCGAGTCCGTAGCCCACGTCGGGGTGGCCGGTGGGCAGCATGCGCAGCCGCTGGGCCTGGGTGCCCGGCTCCAGCAGCCGGTCGCCGTCCGGGAGCCGGCCGCCGACCAGGGTCGGGACCCAGCCGTGCAGGTCGTCGATGGTGGAGATCATCGCGCCGGCCGCCCAGCCCCAGGACGGGTTCCACTGGGAGGCGTCGACGGTCGCGCCGTCCGGAGTGAAGTCCGTGTAGCCGTGCACGTACGGGCTGGTGATCTCGGCGCCGGTCGGCAGTGACGTCGCGTCCAGGCCGGCCGGTGCGAGGACGTGCTGCTCAAGGTAGGTGTGCAGCGGCTGGCCGCTGACCTTCTCCACGAGCAGCCCGAGCAGGATGGTGTTGGTGTTGGAGTACTCCCACCGCGCGCCCGGCGGGAAGTCCGCGGGGTGCCGGAAGGCGATGTCCAGCAGCTGCTGCGGGGTCCAGGCGCGGTACGGGTCGGCCTTGAAGGCGGCCGTCCAGCGCGGGTCCTCGGTGTAGTTGTAGAGACCGCTGCGCATCTCGGCGAGCTGCCGCACGGTGATGCGGTCGCCGCCGGGCACCCCGTCGAGGTACGTCGAGATCGGCGCGTCGAGGCGTACCTTCCCGTCGTCGACGAGCTGGAGGACGCCGGTGACGGTGAAGGTCTTGGTGACGCTGCCGATGCGGGTGTGCATGTCGGTCTTGATCGGGATGCCGGTGGTCTTGTCGGCGGTGCCGAAGGAGCGTACGTAGGCCTCGTCGCCGTCGATCCACAGGCCGACGCCGACACCGGGGATGCCGGCCTCGCGCATGGCCGCGGTGATCGCGTCGTCGAGCTTCTCGGCGATCACGTCGTCGATGCCGACCCGGGCCGGCGGTGCGGCGGCGGGGGCCTGGCCGGCGCACAGCGCCGTCAGCAGGAGGGAGGCGGCGGCCATGACGGTGGGCGTGCGGTACCGGCCCATGCGCGATCACCTCTGAGCCACGTCCCCGAGCGGTGTCCTGATCCCCGAGCCGACCTTCCCATCGTAGGAAGGCGGGTCGGGGGCGGCGACCGGGACCGGCGCCCGTGCAACGGGACGCCGGTGGCGGGGACGGTCCCAGAACTCAAGACACGGGGAGAAAGCACCACACCAAACCCCACCCCTCCCGCCCCGTGACGCACACTCACTCGCTTGAGTGAATATGCCCAACTTGGCTGGCTTCGGGGCGGGTTGCCTGATCTACGCTCAGCGCGACAGACCACACACCGCTGACATGCGTCGGCCCCCGCCGGGAGCGCAATCCCAGTGCGGGGGCCTGACCACCGAGGAAGTAGGCGCTTCCCAGATGGATACCCAGAACCCTAGCGTGCCCCCGCACGCCCCGTCCCGTGACGCCGAGGAAAACCACCCTTCCCGGGGCATTCGCGCGCCCCGCCGCTCCGGCGGCGGCGTCATCCACGAAAACTCCCGCCACACCGGCCGGTTCACCGTGATCGGCAACCACCTCGCCCAGCACGCCGAGCTGTCGCTGCTGGCCATCGGCCTGGCCGTGCACATCCAGTCCCTGCCCGGCGGTGCGCTCGTCGACATCAGGACCCTGGCGGCCCGGTTCCCCGAGGGGAAGACGCGGATCGCGACGGCCCTGCGCGAGCTGGAGGCCCACGGCTACCTGCGCCGTACCCGCGAGCGCACCGGCACCGGCCGCGTCGTCACCCGCACCGTCTCCTGCAACCAGCCGGGCCGGTCCGGCGACCCGGACGGGCCGTCGGCGCCGAAGCCACAGGCCCGGCGCCCCGCCCGCCGCCAGAACGAGCCGCCGCGCCGTGCCCTCCCCGACGTGCCGCAGCCCGCCTACCCGGCCCCCGACCTGCTCCGTTCCGCCGTCGAGGTCCTTGCCGGCCTGCACCGCGCGGACCCACGCCTGCTGCTGTCCGCCACGGATGTCGAGCACCTCGCCCCGGGGGTCGCGGCCTGGCTGGAGCGCGACCTGTCGCCGAGCGCCGTACGCCACGCCCTGGCGGACCGCCTGCCGGTGCCCCTGTACCGTCCGGCCGCCTTCCTGGCCCACCGCCTCGCGGCCCAGCTGCCGCCCGTGCCGCCGTTCAGCGCCCTGCCGCCACCGGACGTCGTCAGGCATCCGCTGCGGAACTGCGACGCCTGCGACCACGCCTTCCGCGGCCCCGAACCCGGCCGCTGCCGCGCCTGCACCGCGAAAACCCCCGAGCCCCACCCCTCCGGGTGAACCCCGGCCGAAACGGCCCGTTCCACACGGCACCGCGCCCTAGGTTCGTTGCAAGGCACAGCCAAGGCATATGCCGGAGGCAATTCCGTTATCCGTGCGGCCACTACCCCCAGGAATCCCGATGGTCAGCTCGCCCCACGAGGCGATGCACCGCATCTTCCAGGAGCACCCGGAGCTCTTCTCCCGGGTGTCGGAGGTGCTCGGCGTCGACTTCGCCCCACCCACGTCGTTCACCGTCATGCCCAACGACCTCACCGAGACCCAGCCCCTGGAGCGCCGCGTCGACACCCTGCTGCGGTTCGACACGGAGGGCGACGGGTCCTTCCTCCTCGCCGTCGAGGCCCAGGGCAAGAAGGACCCCGACAAGCCTGCCAGCTGGGCGTACTACGCCTCGTACCTGCTGACGAAATACCGGCTGCAGCCGATGCTGCTGGTCGTCTGCCAGGATCGCGCGACCGCCGAATGGGCCGCTCGTCCGGTCCGCTTCGGACCTCCGCAATGGCCGCTGCTCACCCTGTGCCCCCTGGTGGCGGGGCCGCACAACATGCCGCTGATCACCAGCCCCGCCGAAGTCCGGAAGGACCTGGCGCTGGCTACGCTGGCCGCGATCACCCACGCCACGCATCCGGATGTCGGGGCCATACTCAAAGCCATGACCCACGTGCTGCGGGACACACCCGCGGCGCTCGCGAACCCGGTCATCGAATTCATCGCACAAGGCATGGGTAAGCACCCGGCCGCAACACTCTGGAGGAAGCTGGTGGCCGTGGACCTTTCTTTCTACAAGTCGCCCCTCTCCGAAGAACTTCGGGCTGAGGGTGAGGCGCGGCGGGCTGCCGAGGACGTGCTGGCCGTGCTCGCGGAACGGGGCGTCGACGTTCCCGATGCGGTCCGGGAGCGGATCACCGGCTGCGGGGATGCCGAGATCCTGGGCCGCTGGCTTCGGCGGGCCGTGACCGCGCCCTCCGCCGAGGCGATCTTCGGGGGCGAGTAGCCCTGGGGGCGGTATGGCCGACCCCGGCCCGCCCGGCCGTGGACCTTTCTTTCTACAAGTCGCCCCTCTCCGAAGAACTCCGCGACGAAGGCCGGGCCGAGGGTGAGGCGCGGCGGGCTGCCCAGGACGTGCTGGCCGTGCTCGCGGAACGGGGCGTCGACGTTCCCGATGCGGTCCGGGAGCGGATCACCGGCTGCGGGGATGCCGAGATCCTGGGCCGCTGGCTCCGGCGGGCCGTGACCGCGCCCTCCGCCGAGGCGATCTTCGGGGGCGACTAGCGGGCGCCGTCAGGCGCGGGCGGGGGCCTCGGCGGGGGCGGGGGTGCCGCTCCCGGCGACAACGCGGGTCGCGCGCGGCGGCGTACGGCGGTCCAGGCGCAGGGCGGTCACGGCGAGGGCGATCGCGGTCACCGTCATGGCGGCGCCCGCCCAGGCGGTCGCGGAGAAGCCCAGGCCCGCGTCGATGACGGTACCGCCGAGCCAGGGGCCGCCGGTGTTGCCGAGGTTGAAGGCGGCCGTGGTGGTCGCCCCGGCCAGGGTCGGGGCGGCCCCGGCCACGTTGAACATGCGGGCGTTGAGCGCCGGGGCGGTGAAGAACGCCGAGACGCCCAGCAGGAAGGACAGCGCGACCGCGGCGACGGCGACCGGCGCCAGCAGCGCGAGCAGCGTCAGGAAGGCGGTGGAGGCGGTGATGCCCCAGATCATCACGCCGAACAGGTGCGCGTCGGCGACGCGCCCGCCGATCGTCGTGCCGACGAGCGCACCGATCCCGAACAGGCCCAGGACCCACGGGACCCAGCGGGAGTCCAGCCCGGCCACGTCCGTGAGCAGCGGAGACAGGTAGCTGAAGGCGCAGAAGACGCCGCCCGCGCCCAGTGCGGTGACGCCGATCGCGAGCCACACCTGGCGGTCGCCGTAGATGCGCAGCTCGCGGCGGAGCGTCGGCCTCTCGGCGGGCAGCGGGATCCGGGGGATCAGGACGAGGATGCCGACGAGGGCGACGGCAGAGGCCGCGGCGACCGACCAGAACGCGGAGCGCCAGCCCAGGTGCTCGCCGAGGAACGCGCCGGCCGGGACGCCGAGGACGTTGGCGATGGACAGGCCGCCGATCATCACGGCCATGGCGCGGGCGCGCTGGTCCTTGTCGACCATGGCGATGGCGACGGCCGCGCCGACGGCCCAGAAGCCGGCGCAGGCGAAGGCCGCGACGACGCGGGAGGCGAAGAGGAGCTCGTAGGAGGGGGCCAGCGCGCCCGCGACCTGCCCGAGGCCGAAGAGGCTGATGAGGGCGATGAGGGTGGTGCGGCGGGGGAGGCGCAGGGTGGCCACGGCCAGCAGGGGCGCGCCGATGACCATGCCGATCGCGAACGCGGAGATGAGCAGGCCCGCCTGCGGGATGCTGACGCCCATGTCGTCGGCGATCGGCGGCAGCAGTCCGGAGAGCATGAACTCGCTGGTGCCGAGTGCGAAGACGGACAGGCCGAGGACGTAGACGGCGACGGGCATGCGGGGGCGTGCGGTGGCTGCGGGCATGACTGTCATCAACCCGTGCGGACGCGATCGAATTCCGCCGTACGTGTCATTCGTGTGACGGCGGGGTCGAGGTCGGCAGGGAGGCCAGCTCGGCGGCGAGGTTGGCGCGGGCCGGGGCCTCCCAGTGCGCGGTGCCGTAGGGCGTGCGGAAGAGCCGCGGCAGGTCGAGGAGCTGGCGCAGTACGGCGGCGCGCCCGGCGCGGAAGGCGTCGTCGGGTACGAAGCCGTACTCGTCGCGGACGGCGGCGGCGTATACGGCGTACGCCTGCGCGGAGCCGGCCAGTACCGCCAGGTCCGCGTCGCAGAGCACTTCGCCGTCGGTGTCGCCGGGGGCGGGGTCGTGGGTGACGGTGAGCCGGACCAGGCGGGCCACCTCGGCGGTGCGCGCGGCGTCGACGCCCAGCTCGGGGAGGGCGCGCTCGGCGAGGGCGGCGCTGCGCTCCTCGTTCTCGGAGCGGTCGGGACGGTAGACGGCGTCGTGGAACCAGGCGGCGAGCCGGACGGCGGCGGCGTCGGCGGCGTACGGGGCCAGTACGTCGATCCGGGCGAGTACGTCGGCCAGGTGCGCGGTGGTGTGGTAGCGGCGCTGCGGCTCCGCCCAGGCGGCGAGGAGGCGGTCGGCGTAGGGCTCGGGATCGCGGTCGGCGGGGGCGCCGGCCTCGGCGACGGTGGCCCGCCAGCGGGCGCGGAGGTCCGTCGTGTCGGTGTGCGGGGTGCCTATGTCCATGCGCACATTGTGGGGGTGGCGTGATTGTGCTGGTGGAGCGCGGCCGGAGACACGTACCCTGGATATTGGACTAGACCTATTTGTGTGGCTTCTCGAAGGATGGGATCGAATGAGCAACCGTGCGCTCCTGGAGGTGATCGCCCTCGACGTGGAGGACGCGGTCGCGGCCCAGGCCGGTGGGGCCGACCGACTGGAGCTGGTCACCGACATGGCAGCCGACGGGCTCACCCCGGCGCGCGAGACGTTCGCGGCGATCCGGGCGGCGGTCGACATCCCGCTGCGCGTGATGATCCGCAAGGCGGAAGGCTTCGCCGCGGGCGACGTGTCCGTCCTGGCGGCGACGGCGCGGCAGCTGCGGGCGGAGGGGGCGCGGGAGTTCGTCCTGGGCTTCCTGAACGCCGACGGCAGCCCGGACCTGGCCGCCGTCGAGGCGGTCGTCGCGGAGCTGGACGGCTGCCCGTGGACCTTCCACCGGGCCATCGACCGCGCGGCGGACCGCGACCAGCTGCGCAAGGCGCTGGCAGACGTGCCCGGCCTGGACACCTACCTGACGGCGGGGTCGGCGGCCGGGGTCGACGACGGGATGGCGGTGCTGCTGGCGGAGGCGGGCCGGGGCGGCGAGCCGGGGTACGGGCCGCGAATCCTGGTGGGCGGCGGCCTGACGCTCGCCCACGTGCCGGTGCTGCGCGCGGGCGGTGTGGACGCCTTCCACATCGGCGGCGCGGCGCGTCCCGACGGCTGGCAGGGCCCGGTCTCGCCGACGGCCGTCGCGCAATGGCGCTCCGCACTGGACTGACCACTGCCCCGACCGGGCCACGTCCCCGCCTCACGGCGTCCACGGAACGGGCTCCCCGGCCCCGACGGGGCCACTTCCAGCCTCGCCGGCGTTTGAGGCGCGGGGTGCGGGGTCGCTCGCGGGCGGGGCGGCATCCGGTCGGCGGGGGCCGGGGCCACTTCCAGCCTCGCCGGCGTTTGAGGCGCGGGGTGCGGGGCGGAGCCCCGGGGCCCGGCCGGAGGCCGGGGTCGCTTGCGCGGCGGCGCGGGGCCGGGGCCGCGGCAGGGGTCAGGTCAGGGCATGGGGGAGGGGGGCGGAGTGGAGGGCCGTCAGGCCTGAGACGGCTCGGGTGAGGCAGACGTACAGGCGGCGCAGCCCGGTCCGCTCGTCCGGCTCGCCGTCGACGATCGCCGCCGGCTCGTCCAGGACCACGTAGTCGTACTCCAGGCCCTTCGCCAGCGACGCCGGGACCAGCGTCAGACGGGACTCCGCGGTCGTCTCCTCGCCGGGGGACAGGTACGGCAGGCCCGCCGCCAGCAGGGCTTCGGCCAGGGCGGGGATGCGGGCGTCCGCGGCGATCAGGCCGATCGAGCCCTCCTGGGCCAGGGACTCGCGGCAGGACCGGATCACCGCCGCCGTCAGGTCGTCCGTCTCGGTCACCCGGAGCGAGCCCGGGGTTTCTCGGACCGAGGAGACCGGGGCCAGGCCGGGGGAGATCGCCGGCAGCAGGCGGGAGGCGTAGGCGATCACCTCGCGCGGTACGCGGAAGCCCGCCGTCAGCTCCTCCAGCACCGCCTGCGGCTTGCCCAGGTGCGCCAGCGCCTCGTCCCAGCTGCGCGTCGCCCACGGTGTGGTGCCCTGCGCGAGGTCACCCAGGACCGTCGCCGAGCCGGTCGTGCAGCGCCGGCCCACCGCCCGGTACTGCATGGGGGAGAGGTCCTGCGCCTCGTCGAGCACGACGTGGCCGAGCGAGTGGGTGCGTTCCACCAGGTCGGCGGCCTCGTCGATGAGGACCAGGTCCGCCGCCGACCACTTCGCCGACTTCACGCTCCGGAACGGCTTGGGCCACAACAGGAGCTTCTGTTCGTCGGCCGTCAGGACGTCCTGCGCGTGGACGGCGAGGAAGTCCGGGTCGGAGAGCAGGCGCAGGACCAGCTTCGCCGGTTCGACGGGCGGCCAGATCTCCTTGACGGCCGCCTTCACGGCCGCGTTGCGCGCGACCGCGTCCTGAACGCGGTCGTCCGGGGCCTCGCCGGCCTGTTCCATCCGGACCAGGACGGCGTGCGCGATGCGCTGGGGGAGGGCGTCGCGGGCGGCGCCGTAGCGGATGTCGCGGTTCTGCAGCTCCTCGACCATCTCCTCCAGCTCGTACGCCGGCACGCGCCAGCGGCGCGAGCCGCGGACCACCATCAGCGGCTCGGTGGGGCGGGTGACGTGCGAGCGGACCGCGCGGCGCAGGACCTCCGCCATGCGGGCGTCGCCCTTGACGACGGCGGTCTCCGCCGGGTCGGTGCCGCGCACCTCCAGGCCCTCGCGGGCGACCAGGTCGTCGACGGTGGCCTGCTTGACCTCCAGCTCGCCCAGGGCCGGCAGGACCTGCTCGATGTAGTGGAGGAAGGAGCGGTTCGGGCCGATGACGAGGGTGCCGGTGCGGGCGAGGCGCTCGCGGTGCGCGTACAGCAGGTACGCCACCCGGTGCAGGCCGACGGCCGTCTTGCCGGTGCCGGGGCCTCCCTGTACGCAGACGGAGCCGGACAGGCCGGAGCGGACGATCTCGTCCTGCTCGGGCTGGATCGTCGCGACGATGTCGCGCATGGGGCCGACGCGCGGGCGCTCGATCTCCTGCTGGAGCAGCTTGCTGACCGCGGCCGCCTCGGCGGGGTCGGAGAGGTGCTCGTCCTCGTACGCGGTGAGTTCGCCGCCGGTGTAGCCGAAGCGGCGGCGCAGGGAGATGTCCTGCGGGTCCTTCTTGGAGGCCCGGTAGAACGGCTGGGAGACGGGCGCGCGCCAGTCGATGACCATCGGGTCGCCGTCGGCGTCGTGGACGTGGCGGCGGCCGATGTAGAACTGCTCGCCCTCCGCGCCCTCGGCCAGGTCGGCGCCGGGGGCATGGAGGTAGTCGAGGCGTCCGAAGAAGAGGGGCGTGTGGGCGAGGTCGGCGAGGGCCTTGATGCGGTCGTCGATCTGGGCCTGGAGGACGATCGCGTTGACCCAGTTCGCGGTGACGTCGCGGATGTCGAGGGCTTCGACGTCCTCGCGCATGGAGCGCAGGGCGGAACGCGAGGCGGCGAGGTGGGCCCGTTCGCGGCCGAGCGGGTCGGCGGCGGCCGGGGCCGCGGCGTCGGGGGCGGTGTCGGGGGCGTGCGCGGGCACGGGTCTGCCTCCAGCTGCTGGTACGGAACAGATGCCCCCGGTTTCCGTCCGGCGGGCGGCTCTCCCCGATGAGGCGGTGGGAGGCGGCAAGAGCGGAGATTGTAGCCAGCCGGGCGCGTCCGCGCGAACGGATTACCCGGCCGTGGATCCGCCCCGTGCGGGACCCCCGTACGGGTGTCGTACCCGGGAGTGTCAGACCTTCGGTAGGGGTACCCAGGGTCGGCATGCGACGGGAGGAGGAGGCGGGAAGCCCTGGGATTAGCCCCGCAGAGCGATGTGCATCGGGAGGCGGCGGCGCACCATGGATTCATGAGCACCGCAACCTTCACCCCGATCCAGGGCGGCCGCCCGAGCGGCGCCACCGCCCTTTCCGACTCCACTCCCCGTCACCGTCTCGGCAGCATGCTGCGCGCCGCGAAGGTGTTCGCGGCGGCCGCCGTGAGCGTCGTCGTGCTGGGCGAGTACGCCGAGGACGCGGGCGTCATACGCCGCTGACGGCGGCTCGCCGCTGCGAAGCCCCACCCGCCCTGCCGGGTGGTCCATCCGCGGCTTCGGACTCTCGCCGGGGTTGCCGCCGCGGCCGGTCAGTCGCCGGCCAGCAGCTCGTCGGCGTCCATGATCCGGTAGGCGTAGCCCTGCTCGGCGAGGAACCGCTGGCGGTGCGCCGCGAAGTCCTGGTCGATCGTGTCCCGGGCGACGACGGAGTAGAAGCGCGCCTCGTGGCCGTCCGCCTTCGGGCGCAGGACCCGGCCGAGGCGCTGCGCCTCCTCCTGGCGCGAACCGAAGGTGCCCGACACCTGGATGGCGACGGTGGCCTCCGGCAGGTCGATGGAGAAGTTCGCCACCTTCGAGACGACCAGCACGCTGATCTCGCCCTCGCGGAAGGCGTCGAAGAGCTTCTCGCGCTGCGCGTTGGAGGTCTCGCCCTTGATGACGGGCGCGTCCAGGTGCTCGCCGAGCTCGTCGAGCTGGTCGATGTACTGGCCGATGACGAGGGTCTGCTCGCCCTTGTGCTTGCGCACCAGCGCCTCGGTGACCTTCCGCTTCGTCGCCGTCGTCGCGCAGAAGCGGTACTTCTCCTCCGTCTCGGCGGTCGCGTACGCCAGCCGCTCCGACTCGGTCAGGTTGACGCGGACTTCCACGCAGTCGGCGGGCGCGATGTAGCCCTGCGCTTCGATCTCCTTCCACGGGGCGTCGAACCGCTTCGGCCCGATCAGCGAGAAGACGTCCGACTCCCGGCCGTCCTCGCGCACCAGCGTCGCCGTCAGGCCGAGCCGGCGCCGCGCCTGCAGGTCCGCGGTGAACTTGAAGACCGGCGCGGGCAGCAGGTGCACCTCGTCGTAGACGATCAGGCCCCAGTCCCGGGAGTCGAACAGCTCCAGGTGCGGGTAGACGCCCTTCCGCTTCGTCGTCAGCACCTGATAGGTGGCGATCGTGACCGGTCGGATCTCCTTGCGGGTGCCGGAGTACTCGCCGATCTCGTCCTCCGTCAGCGAGGTCCGCCTGACCAGCTCGTGCTTCCACTGCCGGGCCGACACGGTGTTCGTCACCAGGATCAGCGTCGTCGCCCTGGCCTTCGCCATCGCGCCCGCGCCGACCAGCGTCTTCCCGGCACCGCAGGGCAGCACGACCACGCCGGAGCCGCCGTGCCAGAAACCCTCGACGGCCTGCTGCTGGTAGGGGCGCAGCGCCCAGCCGTCCTCGGCCAGGTCGATCGGGTGCGCCTCGCCGTCGACGTACCCGGCGAGGTCCTCGGCCGGCCAGCCCAGCTTCAGCAGCGTCTGCTTGATCTGCCCGCGCTCGGAGGGGTGCACGGCCACGGTGTCGGGGTCGAGGCGCGCCCCGACCAGCGGGGTGATCTTCTTCGACCGCAGGATCTCCTCCAGCACCGGCCGGTCGGTGCTGGTCAGCACCAGGCCGTGCACGGGGTGCTTGGAGAGGGTGAGGCGGCCGTAGCGGGCCATGGTCTCGGCGACGTCGACGAGCAGCGCGTGCGGCACCGGGTAGCGGGAGTACTCCACGAGCGCGTCGACGACCTGCTCGGCGTCGTGCCCGGCGGCCCGGGCGTTCCACAGCCCGAGCGGGGTGATCCGGTAGGTGTGGATGTGCTCGGGCGCCCGCTCCAGCTCGGCGAACGGAGCGATGGCGCGGCGCGCCGCTCCGGCCAGCTCGTGGTCGACCTCAAGCAGGAGGGTTTTGTCGCTCTGGACGATAAGTGGACCATTCACGCGCGGCGCCCCGTTTCACTCAGGTCAAACCTCCAGTGTGCCGTACGGGGCGGAGGGTGGGAACACGGCGCCGCGGCGGGCCCGCCGCACGCTCAGCGGCCCAGACCTGCCAGCAGCAGGGCGAGGCCGCCCTGGAACTCCCGGTCGGGGGTGAGGGAGCGCGCGCCGCGGGCGGCCTCGGTCAGGTACGGGTACCGGTCCGCCGGGAGCGCGGCGATCGCCGTGGTGCCCGCGCCGGAGAGGGCGCCGAGGTGTTCCTGCTGGATCGCGCCGATCACGTAGGCGAGCAGGGCGCGCAGGGCGACGATCCGCTCCTCGGGGCCGAGGCCGGCTTCGCCCAGCACACCCAGGGCGGTCTCGCCCCAGCGCAGCACGCTCGGGGAGCGGTGGCGGTGGGTGAAGGTGAGCGGCAGTACGTCGGGGTGCGCGCCGACGGTCGCGCGCAGCCGGTCGACGAGGACGGTGATCCGCGCCTGCCAGGTGCCGGCGTCCGGCGGTGGCGGGGTGCTGTCGACGGCGCTGAGGACCAGTTCGACGACGAGGGCTTCGAGCTCCCCGCGGTCCTGGACGTACCGGTACAGCGCCATGGTGCTGATGCCGAGTTCGACGGCGACGGCGCGCATCGACAGCCCGGGCAGTCCCTCACGGTCGATCACGGCGAGGGCCGCGGCGGCGAGTTGGTCCTGGGTGAGCGAACGGGGGCGCGGCATGGTGTTGACAGCGTACGGCATACGCCTACGCTGGTAGGTGTACGGCATACGCCTATCGAGGAGGCCCCAGTGCGGCTCGACACCGGCTCCACCGTCCCACCCCGAACCCTCACCGCCGTCCGCGATGGCGCGCCCGTCGCCCTCCCTGACTCCGAACGGCTGGTCCACCTGCAGTTCCGCCGGTTCGCCGGCTGCCCCGTCTGCCACCTGCACCTGCGCTCGGTCGTGCGACGGCACGCCGAGATCGAGGCCGTCGGCGTCCGGGAGGTCGTGGTGTTCCACTCGGGCGCCGACGAACTGCGCGAGCACGCCGCCGACCTGCCCTTCGCGGTCGTCGCCGACCCCGACAAGCGGCTGTACGCGGAGTTCGGAGTCGAGTCGTCCCCCCGCTCCCTGCTGGACCCGCGGGCCTGGTGGCCCGTACTGCGCGCGGTGGCCCTCGGCACGGTCGAGATGCTGCGCGGGCGGCAGAAGGCGCCCGCGCGCAACCAGCACAACGGGCGCCTCGGGCTCCCCGCCGACTTCCTCATCGCTCCCGATGGGACGGTCCTCGCCCGCTCCTACGGGGAGCACGTCGACGACCAGTGGCCGGTGGAGAAGCTGCTGACCCTCGCGGAGGAGGCCCGCCGGGTCCGGGCGTGACCGGTGACCACCGCCGGGGCGGCACGCGCCAGGCCGGGGCGCGGCGGGTAGGTCGGGTACGGGTCGGGTACGGGTCGGGTACGGGTCGGGGCCGAACGGGTCGAGGTCGGGAGGCGGCGACGTTGCGGCCGGATGATCGCCGAGGGGCGTCATAGGGTGGCCGTCGCTTCCAGGCGACGTAGGACCGGACGCTCCTGACGAACGGGAACCTCATGACGCAAGCACGCTACGAACGCTCGCTCCTCTCCGACTCCCCCGCCCCCGCCTACCCGGCCGTCCACGACATCGGACTGCTCGTCCTGCGGCTGGTCGTCGGCCTGTCCATGGCCGGCCACGGCACGATGAAGCTCTTCGGCTGGTTCGGCGGCCCGGGCCTCACCGCGACCGGCAAGGGCTTCACCATGGCCGGCTACCCCGCCGGGGACGCCATGGCCGTCATCGCGGGCCTCTCCGAAACCCTCGGCGGCCTCGGACTCGCCCTCGGCCTGCTCACCCCGCTCGCCGGCGCCGCCCTGACGGGCGTCTTCGTCAACATCCTCGCCGTCCGGGGCTTCGACGCCTACTTCCCGCCCAAGGGCATCGAACTCGAAGTCGTGCTGTTCGCCGCGATCATCGCCCTCACGCTCACCGGGCCCGGCCGCTACGCCGTCGACCACCACCTGCCGGTGCTGCGCGCATCAAGGCCCCGCTACGCCGTGCTCGCACTGCTGGCGGGCGCGATCGTCGGCTTCCTCGTCCTGCTCCTGAAGGACTGACGGCCCGCGCCTGGCCGCCCGCCACGGGCGGCGGTCACGCCCCCAGGTGGGCCAGCGGGCCCGACGGGTAGGGCGCCTCCACCGGCAGCAGGGCGCGCGCCGCGTCCTCCTCGCCCGCCCGGACCAGGCCGTGGACCTCCCGGACCAGCGGGGTCACATCGCGGATGGAGAGCGTCCACTCGTCGGCGTACGCCCGTGAGGCCGGACCCGACAGGCCCACCTGGAGCGAGCGGTGCGGCAGCGGGTTCAGGTGCAGGTCGCGTTCGGGGTCCCACTGCACCCGGGTGGGCGCCCCGCGCAGGGCTTCCTTCCAGGCCGCCCGGTCCGCGTGCACGCCCGGCTTGTAGTGCGACAGGCAGGCCTCGCGCAGCGCCCGGTCGAAGCCGTCGCGGGTGATCTCGACCGCCAGCACCGTCTCCTGGCCGTCCTTGGTGCCCCAGCCGCAGCGGTACATCATCCACAGGAACGACGGCTTGATCCATGTCATCCGCTCCCGCTTCCAGGCGGGCGGGAAGCGGTTGTCGCGGGCCGCGGGGAGGCCGAGGTGGGGGCCGTAGGCCTGGTAGACGGTGATCGTGGTGTCGGTGTGGGCGGCGCGGATCTGGCGGTGCGGAACGTCTTGCATGGGCTCAGGGTGTCCGGCGGCGGGGGCGCGCCGCCAGCCGTTTTCCCTGCGGGTGCCGCGCCGCTGCGGGGGCTCCGCCCCCGGCCCCCGCGCCTCAAACGCCGGCGGGGCTGGAGGGGGCGGCGGGGCTGGAAGGGGTCAGAGGTGGTCGTCCGCCAGTTCCGCTACTCCTGTGACGCGGTGCAGGGCGTACGTGCGGACCTCGTCCGCCGTGTGGTCGTAGCCCGTGACGAAGCCGCCCTCGACCCGTACCGGGGCGATGACCCGCTGGCTCGCCGCGCCGTCCGCGTTCACGTAGCCGATCCACACCGCCGATCCGGTCAGGGCCGCCGCCTGCACCGTCGCCAGGGTCTCCGCCGCGCTCGTGCGCGGCAGTTCGCCCGGCACGCCCGCCGACGGCCCAGCCCCGGGCTCCTTGCGGACCGCCGTCGCCGCCAGGTCGCCCGCGCGGATCGCCCGTACGGCCGCCCCCAGCAGCGTCGCGTCCGGCACCGGCGGGCCGTCCGGCACCGGAACGGGCGCCGAGCGGGCCGGCGTGCGGTGGGCGTCGGCCCGCGTCACCAGCACGTCGCCGGTACCCGACTCCGCGGCCGGCGCGTATCCCATCGCCCGCAACCCCTCCAGCAGCGCGGTCGGTTCGGCCCGCGCGGCCAGCACCGTCGGCGCCAGCCGGCGCAGGCCCAGCCCCGCCGACCGCTTGTCCGCCAGGATCTCGCCCAGCATCGCGTCGTCGTCGCAGCGCACGTACGCGGACGCCGCGCCGACCCGCAGGTGCCCGTGCCGCCGCGCCACGTCGTCGATCAGGTACGCCAGCGGCTGCGGAACCGGCGTACGGCTGTGCTCCTTGAGGAAGGCGTGCAGATCGGCGGCGGCGTGGCCGGCGTCCAGCGCCCGCCGCACCGAGCCCGGCGTGAACCGGTACACCGTCGCCCCGCCCTTGGACTCCACGTCCGCGAGCACCGCCAGGGTGTCCGCCAGCGGGCGGCGCAGCGGTCCCGGCGCCACCGCCGTCAGGTCGGCCTGCAGCAGCACGTGGTCCACCGGCTCCGGCAGCAGCGGCGCCAGCAGCGGCGCCGGGTCCCGGCCCTCCAGCAGGGCCCGGCCCGGACCGGACAGCGCGCCCCGGCCGGTCACACCGAGGACCTCCGCCTCGGTCAGCGCCCAGCCCGCGAGCCGCGCCCGCAGGTCGCTCGCCGTGCGTACGGGCCGCTCCCACGCGAGCCGTGCCAGCACCGCCTCCGTGTCGGGCGAGCCGCCCTCCGGCAGGTCCGCCAGGAGTTCCAGGACGCGCCGGCGCACCTCGGGCGCCGCGGAACGGTCCAGTTCGGGGCCGAGCGCCGACAGCGTGCGCCCCTTCGCGTCCTGCTCACCGACCAGCCCGGCCGTACGGGTCGCCGGCAGCCAGGCGGCCGCCAGCGCCGACCACCGCTCGGCGGGCGGCAGTTCGCGCCAGTCGTCGAAGGCGGGCGTGGGCGCGTACCGCTCGTCCGCCTCCCCGTCGCCGGCCAGCAGCCCGGCCGCGTAGGCGAGTTCGACCCAGAACGCCGCCGACGCCTCCGAGGTGTCCAGGGCGGCCGCCGTCCGCTTGAGGTCCCGTACGGACAGCCCGCCCGCCCGCAGCACCGGCGGGCCGGTGTGCTCCCAGGACTTCACCAGCTCCTCGACGGTCGCCAGCGCGGCCAGCGCCTGTCCGGCGGCGTTCGCGTCCACAAGCTGTGGACGGTGCTCGCGGTGCGCCGGCACCGGCGGAGCCACCGGCGAGGTGTCCCGGTGTGCGAGCCCTCCGCGCAGGTGCAGCGCCACCTCCCTCGGCAGGACCACGGTCCGGGCCGTCGCCGGCAGCAGCAGCCCCCGGTCGCGCAGCCAGCGCACCGGCGGCGCCGGATTCGGCGTCACCTCCCCGTACGGCGGGCCCCACACCAGCCGCCCCAGCACCTGGTGCGCCTCGGCCGGGGCCTCGTCCAGGAGCGCCGACATCCGCTCCGGGTCGGTGAACAGCGCCGTCAGCGCCGTGACCGCGGACACCGGATCGTGTGTGGCGGGCAGCCCCGCCGCCGCCACGATCTCCTGCACCCGGGTCGGCGACATCCCTGCCGTGGCCTCGGCGACGGTCGGCCCCAGCCCCGTCGGCGAAGGCCGCTGCGCGGACGGGGCCAGCAACTCGCGGGCGGTGCGCACCAGCCGCAGCCGGTCTTCGTCGCCCCACACCAGGGCCTGGTCGCGCAGGGTGGCCAGGGCCCGGGGGAGCGCGGCGCGGGCCCGCTCGTCCTCGCCGCCCGTCAGCAGCCCCTCCAGCACCGGGTACGGGCACGGGTCCGGGGCCACGGCCAGGGCCTCGGCCGTCTGCAGCGTGAAGCGGTCCAGGTGCTCCAGCGCCCGCACCACCGAGGCGCGGGTCCCGGCGCGCGTCGCGAGCTGCGTGATGTCACCGGGCACCGGGTTCAGCAGGTCCGGGCGGGAGTGCAGGAGGGCGGACAGCGCGGCGTCGTCGCGGGCGCGCAGCGCCTCGGCGAGGGAACGCGGGGAGGCGGCCCCGGTGCCGCTCTCCGGAGCTCCCGCAGCAGTGCTTGGCTCGGGCACAGTCGCCTCCCGGTCGCGTCGGCCGGTCGTGTCGGCCGGTCCCCATCCGGCCAACGGTATCCGCTGCGCCCGGGGCGGCTCCACGGGTGCACGCGCTACCTTCGGGAGAGGCGGTACGGGAGGAGCCTGGGCGTGGGGATCGAAAGCGACCACCTGGTCTACGAATATCTGAGCGCCGTCGGGGACTTGGCGCAGCGCCGGCACCTCTCCTCCGGTGACCGGATGCGCCTGGTGGCGGGCCTGAGGGACGAGATCGACCGTCGGCGCGCCAAGTACGACCCGGACACCCCGGCGGCCGTACGCCGCATCCTGGAGCGCATCGGCACGCCGGAGGAGGTCCTGGACACCCTCGGCAGCCGGCAGGGCGCGGCCGCCGCCGCCCCCGCCGACCCGGTCCCGCCGGTGCCCGCCCAGCGGGCTCCGGGCCGCCTGCGCCTGCCGGGGGTGCCCACGCCGCGGCCGGCGCCCGAGCGGAAGCCGGAGCCGGAGCCGGAGAACGTGCCGCCGCACCTGGCCGGGCTGGACGAGCTCGGCCCGTCCGGCGGTGCCGAGCCCGACTGGTGGCGGACGACGCCCGGCGCGTACGGGGACGGCCCGCAGGTCGACGGCTTCGCGGGCGGCATCGAGATCCCGGACCTGTTCAAGGAGCGGCCGCAGGACGACGGTGAGGAGGAGGCCGAGGCCCCGCCCGGGCCGCCGGATCCGCGCGCGCCGACCCTCGTGGGCTTCCTGCGCGAGCGGCGGCGCGCGAAGGTGAAGGCCGCCGAGACGGCCGGGGCGCAGCCGGAGGCGGCGGCCGCCGCGCCGGTCCGCCCGCGACCGAACGCCTTCCTGCTGCTGGCCGCCGCGGTCCTCCTCGTCGGCGTCGTCAGCGGGCACTGGCTGCTCCTGGTCATCGGCTGGCTCCTGCCGTACGCCTCGCGGGTGCTGCGGCCCGCCGAACGCAAGTGGGCCGTTTTCGGCCCGCCGGGCGTGGTCCTCGCCGGAGCCGCGGTGTGGCTGTGGGGCCGCGCCAACGGCAAGTGGGGCGAGGCCCTGGCCGACGACCAGGTCGGCGGCGCGGTCCAGGGCATGTGGCCGTGGCTGCTGCGGGGCGCCGCGCTGGCGTCCGTGCTGTACCTGGTGTGGCGGGCGCGCCGCCGCTGAGGGCGCCCGCCGCGGCCGTGGCTGCCTCCGCCGTGGCTTCAGCCGCCGGGGATGCTCCGCTGCTCCTGCTCCATCGGCTGCGCCTCCGCGGCCTTGACCAGGTCCAGGAAGGCGGGTGCCTTGACCACGTCCAGCAGTTGGGCGGGGGTGACGGGAGCGGACGCGTTCGCCGCCTCGTCGGGGAAGACCGACAGCCTGACGTTGCACGTCCCGTAGCGGAAGGAGACCTCCGTCTCGGTGACCGTGCCGGTCGGGATCGTCGAGGCGTGGGCTTCGATGCCGCCGGGCAGCGTGGCCTTCGCGCAGACGCGTCCGCGGATCTCCTGGCAGGGTTGCGGCTTCTCGCCCGACGGCCGCACGGAGAAGATCAGCGGGAACGCCGTGCCGTCCTTGGTGGCCCGGTAGAAGTTCACCCTCAGGTCGGTGCGCTGCACGGTGCCGACGGCCGGCGGCAGCAGGCTCTGGAGCACGCCGACGGCCTGGTCCTGGAAGTTCTCCTGCCGGGCCCGCTCGGCGGCCGGCAGGTCGGCCATCGACGATTCGCCCGGTGTCGGTTCGATGTGCAGCGGCTGCGGCGGAGCCGACGACGACGGCGGCGCGGCCACGACGACCTCCACCGGCGCCTGGCGGCCGCTGCCCGGCAGCATCGACGCGGTGACGGCGCCGAGCGTCGCGACGGCCAGCACCCCGGCGCCGACCGCGACCCGGACGCGCGCCTTGCGGCGGCGGCCCTGGGCGCGGGCCGGACCCGCCAGGTCCATCAGCGCGGGCAGTTCCGCGGTCGCCCGGTCCATCGCGTCCCGGACCAGCAGAGCGGTACGGGCGTCGGCAGTGTCCTCGTTGGTACCCATGACGTCTCCTCAGCTCTCGGTGGCGTAGACGTGGGCGTCGCCCAGCCGGACGCGCAGCTTCGCCAGCGCGCGCGAGCACTGGCTCTTGACCGTTCCCTCGCTGCAGCGCAGCAGTTCCGCGACCGTCTCGACGCTCAGGTCCTCCCAGTAACGCAGGACGACCATGGCGCGGGCCCGCGGCGGCAGCTCGGCCAGCGCGGCGAGCAGGGTGACCCGCAGGTCGGCGTGGTGCGGGGCCGCCGGCGGATCGATCCGCCGGTGGGCGAGCAGGTCGCGCAGGCGCCGGCGCCTTTCGGCGAGGAAGGTGCGGGTCAGCACGGTGCGGGCGTACGCCTGCGGGTTGTCGGCGGCGGCCACGCGCCGCCAGTGCTGGAACAGCTTGGCGAGCGTCGTCTGGGTCAGGTCGCGCGCGCCGTCGGCGTTCCCGCACAGCAGGTACGCCGTCCGGTACAGGCTCCGCTGGGAGGCCCGGGCGAAGGTCTCGAAGTCGAGGCCGCCGGTCGCCGCGTCCCGCTCGACAGCCGCCGTCGCCGGCACCGCTGTCACCGCCGCCGCGGTCACCGCCGTCGGCCCGGGGCCGTGTCCCTGCCCGTACTCGGGCCCGTACGCATGCCCGTACTCGGGCCCGAAGTCCCGCGCTGCGTGGTGTCCGGCGCCTGGTGGCATCCGCCCTCCCTCTCACATCGTGTCCGTCACCCCTGTCCTGAGCGCCCCCGCCGCGAAAAGGTTGAACACGAGTTTCGGGGAGGCCCGCCACACCGCCCGCGGAGGTCCGCAGGCCGCTCGGCACAATGGGCCCCATGAACCTCACCGTCGGCTTCGACCTCGACATGACCCTGATCGACTCCCGCCCGGGCATCCGGGCCGTCTACCGGGCGCTGTCCGCCGAGACGGGGACGTACATCGACGCCGACGCCGCGGTCACGCGCCTGGGGCCCCCGTTGGAGGAGGAGATCGGCCGCTGGTTCCCGGAGGCCGACATCCCGGCGATGACGGACCGCTACCGGGAGATCTACCCCGACCACGCCATCGAGCCGACGTCCGCGCTGCCCGGCGCCCGCGAGGCCGTGGCGGCCGTCCAGGCGCTGGGCGGCCGCGCGATCGTCGTCACCGCCAAGCACGAGCCCAACGCCCGCCTGCACCTGGCACACCTCGGCATAGAACCGGACGCGGTCATCGGATGGCTGTGGGCGGAGGCCAAGGCGGGCGCGCTGCGCGAGCACGGCGCGCAGGTGTACGTCGGCGACCACATCGGCGACGTACGCGGCGCCCGCACCGCCGGCGCGCTGTCCGTGGCCGTGCCGACCGGCCCCTGCGCCGAGCCGGAACTGCGCGCCGCGGGCGCGGACGTGGTGCTGCCCGACCTCACCGCGCTGCCCGAATGGCTCGCACGGTACGTCGCCGCACAGCCCGTCTGAGCCGAGACGGCTGTCCGGAACCCCGGCTCAGGCCTGCGAGGCCCGCGCCGCCTTGCGCTGCGCCGCCGCCGAGCGCAGCACGCCCGCGGCGGAGATCGCGAAGCCGACGCCCATCAGCATGCACACGGCCCACGCGTACGGCGGGAACGGGTCGATGTCGAGGAACAGCGGCGCCATCGTGGCGAGGGTGGCCACGGCCCCGGCGATGAACACGATGCCGCCGGCCCTGACCAGTCCGTCGCCGGGCCGCGCTTCGTCCGAATGAGGAGTAACAGTCACCTCACCAGGGTAGTTCCCTGGCCGAAGCAGCCGACCGCGAAGGACCGGGGAACGTCTTGTCACCCGGCCCCCGACCATTAGCCTTGAGGTGGCGGGTCACACATGGCCCGCTGCGCTGTTGTCCGGAGCCGTTCGCGGCCCTTCGGACCCCCGACGAGCACAAGGACAGAGGACGGACGTGCCTACCGGCAAGGTCAAGTGGTTCAACAGTGAGAAGGGCTTCGGCTTTCTCTCCCGCGACGACGGCGGAGACGTCTTCGTCCACTCGTCGGTGCTCCCTGCCGGGGTCGACGCCCTCAAGCCCGGTCAGCGAGTCGAGTTCGGCGTCGTCGCCGGGCAGCGCGGTGACCAGGCACTTTCGGTGACCGTCCTGGATCCGGCGCCGTCCGTCGCGGCCGCCCAGCGCCGCAAGCCCGACGAGCTCGCCTCGATCGTGCAGGACCTCACCACCCTGCTGGAGAACATCACCCCGATGCTTGAGCGCGGCCGCTACCCCGACAAGGTGCACGGCACGAAGATCGCCGGCCTGCTGCGCGCGGTGGCCGACCAGCTCGACGTCTGACCCGCCTACGCACCCCCGCGCCCCGTCCCTCGTACGAGAGGCGGGGCGCGGTCGTGTGCGGCGCGCGGACCCCCACGGGTACTACGGGAAGGTGAGCGCGCCCGGCGCGATGGCCGGTACCAGCCCCTCGGCCGCCGCCCGCGTCAGCAGCCCGCGCACCGCCGCGTAACCGGACTCGCCCAGGTCCGCCGTGAACTCGTTGACGTACAGGCCGATGTGCTGGTCGGCGACGGCCGGGTCCAGCTCCTGCGCGTGCGCGCGGACGTACGGGCGGGAGGCCTGCGGGTCGTCCCAGGCCATCCGGACCGAGGTGCGCGCCGACTCGGCCAGCTCACGCAGCCGCTCCGCGCCCAGCGACCGTTTGGCGACGATCGCGCCGAGCGGGATCGGCAGACCGGTCGTGGACTCCCAGTGCTCGCCCATGTCGGCGAGGCAGTGCAGGCCGTAGTCCTGGTAGGTGAACCGGGCCTCGTGGATGACCAGCCCGGCGTCCACCCGGCCGTCCCGGACCGCCGGCATGATCTCGTGGAACGGCAGGACGACCACCTTGCCGACGCCCTCCGGCAGCACGTCGGCCGCCCACAGCCGGAACAGCAGGTAGGCGGTGGAGCGTTCGCTCGGCACGGCGACCGTCTTCCCCGCCAGGTCCAGGTCCGGCTCCGCCGTCAGCACCAGCGGTCCGCAGCCACGCCCGAGGGCCCCGCCGCACGGCAGCAGCGCGTAGTCCTCCAGCACCCACGGCAGCACCGCGTAGGACACCTTCAGCACGTCCAGCTCGCCGCGCTCGGCCATGCCGTTGGTGACGTCGATGTCGGCGAAGGTGACGTCCAGGGCCGGCGCGCCGGGCACCCGTCCGTGCGCCCACGCGTCGAACACGAACGTGTCGTTCGGGCACGGCGAATAGGCGATCTTCAGCGGTTCACCGTCGACCACGGTGTTGCTCATGGCGTTCTCCCCAGTTCGCGAGTACGGGCCCCAGCACGCGGAAGCCCTCGGCGAGCGCCGCCAGCGCGTCCCCGATCCGCCAGGCGGCGCGGTCGCGCGGCCCCACGGCGTTGGACACGGCGCGGATCTCCAGTACGGGCAGCCCGTGCGCGGCGGCGGCCTCCGCGACCCCGAAGCCCTCCATGGCCTCGGCCCCGGCCATCGGATGCCGGGCCGCCAGAGCGGCCGCCCCGTCGGCGGTCCCGGTCACGGTGGAGACGGTCAGTACGGGCGCGAGCAGCGCCCCGGTCGCCTCGGCGGCCCGGGCCGCCAGCTCGGCGGGCGGCAGGTGCACGCTGTGCCCGAAGCCCAGCGCCGACACGTCGACGAACCCGTCGGGGGTCTGCGCCCCCAGGTCGGCGGCGACGATCGCGTCCGCGACCACGAGGGAGCCGACCGGGGCGGCGGGCGCGAACCCGCCGCCGATGCCGGCGCTGACGACCAGCCCGTACTCGGCCCCGCCGAGGGCCAGGGCCAGGGCCGTGGCGGTGCCGGCGGCTGCCGCCGCCGGACCGACACCGCCGACGAGGACGTCGAAGGCGATGCCCGGAAGGTCCCGGCGGGTCATGAGGTACCCGCCGGGGAGCGTGCGCGGCTCAGGCCCGGGACTGTCCGGATGAGGGGTCAGACCGGCGAGGACGGAGTCCGACTCCGCCCCCACCGCCGTCACGACGAGCGCGCGCACCGCGGTGGTCCCGGTTACTTGAGCTTGAGGTTGAAGGACCAGACGGCGAGCGGCTTGCCGTCCTCGCCGATCTGCAGGAAGGCCAGCTTCTTCGAGGTCGGCGCCTCGCCCTGGCCGCCCGTCGCGAAGACGTCGGCGTTCGGGAAGCTGCGGTACGTGCTCGACGAGGGCTCGGTGATCGGCTGGCCGTCGAGAACCGCCGACCAGCGCTTGCCGTCCTCGACGACCTCCGGCTCGACGCCGAGGCGCAGCGTTTCACCCCGGCCGTACTCGATGGTCTTGGGGTTCTTGAGGTTGGTGAGGCACTCCTGGACCTCGTCCATGGAGAGCTCCTTGCCGTCGTTGTGGCAAGAGGCCTCGGCGGACACCGACGAGCTGCCGACCGTCACGGTCGCGAGCGGGGTCGGCTTGTCGCAGGCGGAGAGGAGGAGGAGGCCGGCGGACACGGCTCCGAGGGCCGCGACGCTGCGGCGGGCCCTACCCGAGAAAAGCGGTGCGGTCATGAGCCGAAGGCTATCGGGCCCCTGGGCCGCGCCGCTGCATGGGGTACCGGCGACCTGCGGCGTGGCTTGCGGCGGGCACCGTTTGGCTCCCGCCGGGGGTGGCCGTTCATGGCGTGGCGTGGCTTGCCCCGGGGGGCGGGGGTGACCGTTCGCGGGCGGGCGCGGCGCCGTTGCGGGGGCGCTGCCCCCGGGCCCCCGCGCCTCAAACGCCGGCGGGGCTGGATGAGCGGGGCTCCGCCCCGGGCCCCCGCGCCTCAAACGCCGGCGGGGCTGGACAGGGCGGCGGGGCTGAAAGAGCGGGGCTGGACAGGGCGGCGGGAGTGGGGGTGGTCAGGCAACCCTGGGGCGGGACGGGTGCTGGTGGGGGTGGTGGCGCGGGGCCGACAGGGCGCCGCGGACGGCCATCGTCGCGCCCAGCGCGACGATCACCGCCGCCACCGACATGCCCAGTACGCCGTTCAGCGGCAGCACGATGCCGATCGCCCCGCCCAGTACCCACGCCACCTGCAGCAGCGTCTCCGAACGGGCGAACGCGGACGTCCGTACCGCCTCCGGCACGTCCCGCTGGATCATCGCGTCCAGCGACAGCTTCGCCAGCGCCTGGCAGAAGCCCGCCGTAGCCGCCAGCACGGCCATGAACACCCCGCTGTAGAAGACGGCCGCCAGCACCGCCATGCCCAACGTCACGCACAGCACCGACGCGACGATCACCTCCGGCGCGCGCGCCCGCAGCCACGCGCCCACCGCCGTACCGCAGGCGTTGCCCACGCCCGCCGACACGCCCACGATCCCCAGCGACACCGCCGCGCTCTGCCCCGCCAGGGGATGCTCCCGCAGCAGGAACGCCAGGAAGAAGATCAGGAACCCGGACAGCCCGCGCATCGCCGCGTTCGCCAGCAGCCCGCACAGCACGCTGCGGGTCACCGTCCGCAGCCCCGGCCGCTTCGAGTGCGCCTCGTGCGTCGACAGCCGGGCCCGGCGCTCACCCCTGGCCTCGTCCACCTTGTGCGGCAGCGTGAACGCCGCGAAGGCGCCGCCCATGAAGATGACGCACGCCCCGTACAGCGGCCACTGCGGCCCGATCGAGTTCAGCCCGGCGGCCACCGGCGCCGCCGCGCCCGTGGCCAGCAGACCGGCCAGCGTCACCCGCGAGTTCGCCTTGACGAGTGAGAACGTCGGCGGAAGCAGCCGCGGCACCACCGCGCTGCGCACCACCCCGTACGACTTGGACGCCACCAGCACACCCAGCGCCTCCGGATACAGCTGAAGACCCCCCGTGGCCACCACGGCCGACATCAGCAGCGCGAGGACCGCCCTCGCCAGCATCGCCGCCGCCATCGACGCCCGCCGCCCGTGCGGCAGCCGGTCCAGCAGCGGACCGATCACCGGGGCCAGCACCGTGAACGGCGCCATCGTGATCGCCAGGTACAGGGCCACCCGGCCCCGCGCCTCGTCCGTGGGCACCGAGAAGAACACCGTCGACGCCAGCGCCACCGTGATCATCATGTCGCCGGCGCCGTTGATCGCGTGCAGCTCGATCAGCCTGCCCAGACCTGATTCGCCGGCCCCGTGGGCATGTGTGGCCCGCCGGATCCCCTTGGCCGGACCGGTGATCGGAAGGTGCAGGGCACGCCCGACAGCCCGGCCGGCCCGCCTGGCCGGTCCCGAGCCGTCGTCGGACGACCGTACGGGTGCCACACTCGACATAGTGCCCCACCCGGCCCCCGCGGGGCGCCCCCCGGCGCGTCGCGGAACCGGCGGCTTGTCCGCGAATCGGACCTTGCATGTGTGCCCAGGGCTTGAGAGGAGGTAGCGTGCGTAGCGCGCCACCGGCGGTTGCTCCTGGCCGCGCGCCTCTTCGTGATCCCGCAGAATGGATCGCAGCGAGGTGCGCCCGGAGTCCGATCGGGTGCGGACGTCGACGCGGCCCTCTGGTCCGCTCCGCCCGCGCCTCGTACGGACAGCACCGCCGGGTCGTTGTGGACGACAGTACGGACGGCGCACACGTGAGACGGCGTAGGAGAGAACGAGACCAGTGAGTGCTGCGACGACGCGAAGCCGTACCCCGCGTACCCCCGACCGCCTGTGTGTCGAGGCGGTGGAACTCGCCCGCGCGGCCGCCGAGGAGGCAGCCTTCCCCGGCGTGGTGGGCGCACACGTCTCCGCCGTGGCGGAGGGCGACCGCGTCGTCACCCACTTCTTCGAGTCCAAGGAACCGGGATACCGCGGCTGGCGCTGGGCCGTCACCGTCGCCCGCGCCTCCCGCGCCAAGAACGTCACCCTCGACGAAACGGTGCTGCTCCCCGGCGACGACGCCCTGCTGGCCCCCGAGTGGGTGCCCTGGAGCGAGCGGCTGCGCCCCGGCGACATGGGACCGGGCGACCTGCTGCCCACCGAGGCCGACGACCTGCGGCTGGAGCCGGGCTGGTCGGGCGAGGACGCCCCGCCGCCGAACTCCGTCGTCTCCACCGAGATGGCCGAACTGGTCGAGGCCGAGGACGCCGACGTCACCGACCGTCTGACGGTCCCCGCCCGCGGCTCCATCACGGCCGTCGCCGAGGAACTGGGCATGCGCCGGGCGCGCGTGCTCTCCCGGTACGGGCTGCACAGCGCAGCCGACCGCTGGGACGAGTCCTTCGGCGCGAAGACCCCGATGGCGCAGGCCGCCCCCGCGTCCTGCGTCTCCTGCGGCTTCCTCGTCGCCATCGGCGGCTCGCTGGGGCAGGCCTTCGGTGTCTGCGCGAACGAGTTCAGCCCGGCCGACGGCCGCCTGGTGTCGCTGTCCTACGGCTGCGGCGGCCACTCCGAGGCCGCGGTCATGCCGGCGCCGCTGCGGCCGGCGCCGCCGGTCCTCGACTCGATGGCCTCGGACGAGTTCGTCCTGCGGCCGACGGCCGCGGACACCGCCCCCGCACCGGCCCCCGACGCCCAGGCCGCGGACCTGGACCTCGGCCACTCGTAACCCGTACGGCCCCGGCCGCGCCCGCCGGTCCGGGCCGTCAGTCCCGCGCGCGGCGGCGGAAGAGCCGCTTCGCACCGAAGACGATGACCAGGCCCGCCGCCAGGACCAGCGCGCCCTTGCCGAAGCTGCCCGTCGGCTCCGGCGAGCTCACCGCGTCCGACGGCGACCCCGGCTGCGGCGAGGCCGAACCGCCGGACGAGGGGGCCGCCGCCGCCGGGACCGCCACCACCCGGCTGCTCGCACCCTCCGAGCCGAACATCAGCGCGGAGCCGTCCGCGGTGTACGTCACCGACTCCGCCTGCCCCTGCCACGGCGCGTCCACCCGCTCGCCCTCGCCCACCGGCCGACCGTCCTTCCACGGGTACGTCCGGGCGGTGAAGTAGCCGCGCAGGGTCAGCCGGTTCCCGTCCGGGGAGAACGCCCCGTCCGTCACCCACGGCACGTCCGCGACCCGCCGGAAGACGTTGTCGGCGCCCGCCGACAGCTGCGCGGGGCCCTCGTACAGGCCGCCCCTGCTCTCGTCCTTGCTCCCGATGTAGACCCGGCCCGTCACCGGATGCACCATCAGGGACTCGGCGTTGCGCGGCCCGTCCTCGTACCGCACCGTGAACTGAGCCGCCTTGACGGTGACATCACCCAGCTGCCGCGGCTCCGGGAAGCGGTAGACCCACACGTGGTCCCAGGTGCCGCCCCGGTTGTCGCCGATGTCGCCGACGTAGAGCTGTCCGTCCGGGCCAAGCGAGATCGCCTCGACGTCCCGCGGCTTGCCGATGCCCGTCAGCGTCACCCGGGCGACGGTGCTGCCGGTGGCCGAGTCCACCGCGTAGACGTACGGGCCGTCGTCGCTGTCGTTGTGCGTCCAGTAGACGCCCGGATGGACCCGGCTGGCCGCCAGCCCGCTCGACTCCTTGATCCGCGGATCGGAGATGGTGAACGAGGACGTCTCGGGGGACTGTGACGCGTACGCCGTGCCGGGCAGCACGGCGAGGGCGGTGGCGGCGGCGAGGGCGGTCGCGGCGGCGGACGCGCGGGCGGTGGCGGACGGCAGGGACGGAGGCATCCTCCCAGCCTGCCAGTACGTGCCGCGTGTCCGGCGTCACAGATGCTTCTGTCGCGTGATCCGCGATGATGACCGGATGCGTTTCATGTTCGTCGGCGACTCCATGACCATCGGACGCGCCGGCGACTACACCTGGCGCTACCGGATGTGGCAGCACCTCGACTCGACCTTCGCCGGCCCCTACCGGATCGTCGGCCCGCGCTGCGAGGTCTACGACACCACCGCCGACGCTCCCGTCAGCCACGCGTACGCCGACCCGGGCTTCCCCGAGCACGCCCGCCGCCACCTGGCCGGCTGGGGCGAGGGCTGGCAGCACATGGCCCCCGTCATGGGCGAGACCGTGGCCGCGCACCGCCCGGACGTACTCCTGGTCTCCCTCGGCCTGATCGACCTCGGCTTCTACACCGACGCCGAGCAGACCGCCGCCAACGTCCGCCGCTTCACAGCGGGCGCCCGCGCGGCCCACCCCGGCATCCGCATGGTCCTGCTGCCCGTCATCCCCAACAGCCGCGCCGAGGAGGACGCCCCCTTCGCCGCCGAGGTGGACCGCTTCAACGACCTCCTCGCGAAGGCGGTGGCCGACCTCACCACGGACGCCTCGCCGATCCTGCTGGCCGCGCGCCCGGCCTCGTACGACATCCACCGGGACACCTACGACGGCACCCACCCGAACGCCTCCGGCGAGCACCGCCTGGCAGGCGAGTTCGCCGCGGTCCTCCACCAGGCCTGGGGCCTCGGCGGCCCCTACCGCGTGCCCCGGCTCCCGTAACACGCCCTTCACCCAGGGGTCTTGCTTCGAGTGCGCTCGAAGCAGTTGGCTGGTGCCCATGAAGTACACACAGCTCGGACGCACCGGCCTCAAGGTCAGCCGACTCGTACTCGGCACCATGAACTTCGGACCCCAGACCACGGAGCCCGAAAGCCACTCGATCATGGACTCCGCCCTCGACGCGGGGATCAATTTCGTCGACACCGCCAATGTGTACGGGTGGGGCGCGAACAAGGGCCGCACCGAGGAGATCATCGGGACCTGGTTCGCCCAGGGCGGCGGGCGCCGCGAGAAGACCGTCCTCGCCACCAAGGTCTACGGCTCGATGTCCCGCGAGGGCGAACCCTGGCCCAACGAGGACCGGCTGTCGGCGCTCAACATCCGCCGGGCCGTCGACGCCAGCCTCAAGCGGCTCCAGACCGACCACATCGACCTCTACCAGTTCCACCACGTGGACCGCCGGACCCCCTTCGAGGAGATCTGGCAGGCCGTCGAGGTCCTGATCCAGCAGGGCAAGATCCTCTACGCCGGCTCCTCGAACTTCCCCGGCTACAAGATCGCCCAGGCCAACGAGGTCGCGACACGCACCGGACGGCTCGGGCTGGTCAGCGAGCAGTGCCTCTACAACCTCGCGGAGCGGCGCGCCGAGATGGAGGTCATCCCGGCGGCCGAGGAGTACGGGCTCGGCGTCATCCCGTGGTCCCCGCTGCACGGCGGGCTGCTGGGCGGGGTGATCCGGAAGGAGGCCGAGGGCGGCCGACGGGCCTCCGGACGGTCCGCGGAGGCACTGGCCAACAGCGCCGTACGGGCGCAGGTGCAGGCGTACGAGGACCTGCTCGACAAGCACGGCCTGGAGCCGGGCGAGGTCGGACTGGCCTGGCTGCTGACACGTCCCGGGGTGACCGGGCCGATCGTGGGGCCGCGTACGCAGGAGCAGCTCGCCTCGGCGCTGCGCGCCGTGGAGCTGGAGCTGAGCGAGGAGGTGCTGGCCGGACTGGAGGAGATCTTCCCCGGTCCGGGGCCCTCGCCGGAGGCCTTCGCCTGGTAGGCGCCGTCCGGCGGCCGCCGCGGGCGGGGCCTACTGGCCGACGGCGGCCGCCACGGCGACGACGAGGAACATCAGCACGAGCACACCGGCCATCACACGGTTTCTGGTCTTGGGATCCACCCGTCGAGCGTAACGCGGCAGCCCCCGCGTCATGGACGCAGGGGCTGTGCCGTGCTGGGTGCGCTGCGGGCCGTGGCCGGTCGGTCACTGCCAGCTCATGTCGCCGTTCTGCGCGGCGACCGGGGGCTTGGCGGCGGTGAGCGGGGCGGCGGAGGCGACGGCCGGCGTACCGAGGACGAGGGCGAGGGCGACGACCGCGGCGGCCTTGGCGATGGTGGTGGTGTTCATGGTGTCCGGTGTCCCTTCGGGGTGCCGTGAGGCGTGGCGACGATGGCTTCCCGGTCGGTCCCGCACCCCGCGGTGGCGCTGTCCCTCTCCGGTGAGACATAGCTAAGCCGCAGCTCAGCAGCGGGAGAAGGGGTAGCGGCTGGCCCAAACCGTCCGTGGACGGATGAGGACAGGAGCCGGGCCGAAGGCCCCTTCCGGCCGTACGCGGGGAGCCGCTGCACGGCGGTCAGCCGCTCCGGAGCTCCCGCACCGCCATCGGCATCAGCGGGACGCCGACGTCCAGCAGGCGCGCGGGGGGCAGCGCCCGCGCGCCGAGCAGGCGGCGGCAGACCGACTCGGCTTGCCGCTCCGCCTCCTCCAGGGAGTCGGAGAGGAGGAAGAAGCCGAGCGTGAAGTGCTCCGCGGACTGCGGGTGCACGGCCAGGTGCTCCACCCGGTCCCGTGGGCGCAGCCCGGCCCGGGCCGTCTCACGCAGGTCGTCGGGCACGTGCGCCGGAGGGATCGTCCGAAGACGGGCATGGACGAGGTACATGTCTCCACCGTCGCCCGGGGGGACCCGTGCCGGACACCCCTTCCGGGTGGCCGGTTGTGGCCGTGGACACATCTGGCCCGGCGGCACTTCTTTGAGATGATCATCTCGATCGAAGTACCAACGGGGTGGGGGGATACACGTGTTGACCGAACTGGGCCTCGACGCGAGAGCCGAGGCCGTCTACCGGGCCATGCTGATGGAACCGGGATCGGGCGTGACCGCGCTCGCCGACGCCGTGGGGATCGGCGAAGGCGACGTACGGGATGCGCTGGACCTGCTGAGCGAGCTGGCCCTGGTCCAGCCGTCGGCCGACGACAGCGGACGGCTGCGCGCCGTCTCACCGGACATCGGGATGGAGATCCTGATGGCCCGGGGGCAGGCGGAACTGGCCGCGCAGCAGCAGCGGCTGGAGGCGTCCCGGGCCGCCGCGGCCAGGCTGATCTCGGAGTACTCGCAGCTGCGGCCGGCCGCCAGGCATCCGGGGGTGGAGCAGCTCATCGGCCTCGACGCGGTCCGCGACCGGCTGGTCGCGCTGACCCGGGAGACCAGGGAGGAGTTGCTGGCCTTCTCGCCGGACGCGACGCTGAGCGAGTCGGCGCTCGCCGCATCCCGCCCGCTGAACAGGGCGCTGCTCGAACGCGGTGTCCGTATGCGGACGCTCTACCTGGACAGCGTGCGCAACAGCCGGCCTTCCGTGGAGCACGCCAACTGGCTGGCGGAACTGGGCGGCCAGGTCCGCACGGTGGCGTCGCTGCCGACGCGGATGCTCATCGTGGACCGCAGGACGGCGCTGATCCCGGTGAGTGACGACTCGGCGGCCGGCGCGGTCGTGCTGACCGGTCACGGCATGCTGGTCGCCCTGTGCGCGCTCTTCGAGTCGACGTGGGCGGCGGCGCAGCCGCTGGCGGAGGTGGCGGTCCTCGGACCGGACGGTCTGACCGTGCAACAGGCAGCCGCGGTAAGACTGTTGGCGGAGGGGCATACGGACGACGCGATAGCCAAGCGGCTGGGGGTCTCCTCGCGCACGGCGCGGCGCATCGCCAACGAGCTGATGGAACGCCTCGGGGCGCGCAGCCGCTTCGAGGCCGGCGTCCGCGCCGTCCAGGAGGGCTGGCTGCCCGCGCGCGCCTAGGGTCTGTACCGAGTTTCCCCGTGGAGCAAGGAGCGGTGTTCTGCGCCGAGGGTGCGTGCCGGGCGTCGCGACGCCGCGGGGCAACTCGATACAGGTCCTAGGGGGGTGCAACGCCTCAAGGGGTTACCGAAGCCGCCCGGTGGGAGCACGAGAGTGTTCCCGCCGGGCGGCTTTCGTGTGTGCGGGGCCAGAGCGGGAGGGCGGACTGAGGGGTCGGATCAGGCCACCGTGGACAGGTCCGGCCATGGCCCGTTCGGGCCAGTGGATCTCTCTTCCGTCCGGCCCGGGCAGCGGCGAATCTATTGCCTGTCACCGGGGGCAGCCCCCCGGGGACGAGCACCGAAGGCCCTGAAAGCCCAGCAACGGACGCCACCGCGGGACGTCCTGGGGCGATGGGTTCAAGCCACCAGATCATGTCGTTTCGGAAGGACGAACCACCCCCATGCGTACCGGAATCGTCAGGGCCACCGCGGTCGTCGCCCTCACCCTCGGCATCACCTCCGTCGCACCGATGGCCTCCGCCCACGCCCCGGCCCATCCGGTCCCGGCCAACGGAACGGCCGGCCCGGCGGGCACCCCGCTCGCCCCGATCAGCGCGGTGACCGGCTCCCGCTAGGGGCGCCGCGCCGAGCCCGCACTCCCCGTACGACCGCACCATCCGCACCATCCGCACCATCCGCACGATCCCCAGGACCGCTGTACCTGCAGGACAGCTGTCCGCCCGCCACACCGCGCACGTCGCCCCTCGCGTCACCGCCGGTCGAGCCCTCGCTCCCGGCCCTCCAGACCTCCTGACCCGCCAGAACCGGAGCACAGCCATGTCCCGACACCTGCCCAGAACCCGCCATGCGGCCGTCGCCGCCCTGATCGCCGGCGCCGTCGCCGCCGGCACCGTGGTCGCCGTCGACTCCGCGGCGGTCGCCGCCCCGGCGGCCGTCACCGCCGAACTTCCCGCGAACCCCGACTTCGGCAGCCCCGGCCAGGGCGAGGAGGAAACGGCCGACGGGGAGTTCCGGGCGTCGACCTTCGCCGCGACCGCCGCCGCACCGCGGATCACCCGCAGCTCGGTCATCGCCCGGGCCAAGAGCTGGGTCGGCATCGGCCTGAAGTACGCCGGGGGCGGCCGCCACGGCGGATACCGCACGGACTGCTCGGGCTATGTCTCGATGGCCTGGGACCTGGACTTCCAGCCGGTCACCAACACCTTCGCCGCCCGCGGGGTGACCGAGCCGATCACCAAGTCCGAACTCAGGGCGGGCGACGCCCTCCTGGACGACGACCCGGGCTCCTCCGGCCACATCGTCCTCTTCGAGAAGTGGGCCAACTCCGAGCGTACGAAGTACTGGGGCTTCGACTTCACGCCCAGCGGGGTCCACCACCGCGTCTACGACTACCCGTACTACCCGGGCTACGGCCCCTATGCGCCCGTCCGCTACAAGAACGTCGCCGACGACGTGACCGCCCCGCCGGCGCCCAAGCCCGGCATGACCGACCTCGTCGCGGCCAACGTCAACGGCGACGCCGTGGACGACGTGGTCGGCGTCGAGGCCTCGACCGGCAAGCTGTGGCTCTACAAGGGCGCCTCCAACGGCACCATCGCCTCCGGCGGCAACCGCGTGGAGATAGGCAGCGGCGGCTGGAACGGCATGGCCAACCTGGCCTCCGGCGACTTCGACGGCGACCGCAAGGACGACATCGTCGCGGTCGAGGAGGCCAGCGGAAAGCTGTACCTCTACCCGGGCACCGGCAGCGGCCTCTCCTCCCGCAAGGAGATCGGCTCCGGCGGCTGGAACGGCATGTCCGAGCTGATGGGCGGCGACTTCAACGGCGACGGCAAGGCCGACGTCGCCGCCGTCGAGGAGTCGACGGGCAAGCTGTGGCTCTACAAGGGCAACGGCACCGGATCGATCGGCGGTGGCAGCAGCCGCGTCATGATCGGTTCCGGCGGCTGGAACAGCCTGCACGACCTGGTCGGCATGGACGTCGACAACGACGGCAGAACCGACGTCGTCGGGGCCGAGAGGTCCACCGGCAAGCTCTTCCTCTACAAGAGCAACGGCACCGGCCTGAACGCCCGTACGGAGATCGGCTCCGGCGGCTGGAACAGCATGAGCGACCTCATCGGCGGCGACTTCACCTCGAACGCGAACGACGACCTCGTCGGCGTCGAGACGGCCACCGGAAAGCTCTACCTCTACCCGGGCACCGGCACGGGTCTGGGGGCGCGCAAGGAGATCGGCTCCGGCGGCTGGTAGCCGGCCCGACGCCCGACGCATCTCCCCGCTCTCCTTCGCAACTCCCCTCCCTGACACCCTCTTTGGCACCTCTGTGCCGGTTTGGAAGCACCCCCATGTCTGTCGAGACCACCACCACCGCTGACACCACCACCACCTCCACCGGCGCCTTCTCCCGCCTCATGTCCCGCCGGGTCCGCATCGCCACCGGCCTCGTCTGCGCCACCGTCGCCGCCGTGGCCCTCTCGGCCGGCGGTGCGAACGCCGACGGCGGTCCGGAGGACCCGCACGGCGACATGACCGAGCTGACGGCGGCCGACCTCGGCCTGCCCGAGGGCCCGCAGATGATGACGGCGATGGCGGCCACCTCCGGCGACGACCGCCCCGACTTCCAGATGCCGTTCAAGTGCGGCGAGACCTGGCAGGGCGCCTCCCGCGCCCACCACAGCCCCACCGCCAACGCGATCGACTGGACCCAGGGCGGCTCGACGGTCAACTCGCCCGTCGTGGCGAGCGCCGACGGTGTCGTGTCCAAGGTGAAGGACCTCGGCGGCTCCAGCTACGGCAAGTACGTGGTCATCAACCACGGCAGCGGCTGGTCCACCGTCTACGCCCACCTCAACGGCTTCAACGTCTCCAGCGGCGCGACCGTCAAGGCCGGACAGCAGATCGGCATCGTCGGCAGCACCGGCAACTCCTCCGGCGCCCACCTCCACTACGAGCAGCGCCACGACCTCGTCGACCGCCGCACGGTCTTCAACGGCAGCGTCTTCAGCGGCTCCGGAAGCTGGTCGAAGTCGCTGACCAGCAAGAACTGCGCCACCAAGGCCCCCGAGCCGAAGCCCGAGGGACCGGGCGACGGCGGTACCGGCTCCACCGGCATGGTCGACCTGGCCTCGGCCGACCTCAACGGCGACAACGTCGTCGACGTCGCCGCGGTGGAGGCGTCCACCGGCAAGCTGTGGCTCTACAAGGGCGCCTCCACCGGCACCATCGCCTCCGGCGGCAACCGCGTCCTGCTCGGCTCGGGCGGCTGGAACGGCATGTCCAACCTCACGGGCGGCGACTTCAACGGCGACGGCAAGGACGACATCGCCGCGGTCGAGGAGTCCACCGGCAAGCTGTGGCTCTACAAGGGCGCCGACAACTCCACGATCGCCTCGGGCGGCAGCCGCGTCCTGATCGGTACGGGCGGCTGGAACAGCATGTCCAGCCTGACGGCCCTCAACCTCAACGGCGACAAGATCGCCGACCTGGCGGCCGTCGACAAGGCCACCGGCAAGCTGTACCTCTACCCCGGCACCTCCACCGGCCAGCTCGCCTCCCGCAAGGAGATCGGCTCGGGCGGCTGGAACGGGATGTCCAACCTCACCGGCATGGACCTCAACAACAGCGGCCGCCAGGACCTGGTCGCGGTCGAGAAGTCCACGGGCAAGCTGTTCCTGTACCCCGGCGACAAGGGCTACCTGAGCCCGCGCGTCATGATCGGCTCCGGCGGCTGGAACGGCATGTCCGACCTGATCGGCGGCGACCTGCTGAACTCGCAGCTCTCCGACGACCTGATCGCCGTCCAGAACTCCACCGGCAAGCTGTTCCTCTACCCGGGCACCGGCTCCGGCGGCCTCGGCGCCCGCAAGGAGATCGGCACCGGCGGCTGGTGACCACCCTGAACACGTGAGGCGGTCCGTCCCTGCGGGACGGGCCGCCTCACGGCGTTCGCAGCGGCCAGGCGCGCACCGTCTCGTAGCGGGGCTGCTCGCGCGGCACCCCGCTCGCGGGCAGGTGGCTGCGGACCAGGCTGAGGGTGTCGACCTGCCACGGCGTGCCCTCGAAGTCCGCGAGGGCGTCCAGGTACGGACGCAGCGGGGTGGTGGCACGGTGGCTGCGGGCCAGGGTGAGGTGCGGGGTGTACCGGCGGTGCCGCTCCATCGGGACTCCGGCCCGCCGCGCGGCGGCGTCGGCCCGGTCGGCTAGCAGGCGCATGGCGTCGAGCTCCCCGGCGGCGCCCGCCCACAGGGCGCGGTCGCCGAAGTGGCCGCAGCCGTGCAGGCGCAGAGCGAAGGGCGCCGTATGGTGGGCCGCCCGCTCCAGGCGGGAGTGCAGCTCGGGGAGCGTGTCGTCGGCCACCTCGCCCATGAAGGCGAGCGTGAAGTGCCAGCCGGCCTGCACGGTCCAGGTCAGCCGGTCGTCGCGGAGCGGCCGTACGGCTTCCCGCAGCTCGGCGACGGCCTCCTCGGGCGGCAGAACGGCCGCGAACAGTCTCATGCGGTGAGCGTATGCCGTGCGCGCCGGCCGCGGGGGCGGGGCCGGCCTGCCCGGAGGGCAGTGCGCGGCTCCCGCCTGGGTGGTGACGGCCGCTACGCGACCGTCACCAGTTCGCGGCGGCGCGGAACGGCGGCCGGGACGAAGGCCACCCCGTGCCGGTCGACCCGCAGCCGGAGGTTGCCGACGCGGGCCAGGACCGCCGCGACCGCCAGGGACGCGGCCAGGGAGATCAGGGCGCCGGAGGCCATGCCGACGCGTGCCCCGTAGGTGTCCGTGATCCAGCCCAGCAGCGGGGCGCCCAGCGGGGTGCCGCCGGTGAAGACCATCATGAAGAGGGCCATGACCCGGCCCCGCATCTCGGGGTCGGTGGCCATCTGCACGCTGGAGTTGGCGGTCACGTTGACCGTCAGGCCGAAGACGCCGATGGGCACGAGCAGCGCGGCGAACAGCCAGAAGCCGGGGGCGAAGGCCGTCACGAGCAGCAGCACGGAGAACAGCGCGGCCGCGGCGACCAGCAGCCGCAGGCGGGAGTGCCCGCGCCGGGCGGCGAGCAGGGCGCCCGCGAGGGAGCCGGCCGCGATCAGGGTGTTGAAGAGCCCGTAGGTGCCCGCGTCGCCGTGGAAGACGTCGCTCACGAACGCCGACAGCCAGATGGGGAAGTTGAATCCGAAGGTGCCGATGAAGCCGACGAGCACGATCGGCCAGACCAGCTCGGGCCGGCCGGCGACGTAGCGCAGTCCTTCGCGCAGCTGGCCCTTGGCGCGGGGCCGGGGCTCGACCGGGTGCAGGTCCTTCGTCCGCATCATCAGCAGTCCGGCGATCGGCGCGGCGAAGGAGAGGCCGTTGAGCAGGAAGGCCCAGCCGGAGCCGACGGCGGTGATCAGCACGCCGGCGATCGCCGGGCCGACCAGCCGGGCGGACTGGAAGTTGGCCGAGTTGAGGCTGACGGCGTTGGCGACCTGGTCCTTGCCGACCATTTCGGGGACGAACGTCTGGCGGGCCGGGTTGTCGACGACGGTGATCAGGCCGAGGACGAGTGCCGCGAGGTAGACGTGCCAGACCTCGACGTGGCCGGCGAGGGTGAGCACGGCCAGCGCGACACCGGTCAGGCCCATCGCGCTCTGGGTGGCGAGGAGGAGGGGCCGCTTGGGCAGCCGGTCGGCGAGTACGCCTCCGTAGAGGCCGAACACCAGCATCGGCAGGAACTGCAGGGCGATGGTGATGCCGACGGCGGAGGCGGAGCCGGTCAGTGAGAGGACCAGCCAGTCCTGGGCGATGCGCTGCATCCAGGTGCCCGTGTTGGAGACGACCTGGCCGGTGGCGAAGAGCCGGTAGTTCCGGATCCTCAGCGAGCTGAACATCGAGTTCCCGCTCGCGGGCGGTGCGGGGGCCGCGGGGGCCGCGGGGGCCGTGCTTGCCGCGGGTGCTGCGGGGGTCGCGGCGGTAGTCGGGGTGGATATGTGGCCGGGTGCGGAGTCTGCTCCGTTTCCCGTACTCAAAAGCGTTCGCCTCCTGGCGTCGTTCCTACAGGTGTGCGAGCTTCTCCAGGACGGGTGCGGCCGCGCGCAGCTTGGCCCATTCGTCCTCGGTCAGCTCTGCCGCGAGCCCGGCCAGGAAGGCGTTGCGCTTGCGGCGGCTCTCTTCGAGCATCGCTTCGGCCTCCTCCGTCTGGCGGACCACCTTCTGGCGGCGGTCGTCGGGGTGCGGTTCCAGCGTGACCAGTCCCTTGGCTTCCAGCAACGCGACGATGCGCGTCATCGACGGCGGCTGGACGTGCTCCCGCCGTGCGAGTTCGCCGGGTGTGGCCTGGCCGCAGCGGGCGAGGGTGCCGAGGACCGACATCTCGGTCGGGCTCAGCGACTCGTCGACGCGCTGGTGCTTCAGACGCCGTCCCAGCCGCATGACGGCGGAGCGGAGATCGTTCACGGCGGCAGCGTCGTCGCCATGGGAGAGGTCATGCATGTACTTAGAATAACTCATTACTCTCGCTAAGGAACACCGGGTTTTCCTGGTCATGCACCCGGTATGTGCCCCGTCACTCGTACGGGTGAGTCGGCGGCCGAAAGTGACACGCGTACGCGTCCTCTGCACCGACTCTTTCGCCATGGGGACACATGTGCTGAGCGTGCGCATAGACGGGGAGCTCCTCGACAGGCTCCGGATCCATGCGGCCAAACGCGGAATGAGCGTCCAGGACTATGTGGTCCGGACGCTCATTCGCGATGACTTCGACGAGCGCTTCAAGGCGGCCGTCGACGAGACGGAGAAGTTCTACGGGCTGACCTGAGGTCGCCCGGGAGGCCGGCCCCAGGGGGTGTCCGGCTAGCCGAGGCCGAGCGCGGGCATCGCGTAGTAGAAGACGAACACCGCCGACACGACGTACATGGCGGCGGGGACCTCGCGGCCCCTGCCGGTCGCCAGGCGCAGCACGCTGAAGGCGATGAAGCCGATGCCGATGCCGTTGGTGATCGAGTAGGTGAAGGGCATCATCACCATGGCCAGGAAGGCCGGGACGGCGATGGTGAAGTCGCTCCAGTCGATGTCCTTGACCGACCCCGCCAGGATCAGGAAGCCCACCGCGACCAGCGCGGGCGTGGCGGCCTGCGAGGGGACCATGGTGGCCAGCGGGGTGAGGAACAGCGCCACGGCGAAGAGCGCGCCGGTCACGACGTTCGCCAGGCCCGTACGGGCACCCTCGCCGACACCGGCCGTGGACTCCACGAAGCAGGTGGTGGCCGAGGAGGAGGTGGCACCGCCGGAGGCGACGGCGAGGCCGTCGACGAACAGGACCCGGTTGATGCCGGGGAACTCGCCGGAGGTCTTGTCGATCAGCTTGGCCTCGTCGCCGACGCCCAGGATCGTGCCCATGGCGTCGAAGAAGCAGGACAGCAGCACGGTGAAGACGAAGAGGATGCCGGTGAGCACCCCGACCTTGGCGAAGCCGCCGAAGAGGCTGACCTCGCCGACGAGCCCGAAGTCGGGAGCCGCCACCGGGTTGCCGGGCCAGGCCGGGACGGTCAGGCCCCAGCTGGAGCCGGGCAGGTCGGCGACGAGCTGGACGACGACCGCGACGAGGGTCATGGCGACGATGGAGATCAGGATCGCGCCGGGGACCTTGCGGATCAGCAGGGCGAGGGTGAGCAGCGTGCCGATCACGAAGATCAGGACGGGCCAGCCGTCGAGGTGGCCGTCGCCGCCGAGCTGGAGCGGGACCGTGGTGTGCGCGGCGTCCGGGATGCGGGAGACGAAGCCGGAGTCGACGAGGCCGATCAGCATGATGAACAGGCCGATGCCGATGGCGATGCCCTTGCGCAGGCCCAGCGGGACGGCGTTCATGACGCGCTCGCGCAGTCCGGTCGCGACCAGCAGCATGACGACGAAGCCGGCCAGGACCACCATGCCCATCGCGTCGGGCCAGCTCATGCGCGGGGCGAGCTGGAGGGCCACGACGGTGTTCACGCCGAGGCCGGCGGCGAGCGCGATGGGGACGTTGCCGATGACGCCCATGAGGAGCGTGGTGAAGGCGGCCGTCAGGACGGTGGCCGTCACGAGCTGACCGCTGTCGAGCTGGTGGCCGTACATGTCCTTCGCGCTGCCCAGGATGATCGGGTTCAGCACGATGATGTACGCCATGGCGAAGAAGGTCGCGAAACCGCCGCGGACCTCGCGGGCCACGGTCGAGCCGCGCTCGGAGATCCTGAAGAAGCGGTCCATCCCGCCGGAGGGGACCCGGGGGGAGGGCTCCGGAGTGGCGGGGGCGGGGGCGGGGGCCGGGGTGCTCATACGGTCCTCATTGGTGGTTCATACGAAGAAAATGGGCCGCGCCCAAACCGTTTCAGTATGAACACACCAGGGAAGGGCCGTCCATCTCCGCGCGTAGACCGTGCGTGCGCGGGGCGTCGCAGGCTCCCGCTTAAACTTGCGACATGGCGAAATGGATTGCGAAGCACGAGGCGCCCGAGCCCCTTGAGGGCCCCGTCGTCGCCACGGTCACGGGCGGCACGATCCTGTGGTTCGCCCTCTTCGTGGTCCAGCTGCCGTTCTACGGCTGGTTCGCCGACCGGGGCCAGCTGTGGTGGGTGTGGACCTGCGCGGCCGGCGGCTTCCTCGGACTGATCGGCATCTGGTACGTCCGCGGCCGAGAGGCGGCACTGCAACGCCACGCGGCGGCTGCCGCTGCCCAGGCCGGGCAGGAGCCGGGCGCCCGCTAGGGCGGGTTGCGAAAGTCTCGTCTGGCTGTCCGGCGGGTCAGGGCCGCTCCTATCGGGCCGAGACCAGCGGACGATTCGGGTCATCCCCAGGTCGTATCTTCGGTCTTTTCGGCGGGTGAAGCGTTCGAACCCCGCTTACCGTCGAAACCATGACGGAGCGGGCGAGGATCGACCACCATGACGGGCGGGAGCCGGGCGGCGGGCCCGGCACGGCCATCGACGCCGGGGCGGAACTCGACCCCGTGCACCCCGTGCGGCCGCCGGCGCCCCGGTTCAAGCCCGGCGGGCTGACCACCGCCGAAGTCGCCGAACGGGTGGCCCGCGGAGACGTCAACGACGTACCCGTACGCTCCTCACGCTCCACCACCGACATCATCCGCGGCAACGTCTTCACCCGCTTCAACGCGATCATCGGCGTCCTGTGGGTGGTCATGCTCTGCGTCGCGCCGATCCAGGACAGCCTCTTCGGCTTCGTGATCATCGCGAACACCGGCATCGGCATCATCCAGGAACTGCGCGCCAAGAAGACCCTCGACGGCCTCGCCGTCATCGGCGAGGCCAAACCCAGCGTGCGCCGCGACGGCCGCACCGCCGAGATCTCCACCTCCGAGATCGTCCTCGGCGACGTCATCGAACTCGGCCCCGGCGACAAGGTCGTCGTCGACGGCTGCGTCGGCGAGGCCGACGGCCTGGAGATCGACGAGTCCCTGCTCACCGGCGAGGCCGACCCCGTCCTGAAGAAGCCCGGCGACCAGGTCATGTCCGGCTCCTTCGTGTGCGCCGGCGGCGGCGCCTTCACCGCCACCAAGGTCGGCCGCGAGGCCTACGCCGCCCAGCTGGCAGAAGAGGCCTCCCGCTTCACCCTCGTCCACTCCGAGCTGCGCTCCGGAATCTCCACCATCCTCAAGTACGTCACGTGGATGATGATCCCGACCTCCCTCGGCCTGATCGTCAGCCAGCTCGTCGTCAAGGAGAACAACCTCGACGACGCCATCGCCCGCACCGTCGGCGGGATCGTGCCGATGATCCCCGAGGGCCTCGTCCTCCTCACCTCCGTGGCCTTCGCGATCGGTGTCATCCGCCTGGGCCGCAAGCAGTGCCTCGTACAGGAGCTGCCCGCCATCGAGGGCCTCGCCCGCGTCGACGTGGTCTGCCTCGACAAGACTGGCACGCTCACCGAGGGCGGTATGGACGTCACCGAGCTCCGCCCGCTCGGCGGCGCGGAACCGGCGTACGTCGAGAAGGTTCTGGGCGCGCTCGGCGAGTCCGACCCGCGTCCCAACGCCAGCCTCCAGGCGATCATCGACGCCTACCCCGACAGCGCCGAGTGGCGGTGCACCGAGTCCCTGCCCTTCTCCTCCGCCCGCAAGTACAGCGGCGCCAGCTTCAGCGAGGGCGACGGCGAGAACAACACCTGGCTGCTCGGCGCCCCGGACGTACTTCTGCCCGCCGGGGACCCCGCCCTCGACGAGATCAACGACCTCAACGAACAGGGCCTGCGCGTCCTGCTCCTCGCCCGCTCCGCCCGCGAACTCGACGACGAGGCCGTCGCCATCGGCGTCAGTCCGACCGCCCTGGTCGTCCTGGAGCAGCGGTTGCGCCCCGACGCCGCCGACACGCTGCGCTACTTCGAGGACCAGGACGTCAAGGCGAAGGTCATCTCCGGCGACAACGCGGTCTCGGTCAGCGCCGTCGCCGGCAAGCTGGGCCTGCCCGGCGCGCAGAACACCGTGGACGCCCGCAAGCTGCCCGCCGAGCGGAACGAGATGGGCGAGGTCCTGGACGGCAACTCCGTCTTCGGGCGCGTGACCCCGCAGCAGAAGCGGGACATGGTCGGCGCCCTGCAGTCCCGGGGCCACACCGTCGCCATGACCGGCGACGGCGTCAACGACGTGCTCGCCCTCAAGGACGCCGACATCGGCGTCTCGATGGGCTCGGGCTCGGAGGCCACCCGCGCCGTCGCGCAGATCGTCCTGCTCAACAACAGCTTCTCCACCCTGCCGTCGGTGGTCGCCGAGGGCCGCCGGGTCATCGGCAACATCACCCGCGTGGCGACCCTCTTCCTCACGAAGACGGTCTACTCGGTGCTGCTGGCCATCCTGGTGGTGTGCTCGCAGGTCGAGTACCCGTTCCTGCCGCGCCACCTGACGCTGCTGTCCACCCTCACCATCGGCATCCCGGCGTTCTTCCTGGCGCTGGCCCCGAACAAGGAGCGCGCGAGGCCGCACTTCGTCAGGCGGGTGATGCGGTACGCGATCCCCGGCGGCGTGATCGCGGCGACGGCCACCTTCGCCACCTACCTGATCGCCCGCCACCACTACACGGGCGCGGAGGCCCTGCCGGCGGAGACCAGCGCGGCGACGCTGACGCTGTTCCTGACCTCGATGTGGGTCCTGGTGATCATCGCCCGCCCGTACACGTGGTGGCGCGTGGCCCTGGTGGGCACGATGGGCGGCGCCTTCCTGATCGTCCTGATCGTGCCGTGGCTCCAGGACTTCTTCCAGCTCAAGCTGGTCGGAGCCACGATGCCGTGGACCGCGGTGGCGGTCGCGGCGGCCGCCGCGACCCTCATCGAGTTCACCTTCCGCTGGGTGGACCGCAAGTTCCCGGCCTGACCGGCCGGGTCCTCGTGGGGGTGCGCTCAGGCCAGGCCGTCCGACTGGAGGCCGGTCAGTACGGCCTGGCCCAGGGTGTGGACCGCGGACTGGGGGCGGACCATCACGGTGAACTCCTTGATCCGGCCGGCGTCGTCGAAGTGCAGCATGTCGATGCCGTGGATCTCCTTGCCGTCCACCGTGGCCCGGAAGGGCAGGACCGACGCGGGGGCCTCGGTGCCGTCCGCGCCGGTCTCGGCCGCGCCGTCGAAACCGCCGACGTAGCGCAGGTCCTCGAAGACGCGCAGCAGGACCCCGAAGAGGCCCAGCACCATCGGCCTGCCCTCGAAGGGGCGGAACTTCACCGGGCTGTACAGCCTGATGTCCTCGGTGAACAGGTCCTCCAGCGCCGCCAGGTCACGCTTCTCCACGGCGGCACGGAAGCGTTCGGCGGTCTCCGTCACGGACTCCACGGCCCCTCCTGATACTCAAGGAATTGACTAGTCGCTTTCTTGAGTATCATGCGGGGGAGTACGAGGAAAAGGGAAGGGGCAGCCGCGATGGCCTTGCGACATGCCGTACTGGCGGCGCTGCTGGACGGCGAGTTCAGCGGCTACGAACTGGCGAAGTCGTTCGACATCGGCGTCGCGAACTTCTGGCACGCCTCCCCCCAGCAGCTCTACACCGAGCTCGCCAGGCTGGAGAGGGAAGGCCTCGTCGAGGGCCGACAGGTGGTCCAGGAGGCCCGCCCCAACAAACGCCTCTTCCAGGTCACCGCCGCCGGCCGCGCCGAACTGGAGGCGTTCGCGGCGGCGGCCGTCAAGCCCTCCGTCATCCGCGACGACCTGCTCGTCAAGGTCCAGACCGCCGACCGGATCGGCACCGCGCCCGTGATCGCACAGCTCGAAGAGCGCGCGGCCGCCGCGGACGCCAAGATCGACCTCCTCGGCCGGGTGCTGCGCAAGATGCGCGGCGACCTCGACGAAAAGGAGTTCCTGCTCCGCGGCGACGCGATCGGCGGATATCTCACCTGCCTGCGCGGCATCGCCTTCGAGGAGGGCCACCGCGACTGGTGCCGCCGTAGCGCGGCCGTCCTGCGAGAAAGGCGGACCCACCGTGCCGAGCAGTGACTACCGGCGCTACGTCGCCCTCGGCGACAGCCAGACCGAAGGCCTCGGCGACGGCGACGACACCACCGGCCTGCGCGGCTTCGCCGACCGCTTCGCCGGACACCTGGAAGCCGCCCGCCCCGGCCTGCTCTACGCCAACCTCGCCGTCCGGGGACGCCTCGCCGGCCAGGTCCGCGCCGAACAGCTCGCACCCGCACTGGCCCTGCGCCCCGACATCGCCACCGTCGTCGCCGGCGTCAACGACGTACTGCGGCCCCGGTTCGACGCGGCGGAGGTCGCCGGGCACCTGGAGGAGATGTTCGCCGCGCTCACGGCCGCCGGGACGCACGTGGCGACCGTGACCTTCCCCGACATCGGCCGGATCGCGCCCGTGGCCCGGCCCCTCGCCCCCCGCCTGCTCGAACTCAACGCCCTCGTCCGCGCCGCGGCCGCCCGGCACGGGGTGTACGTCGCCGAGACCGCACTGCCGCAGGCCGTCGCGGACCCGCGGATGTGGACCACGGACCGGCTGCACGCCAGCTCCGTCGGCCACGAACGCATCGCCGCCGCCCTCGCCCACGCCGTCGGCCTCCCCGGCAGCGACGACACCTGGACGCACCCGCTGCCGCCGCGGACCGCCCCCACCCGGGGGGCGGCCGTCGCGGCCGAACTGCGCTGGGCCGCCGCGTTCCTCGGCCCCTGGCTCGGCCGCCGCCTGCGCGGCCGCTCCTCCGGCGACGGCCGCACCGCCAAACGCCCCGACCTGCTGCCGTTCGCGGCCACCCCGTAAACGGACACCCCTGGGGCGGGTTGCGAAAGTGGCGTCGTCCGCCCGCAGGGCGGTGCTCGCGGTGTCTGGTGCGGTGCCTCGCAAGGCGGAGGGTCGCCCGCGTACCGGTCGTACGCGGGCGATCCCGACAACGCGGCGAGGTGCCGTGCCAGGCGCCGCGAGCCAGACGAGACTTTCGCAACACGCCCTAGTCGAACCAGCGGTCCCGGGCCAGTTCCGCCGTGCGCGACGGGTCCTCCAGCAGGGCAGCCACCTCGAAGCGGCGCGGCCACTGGCCCGCCGACCAGGCCAGGCCCGCCGCCACACCCTCCAGGGTGGACGCGTGGAGGGTGCCGTCGGGCGTGCGCCGCCAGTCCAGCTCGGTGCCGCCCGCCACCAGCTCCTCGTGCTCCACGTACGTCGCCGGCGTCGCCGGACCCAGCAGGATCCGCACCGACTCCGGGACCTCGTGCTCCTCGCCCGGCGTGGTCACCTCCGCCGGGACCTCGTCCGACAGCCGGCGCACCTGCAGCAGCTCCGCCAGGTCGGCCGCCCGCGACGGGGACACCGGCAGCAGCGGCAGGCCCGCCGCCAGCGGCAACAGGTCCGGGGCGTCCGCGATCACCGCGTCCGCCGCGTCCACCACCCGCACCTCGCCGTCCACCACCGCCCGCAGCTCGTCCGGCAGCGTCACCTGCTCCGGATCCAGATCGGCCAGCGCCCCGTACAGGCCGTGCAGCTGCCGGTCCGTCACCTCACGGTCCGGGTCCGCGAGCCGGCCCAGCAGCTCCGCCGCGCCCCCCGGCTCGTCCAGCAGGGCCGCCACGGACGTCCGTACCCCCAGCGCCCGCAGCACCTGCTCGTCCTCGAAACCGGTCGCGTCCGCCGAGGTGTACAGGCCCTCCAGCAGCGGGTCGCCGCCCGCCGCCCGCAGCCCCGCAGGCCGGCGGCCGTCCAGCACCGGGTGGTCGCGCAGCCACCACGCCGTGTACGGACGCACCGACTGCGTCGTGCCGTCCGGCAGCAGGATCCGCACCGGCTGGGTCAGCGCGTCCCGCAGCGGCGGCTGCGCCAGCATGGCCAGGGCCTGCGGCCAGCAGTCGTCGTCGACGAGGTCCAGGTCGCGTACGGCGACCAGCTCCGTCGCCACCGGCGGAACGGGCAGGTCCGGCAGCTGGTCCAGTACGTCCTCGCACCACACGTCCACCGCGTCCAGCAGCCCCGCGTCGTCCGGCTCCGCGAAGTCGCCCTCCCGAGGCTCCAGTTCGTCCGGATCCAGGACCACGTCGGTCGCGCGCACCAGCTGGAAGGACGCCAGCACCCCGCACGCCGTCAGCGGCCCCTCGCCCCACCGCTCCGCCAGCTCGGCATCCACGTACGGGACCTCGTCCTCGCGGATCACGGACGCCAACGGCGAGCCCGGCAGCAGCAGTTCGCCCGCAGGGGTCAGCTCTCCGTCCTCGTCGGGCAGTGCCAGCGCCCCCAGCCACGGCTCGTCCCCGGGCGCCAGCTCCGCGTCACGGACCAGCCCGAGGACCACCTCGGCCAGCTCGTCCGCGTCCAAGGTGTCGGCGTCCTCGTCCCAGATCTCCCCGGCGTCCAGCGACGCCGCCACCGCCGCCCGCACCTGCGGGGTCGTCAGAACCGCGCGCGCCGTCGCCGGGAGCGAGCCGAGCTTCTCCAGCAGCGGGTGCGCCGCCTCCGGGTGGGCGACCTTCAGCCCCAGCCGGGCCAGGTCCGCGGGCGTGTCCGCGTACGGCAGCAGGACATGGCGCGGCCCGATGGTCGTACGACCGTCGGCCAGCGGCACGGGCAGCCCCGACAGCCGGTCCGGGTCCACCCCGGCGAGGCTGTCGTAGAGCCGGTACCACCACTCGGGCGTCCGCTCGATGCCCGCGATCCGCTCGATGGCGTCGCCCAGCGGCAGCCGGCCCACACCCAGGGTGCGCAGCTCGGCGCGCCGCTCCAGGCCCGCCGGCAGCAGCGTCGGCAGGACCTCCGCCAGGACCCGTACGGTGTCGGCGCCCGCGCCCTCCACCACCTCCGCCTCGAAGGGGCGCAGGGCGCTGCGCTCCTCCGCGTGCTCGGGCGGCGCGGCCGGCGCGAGGAACGCCGTACGCGGCAGCCGCCGCAGCACGGCGGCGCGCAGCGCCCCGTCCAGCTCGCCCTTGCCGAGCGGGCCGGGGACCAGGTCCACCAGCCCGGTGCTCACCGGGTCCCAGGAGCCGAGGAGTTCGGCGTACGCGTCGGCCGCGCGCTCCACCAGGAAGTCGGTCAGCGGCCCCGGCGCGGGATGGCGGCGGCTGGTGTCCAGCGGCAGCGTCGCGATGAGCAGCGCCGGGATGCCCAGCGGCTCGTCGGTCGGCGTCGGCGCGTGCACCACGGGCGCGGTCGTCGGGCGCAGCGGGGCGCCGTCGGCGTCGACGGGCACCGCCCACGACACCGTCCAGGAGGGCCGCAGCCGTTCCTCCACGGGCCGGTCGGCGAGCAGCGCCCGCTCGATGGCACCGCCGTGGCGGACGGTGCGCCAGCGGGTGGCGTGCGTGGCGGAGCCGGCGGTGTCCTCGACGACGGTGTACGCGCCCTCGTCGCGGCGGGCCAGCGTGCGCGAGCCGGCGGGGGTCTCCACGACGACCTCGCACAGCCCGGGCAGGGTCAGCAGGAGGGCGTCGTCGATGCCGGCGAGCAGCCGCTCCACGAGGTCCTCGGCGGCGGCGTCACGCAGTGGGAGGACCACGACGGTGTCGTAGCCCTCGGGCGCGGTGCCCTCGGCGGGCAGGGGCAGCCGGAGCAGCGGCACGTGCCCGTCGCGGCGGCGCAGTTCGTCGCCGAGGCCGGGGCTGCCCACGGCGGCCTCGCGGGCCAGCTCGCGGGCCTCGGCGAGGGACCAGCGGACGCCGCCGTGGCGGCCGAGCACCGCGGGTTCGTCGCAGACGGCGAGGACGGCGGCGAAGCCGACGCCGAACCGGCCGACGCTCTCCGCGGCGGGCTCCCGCTTGGCTGAGGCCCGCAGGGTGCTCAGGGACTCCACGCCCGTCGCGTCCAGCGGGGCGCCGGTGTTGGCGACGGCCAGCAGTGCGGGGCCGTCTTCGCCCTCGTGGAGGGTGAGCCGCAGCCGGCCGGGCACCTTGGCGCGGGCCGCGGCGTCGGCGGCGTTCTGGGCCAGCTCGACGACGAGCCGGTCCCGGTAGCCGCCGAGGGCAAGGTCCTCCTCGGCGTTGGCGTCCTCGCGGAACCGGGCCGGTCCGGCACCCCAGGCATCGAGCACGCCGCGCCGCAGCCGGGCCGTGCCGAAGGGGTCCACGCCGCTCTGGGCCGCCGTCACTCGCACGCTCACGCCGCTGCCTCCAAGAATCGCCCAACGCAACTCCTGAAGGTATCGCGTGCCGGGCCGGGCCCCACCCGTGAGGTGTGCGAACACGACGGCACCGATCCCGGTGTGCCGCCGGCGGCTCCCGCGCAACGGCCCGCGGAGCGGAATCCGTACGCGCGAAGGCCGAAGCCCCCGGTGACGACGAGTCGCCGGGGGCTTCGGAAAGGGACTCTGCACAGGCGCTCTGCACAGGCGCTCTGCACAAAAGCTCCGCAGGAGGTTCTGCAAGCGGCTCGGCAGAGGTCGGGCGGAGGACGGCTACAGCTTCTCGATCACGTGGTCGATGCAGGCCGTCAGCGCCTGTACGTCCGCCGGGTCGATCGACGGGAACATCGCGACGCGCAGCTGGTTGCGGCCCAGCTTGCGGTACGGCTCCGTGTCCACGATCCCGTTGGCCCGCAGCACCTTCGCCACGGCCGCCGCGTCGATGTCGTCCGAGAAGTCGATCGTGCCGATCACGGCGGAGCGCTTGTCGGCGTCCGCGACGAACGGCGTCGCGTACTTGGAGGCCTCCGCCCAGCCGTACAGGTTGCGCGCGCTGGCCGCCGTACGGCCCGTGGTGAACTCCAGGCCGCCCTGGCTGTTCATCCACTCCAGCTGCTGGTCCAGCAGGAAGAGGGTGGCCAGCGCCGGGGTGTTGTAGGTCTGGTTCTTCAGCGAGTTGTCGATCGCCGTCGGCAGTGAGAAGAACTCCGGGATGTGCCGGCCCGACGCGTGCACGCGGGCCGCGCGCTCCAGGGCCGCCGGGGAGAACGCCGCCAGCCACAGGCCGCCGTCGGAGGCGAAGGACTTCTGCGGCGCGAAGTAGTAGACGTCCGTCTCGGTGATGTCCACCGGCAGGCCGCCGGCGCCCGAGGTCGCGTCCACCAGAACGAGGGACCCGGCGTCCGCGCCCGCGACGCGCCTGACCGGAGCCGCGACACCCGTCGAGGTCTCGTTGTGCGTGTACGCGTACACGTCCACGCCCGCCTCGGCCACCGGCTCCGGGTGCGTGCCCGGCTCGGAGGAGATCACGGACGGCTCGTCCAGCCAGGGCGCGAGCTTCGCGGCCTTGGCGAACTTCGAGGAGAACTCGCCGAAGGTCAGGTGCTGGGACTTCCGCTCGATCAGACCGGCGGTCGCGATGTCCCAGAAGGCGGTGGAGCCGCCGTTGCCCAGGATCACCTCGTAGCCCTCGGGGAGCGAGAAGAGGTCCCGGAGGCCCTGGCGCACCGAGCCGACCAGGTTCTTGACCGGGGCCTGGCGGTGTGAGGTTCCGAGCAGGGAGGTACCGGTGGCGGCGAGGGCGTCCAGCGCCTCGGTCCGCACCTTGGAGGGGCCCGCGCCGAAGCGTCCGTCGGCGGGCTTGATGTCAGCGGGAATCTGGATCTCAGCCACGAGCGGAGCGTATCGGGTCCCGGTCCGCGCTCCGGACGCGCGTCCACCCGATGAGACGCGGCGCGGCGGTGGCAGGCTGGGCGGCGTGACGACACCCGGTGAAGTCGAGCGGACATTGCGGGCGCAGCTGCGCGGGGAGGTGGATTTCGGCGCCGCGGCACGCGCCCTCGTGACGATGGACGCCTCCAACTACCGCCGCGTCCCCCTCGGCGTCGTCGCCCCGCGCGACGCCGACGACGTCGAGGCCGCCCTGCGCGTGTGCGCCGACGCGGGCGTCCCCGTCGTCCCCCGGGGCGGTGGCACCTCCATCGCCGGGCAGGCCACCGGCACGGGCGTCGTCCTCGACCTCACCCGGCACATGAACGCCCTGCTGTCCGTCGACCCGGCCGCCCGCACCGCCGTCGTCCAGCCCGGCCTGGTCCTCGACCGCCTCCGGGACGCCGTACGCCCCCACGGGCTCACCTTCGGACCCGACCCCTCCACCCACTCCCGCTGCACCCTCGGCGGCATGATCGGCAACAACGCCTGCGGCGCCCACTCCGTGGCCTGGGGGACCACCGCCGACAACGTCACCGAGCTCGCCGTGACGGCGTACGGGGGCGGCTCCCACCGCATCGGCACCGGCTGGGCGGGCGCCCCCGACGGCCTGCGGGAACTGGTCACCGGGCACCTCGGGCTGCTGCGCACCGGCATGCCGCCCGGCTTCTCCCGCCGGATCTCCGGCTACGGCGGACTCGACGCGCTCCTGCCCGAACGCGGGGTGCGGCTCGCGCACGCCTTCTGCGGCAGCGAAGGCACCCTCGGGGTGGTGACCGAGGCCGTGGTGCGCCTCGTGGAACTGCCGCCCGCGCCCGCCCTGGCCGTCCTCGGGTACGCCGACGAGAGCGCGGCGGCGGACGCGGCCGCGGGGCTCCTCGCGTACGGGCCGCTGACCGTCGAGGGCATGGCCGAGGACCTGCTCGGCGGCCCGGCGGGCACCGGCGGCGCGGGGGCGGGCAGGGGCAGGAGCACCGGCGGCGGGGCCGTCGGGCTGCCGGACGGGCGGGCCTGGCTGTTCGTCGAGATGCCCGACGAGGGCGGCGCGCGGGCCGTCGTACGCGGCGCGGACGCGCTGGACGCGCTGGTCGTCACGGACCCGGCACGGCAGCGGGCGCTGTGGCGGATCCGCGAGGACGCCGCGGGCACCGCGACCAGGACGCCCGACGGGCGGATGGCCTGGCCCGGCTGGGAGGACTGCGCGGTCCCGCCGGCCCGGCTGGGCGCGTACCTGCGGGACTTCCGGGCCCTGCTGGCCGCCCACGGCCTGCGCGGCACCCCGTACGGGCACTTCGGCGAGGGCTGCGTACACGTACGCATCGACTTCGACCTGGCCTCGGCCGCCGGAGTGGCCCGCTACCGCACCTTCTCGGAGGAACTGGCCGAGCTGGTCGTCGCCCACGGCGGATCCCTCTCGGGCGAACACGGCGACGGGCAGGCGCGCGCAGAACTCCTGCCCAAGATGTACGGCGAGGACGTGCTCCGGCTCTTCGGGGCGTACAAGGACACGTGGGACCCGGCGGGCGGCATGAACCCCGGGATGCTGGTCAGGCCGGCCCGGCTGGACGAGAACCTGCGCTTCGCGGTCCTCCCGGCCACCCCCTTCGCGGGCGAGGTCGCACGGTGCGTCGGCGTCGCGAAGTGCCGTACGGGCGGGCCGGGCGGCGCGGGCGGCTCCACCGGCGCGGGCGTGATGTGCCCGTCCTACCGGGTCACCGGCGAGGAACAGCACTCCACGCGCGGCCGGGCCCGCCTCCTGCACGAGATGCTCGCCGGGGACGTCGTCACCGACGGCTGGCGCTCCCCGGAGGTCGCCGAGGCGCTGGACCTGTGCCTGGGGTGCAAGGGCTGCCTCAGCGACTGCCCGGTCGGCGTGGACATGGCCTCGTACAAGTCGGAGTTCCTGCACCACCACTGGGCCGGGCGGATCCGGCCCCTCGCCCACTACACGCTGGGCGGCCTGCCGGGATGGCTGCGCCTGATCGCCCGCCTGCGGGCGGCGGGCGCCGTCAACACCGCCGCCCGCCTCCTGCCCTTCCCGATGCCGGGCCTGGCCCGGGAACGCCCCCTGCCGGCGCTGGCGAAGCGCCCGTTCACGAGGGACGCGGCGGCGGTGCAGGGGCCGGGGGGCGGCCCGGTGGGTGCGGTCGCCGTGACCCTGTGGCCCGACACGTTCACGGAACACCTCAGCCCCGAGGTCGGCCACGCCGCGCTCCGCGTGCTCCGGGCGGCCGGCCTGGCCGTGTACGTCCCCCGCACCCGCGGCCGGCTCTGCTGCGGCCTCACCTACCTCTCCACCGGCCGCCTCGACCGCGCCCGCAAGGTCCTGCGCCGGACCCTGGACACTCTGGACACCACGGGTGCCTTGGGCGCCCCCGGCGAGGTCCCCGGTCCCGTCACCGTCCTCGAACCGAGCTGCGCAGCGGCCCTGCGCGCCGACCTGCCCGCCCTGCTCCCCGACGACCCGCGCGCGGCCCGCCTGGCCGCCGCCGTACGCACCGTCGCCGAGACCCTGGAGGAGTACGCCCCGGACTGGCGGCCGCCCCGCCTCGACCGCGCGCTCGTCGGCCAGACCCACTGCCACCAGCACGCCGTCCTCGGTGACGCGGCGGACCGCCGGCTGCGTGAACGCGCCGGACTCGTCGGGGAGCCGGCCGGAGGCTGCTGCGGCCTCGCCGGGAACTTCGGCTTCGAGCCCGGCCACCACGAGGTGTCGGTCGCCTGCGCCGAGGAACAGCTTCTGCCGTCCCTGCGCGCGGCCCCGCCCGGCGCGCTGGTCCAGGCCGACGGGTTCTCCTGCCGGACCCAGATCGCCCAGCTGGCCGGCGTCCGGGCCCGTCACCTGGTGGAACTCCTCGCGGACGGACTGACGGCCCCGGCCGGCGAGGGCGCAACGGACACACAGCCGTAGCGAAGATGTAAGGCAACAGAAGCAGCAACACTCCTTACCGGGGCTTAGGGTGGACGCATGCCCGCACCTACCGCGTCCCCGACGACCAGCCCCGCCGCCGCACCCTCCACCACCCCCTCCACCGAGGGGGCCCGGTCCCGCTTCGGACCGGTCGCACTGGTGATCTCGGCAGGCGTCTCGGTCCAGTTCGGAGCCGCCCTCGCGGTCATGATCATGCCCAGGGCGGGCGCGGCGGGCGTGGTCACCCTGCGCCTCGCGGCGGCCGCGATCGTGCTGCTGCTCCTGTGCAGGCCGAAGGTGCGCGGGTACACGCGCTCCGACTGGGGCACGGTCGTCGCGTTCGGCGTGGCGATGGCCGGCATGAACGGCCTCTTCTACCAGGCCATCGACCGGATTCCGCTCGGCCCGGCGGTCACCCTGGAGGTCCTCGGGCCGCTCGCCCTCTCCGTCGTCGTCTCACGGCGGCTGGTGAACTTCCTCTGGGCCGGCCTCGCCCTCGCCGGCGTGGCCCTGCTGTCCGGGCACGGCGGGGGCGGCCTCGGCTTCGGCTCCCTCGACCCGCTGGGCGCCGCCTACGCCCTCGGCGCGGGCGCGATGTGGGCGGCGTACATCGTCTTCAGCGCGCGCACCGGCCGCCGCTTCCCGCAGGCCGACGGCCTGGCCCTGGCGATGGCGGCCGCCGCAGTCCTCTCGCTGCCGCTGGGCGTCCTCGAAGCCGGCTCGGACCTGCTCGTCCCCAGCACCATCGCGCTGGGCGTCGGCGTGGCCGTACTGTCCTCCGTACTGCCCTACACCCTCGAACTGCTCGCACTGCGGCGGATGCCCGCCCCGACCTTCGCCATCCTGATGAGCCTGGAGCCGGCCATCGCCGCCACCGCCGGCTTCCTCGTCCTGAGTCAGGCCCTGTCGGCGCTGGACGCCGTGGCCATCGCCCTCGTGATCGCGGCCAGCATGGGCGCGGTCCGCTCCCAGATCGGAAAGCAGCCCGCCTGATGGACGTCACCGCCTATCTGGAAGCCGCCCCCGAGGACCGGCGCCCCGCCCTCGCCCGCCTGCGCGAACTGTGCGTGGCGGAACTGCCCGGCTTCGAGGAGGGCATCGCCTACGGGATGCCGGTCTACGTCCGTCCCGGCGGGACGGAGGCGGAGATCGCCTGGGCGAACCAGAAGCAGTACATCTCCTTCTACCTGATGCGCACGGACATCCGGGACGCCTTGGCGGACCGCCTGGCAGGCCACGACATGGGCAAGTCCTGCCTCCGCTTCCGCAACCCCGCCAAGGTCGACTTCGACCTCCTGCGCGACCTCCTACGCGCGACGGCCCAGGCGGGCCCGGGCCGGGTCTGCTGACGGGAGCTCCGGGGCAGGACCCCCCCTCCGGGGAGGGGGCCCTGCCGGGGGCGGGGCGGGGCTTCGAGAGGCGCGGAGGCGGCTTCGGGGGCGGGGTCCCGCAGGGGCGGGGTCAGGAGGCGCGGGGGTGGCTTCGGGGGGCGGATCTGCCGGTACGGGTTCGGGGTGGGGTGGGGGTGGCTTCGGGGAGCGGGAGCCACCCCGGGTGGTGTCGGTGAGGTTCTGGGGGTTTCCCGTCAGTCCCATCGTCTCTCCGCGTCGGGCCGGCCCGTCAAGGGCGCTCCCGTTGGTCGCGTCACTTCGTGAGGGCCTTCGGCCCCCCTTGACCGACCGTCCCGCCACGGAAATCCGAAAGACTGCCGGGAAGCCCCCAGAGGAACGGGCCGGCCATCGAGACATCCCTCGGGGAGGTCGGCGCCGCGCGCCCGGATCCAGGAGCGCCCCAGATCGCTACGCGCTCCTGCCCGACGGCGTCCCCCCGTCTCTTGGGCTGGACATAGGCCCGCCATCGATCGCTACGCGCTTCTGCCTGACGGCGTCTGCCAGCCCCTGTGGCTGGGCATAGGCCGCCCCAGATCGCTACGCGCTTCTCCATCACGCGTCCGCGAGCCCCGTGGGCTGAACATAGGCCGCCATCGTTCGTTACGCGTTCCTCGATCACGCGTCTGCGATCCGTCCGGGGTCATGGGCCGCAGAAAGGCTTCTGTGCTCCTCGTTGACGGCGGCCGGCCCTCGTGCCTGACGACAGAGGGGCGCATTGAAGGGGCGGGAGGCTGATCACTCGGCTCAGCCGAACTCAACCCCTGTCTGGGCCTGTCTGCGATCTCACCTGCATGCCTATAGTGGTGCAAACAGGGCAAGTTGCAGAGTCCTCGGGGCGTCCGCCCGCCCAGACATGGATTGGCATCGCTCCAGCGGTCATCTGAAGCTTCTGCTCTCCCGGATGGGGTCAGGCCGTCGAGTCAGGTCGCTCGATGTAGCGACGGAACCCTTCCGCACGCGCCAGGAAGCCGCACGACTCGTAGAAGCGGTGGACGTATTCGTCATCGGCTGCCAGCAACTGCACCTTGTAGCAGCCTGCCGCCTCGCCGACCTGTACGACAGCATCCATCAGGTGGCGACCGACGCCCCGCCGCTGGAAGGCCTCGGCGACAACGACGTTCTCCACGAAGAGGACGGCACGACCGCCACGGGTGAGGTTCGGAAGGACCAGGCAGTCTGCGGTGCCGGCCACGGCGCCGTCGGTATCGGCCACGAGCACGGTTCGTCCCTGCTGGTTGGAGATGGCCGCCCATATGGCGTCGGCCCTCTCTTGAGGTAGCGGCGCATCGTCGGGATTCAGCTCGCCGTAGAGCTCCAGCAGGGATGAGAGGTCCGATCCGACAGCCGGTCGCACATTGATCTTCATGGCGCCGAGCCTAGAACCACCGGTCGCAGACGCCGCCGTCGAGAAGCGCAGCAGGTCTTCCGCGGCCTATGCCCGACCACAGAGACTCGCGGACGCGTGATGGAGAAGCGCGTAGCGATCTGGGGCGGCCTATGCCTAGCCCAAGAGGCTCGCGGACGCGTGATGGAGAAGCGCGTAGCGATCGATGGCGGCCTATGCCTAGCCCAAGAGGCTCGCGGACGCGTGATGGAGAAGCGCGTAGCGATCTGGGGCGGCCTATGCCCAGCCACAGGGGCTGGCAGACGCCGTCAGGCAGAAGCGCGTAGCGATCGATGGCGGGCCTATGTCCAGCCCGTGGGGCTCGCTGACGCCGTCGGGCAGGAGCGCGTAGCGATTTGACGCGCTCCTGGATCCGGGTGCGCGGCGCCGACCTCCCCGAGGGATGTCTTGATGGCCGGCCCGTTCCTCTGGGGGCTTCCCGGCAGTCTTTCGGATTTCCGTGGCGGGACGGTCGGTCAAGGGGGGCCGAAGGCCCTCACGAAGTGACGCGACCAACGGGAGCGCCCTTGACGGGCCGGCCCGACGCGGAGAGACGATGGGACTGACGGGAAACCCCCAGAACCTCACCGACCCCGCCCGAGTGGACCCCGCCCCCCGAAGCCACCGCCGCGCCTCCTGACCCCGCCCCTGCGGGACCCCGCCCCCGAAGCCGCGCCCCCCGCCCCGCCCCGCACCTCTCCACCCCCACCCCACCCCGAACCCGTACCCGCAACCCGCAACCGGAGGGGTTCGGCGTGCGTCATCTGGGGAGCGTGCGCCCGCCCGGACGGCCGCGGGGGACCGGCTGGGCGGGCGTACGGCATCAGCCGAGGGGGAGTTCCAGGTACGACGGCGTCGCCTCCGGGGAGGTGAACGCCAGCGTCGCGCGGGGCAGGTTGGCATCGGCGTAGAAGGGGTCGCGGGCGTCGATCACCAGCATCAGGCGGTGGCCGCGCTGCACGTCGTACGCCGTGGCCTGAAGATCGATGTCCGCGCTGATCAGGCTGTCGGGCGGGGACTCCAGGTCGCTGAACGGCGCGTGGGTGATCAGGTGGGCCGTGCCGTCAGGGGCCGTGTCGAAGAGGTACGCGACGAAGGTGGAACCGGGGTTGGCCGCCCGGTAGGTCACGCGGAGCCTGGGCGTGCCGCGCAGCCGGACGGTCTCCGCGGCCGGGTCGGCGGTCCAGACGGCGGCGACGGTGCGGTCGATGTCCTCCGTCAGGTAGGCCTTCGGGCGGCCGGCCATCTCCGCGTACCCGGACTGCACGACCTTGTCGGCGACGGTCGCCGGGGTGTCCATCCCGCACAGCACGGTCGCCGTCCAGCCGGCCTCCGCGTCCGGGCCGAGTTCGCCGCCGTCGGCGAGGTGGAATCGCTGTAGGTGTTCGGTGGCGGACGGCCAGGTGGGGCGGGATTCGAGGGTTCTGCTCCACATGACCTCGCCGACGAACTGGCCCTCGCCGTCGATGCCGTTGTCGACGCCCTTGAGGTGGTGGTCGAACCAGCGGTGGGCGTCCGTCCAGATCCGGTTGGGCAGGCCGAGGACACCTGACATCTCGGGGCCAGAGTGGTCGCCTATGGAGAGGGCCAGGCGCTTCGGCCCGGTCAGTTCGTTGAACATCCGCAGTGTCTGGTTCGCCGGGAAGAGCGTCTCGTGCCAGGCGTGCGAGAAGAAGACGGGCACCTGGCGGCGGTTGAGCTCCTTGACGTGGGAGAACGGCGAGCGGACCTCGGCCCAGCGCAGGACGCCCCGGATGTCCCTGCCGGTGAGCACGTTGTCGAAGACGCTCTGCGTCTGCGGGCTCAGCCGGGCCTTCGCGGCCGCCTTGAGCAGCGCCTGCACGGCCGCGACGTGGCGGGTGGAGTTCTCGTGGAAGGCCTCCCCGAGGTCGCCCCACGTGCTGAGCGCGACGACGGCGTCGACGCGGGTGTCGTGCGCGGCGACGAGCTGGCTGATGCCGGAGCCGTACGAGTCCCCGAGGAAGCCGACCCTCGTCACGGGCCCGGTGGAGCGCTCGATCACGTGGTCCAGGGCGCGGCTGCCGTCGGCGATGTCGAGCGGGCCGGCCACCTCGACCTGCCCTTCGGACCCGGCGAAGCCGCGCGCGGAGTAGGCGAGGACGTTGTAGCCGCGGGCGGCGAAGAGGGTGGCCTGGACGGCGTACGCGAGCCAGCCCAGGCTGGTCCACGGCGACGGCATGACGATCACCGGGCGAGGCTGGGCCCCGGTGTGCCGCCAGAGCGCCGCGTCGAGGAGGTCGCCGTCGGCGCCGGTGACCTTGGCGCGGGTGAAGACGGTGAGGGCGCGCGCCTCGGCGACCTCGGCGGCGCGGGCGGGCGGCAGGCCGGTGACGTCGCCGCTCTCCAGTGCGGAGACGAAGGCGCCGAGGGCGGTCGCGTCGAGTTCGGGATAGAGGGAGAAGGGGGGTTGGGCGGCTGGAGTCACGTCAGTTCATCCTCTTGGTCGAGTGACACGAACGTGGGCGCCCGCCCGGGCCCGGAGCGGAGCGTTCAGTATCGACGGGACATCCGGTGACGTATCGCGGGTTTCGGGCTTACGGCCGGAATCGCCCGCTGTGGTCCTCGGTGTCTTCGCGCGGCGAGACCTGCGGTCGGCGCGGATGTGGATCAACTGGCCGTGGATCGGGTGGGTTTGGCGGGGGTGGCGGGAAGGTGTCATCCGTTCGAGAAAATCATGCAAGCGTGCTTGATTGTTTTCATGGGTGCTGCCAGTCTTCCCCTCACGCCGAGAAGGGGAGCGCACCGTGCCCGATCCGTCCGCCGTCGACGACGCCGTCGCCGTCTTCACAGATCTGCGCGAGGAGGGGCGGGAACTCGACGCCCTCGTCGAGCGGTTGCCCGGCCCGGACTGGGCCCGGCCCACGCCCGCACCCGGCTGGACCATCGCCCACCAGATCGCCCATCTGCACTGGACCGACCGCGCGTCGCTGCTGTCCCTCACCGACACCGCCGGCTTCGGCCACATGGTCCAGGAGGCGCTGAAAGCCCCCGACTCCTTCGTCGACGACGGCGCGCGGGAGGGGGCGGCGCAGCCGCCCGCCGAACTGCTCACCCGCTGGCGCGAGACGCGCGGCGCACTCGCGCAGGCGCTTGCCGAGGCCCCGCCGGACATCCGTTTCCCCTGGTACGGGCCGCCGATGAAGGCCGCGTCGATGGCCAGTGCCCGCCTGATGGAGACCTGGGCGCACGGCCAGGACGTCGCCGACGCGCTCGGCGTGCGCCGCACCCCGACCGCGAGGCTGCGGCATGTGGCCCGGATCGGCGTACGCGCCCGCGACTACGCCTACGCCGTACGCGGACTGCCCGCGCCCGATGGGGAGTTCCGGGTCGAGCTGACCGCGCCCGACGGTGCGGAGGTGTGGGTGTACGGGCCGCCGGAGGCCGCGCAGCGGATCACCGGCCCGGCCCTCGACTTCTGCCTGCTGGTGACTCAGCGGGCGCACCGGGCCGACCTCGCCCTGACCGCGACCGGCCCCGACACCGACCGCTGGCTGGACATCGCCCAGGCCTTCGCCGGCCCGACGGGCGCGGGGCGCGAGCCGGGCGCCGGGCGGCAGGCGGAGGCGGTACGCGAGCCGGAGGCCGGGCGGGAAGTGGACGCCGGGCGGGAAGCGGGGGCCGGACGATGAGCCGCCGGCCGCTGCGCATCGGCAACGCGTCCGGCTTCTACGGCGACCGCTTCAGCGCCCTGCGCGACATGCTCACCGGCGGCCCGCTGGACGTGCTGACCGGGGACTACCTCGCCGAGCTGACCATGCTGATCCTGGGCCGGGACCGCCTGAAGGACCCGGACCTCGGCTACGCCAAGACCTTCCTGCGCCAGCTGGAGGAAGGGCTCGGGCTCGCGCACGAGCGGGGCGTACGCATCGTCACCAACGCGGGCGGCCTCAACCCCGCCGGACTCGCCGACGCGGTACGGGCACTGGCCGCCAAGGTGGGCGTACCCGTCTCGGTGGCCCACGTCGAGGGCGACGACGTCACCGCCCGCGAGGACGGCGCCCTGACGGCCAACGCCTACCTCGGCGGCGCCGGGATCACGGCCTGCCTGCGGGCCGGCGCGGACGTGGTCGTCACCGGCCGCGTCACGGACGCCGCGCTCGTCAGCGGCCCGGCGGCCTGGTGGTTCGACTGGTCGCCGGACGACCACGACCGGCTGGCGGGAGCGGTGGTCGCGGGCCATGTCCTGGAATGCGGCACCCAGGCCACCGGCGGCAACTACTCCTTCTTCACCGCCCACGACGTCCGTCGGCCGGGCTTCCCGCTCGCGGAGATCTCCGAGGACGGCTCGGCGGTCATCACCAAGCACCCGGGGACGGGAGGGGTGGTCTCGGCCGGCACGGTCACCGCCCAACTCCTCTACGAGACCCAGGGCGTGCGCTATCCGGGCCCGGACGTGACCGCCCGCCTGGACACGGTCCGGCTCACCGACGACGGCCCCGACCGCGTACGGATCTCGGGAGTACGCGGTGAGCAGCCGCCGTCCACCCTCAAGGTGGGCGTGACCCGGATCGGCGGCTGGCGCAACGAGGTGGTCTTCGTCCTGACCGGCCTGGACGTCGAGGCGAAGGCGGACCTCGTCCGCGCCCAGCTCGCCGAGACCCTGGAGGGTGTCGCCGACGCCGCCTGGACCCTGGCCCGTACCGACCACGAGGACGCCGACACGGAGGAGACGGCGAGCGCCCTGCTGCGCCTGGTGGTCCGCGACACGTCCCCCGACCGGGTCGGCCGTGCCCTGACCTCGGCGGCCGTCGAACTGGCCCTGGGCAGCTACCCGGGCTTCCACGTCACCACCCCGCCGGGCCCGGCCCAGCCCTACGGCGTCTTCGCCTCCACCTTCGCCCCGGCGACCGAGATCCCCCACACCGCGGTCCTTCCGAACGGCACCCACATCCCTATCCCGCCAGCTGTTTCAGCCTCTCCGGCGTCGGTTGCCCCGCCCCCGCCCGTCGGTGCGGAGCCGGTCGCTGTTTCAGCCTCTCCGGCGTCGGTTGCCCCGCCCCCGCCCGTCGGTGCGGAGCCGGTCGCTGTTTCAGCCTCTCCGGCGTCGGTTGCCCCGCCCCCGCCCGTCGGTGCGGAGCCGGTCGCTGTTTCAGCCGCTCCGGCGTCGGTTGCCCCGCCCCCGCCCATCCGTGCGGAGCCCGCCGCTCTTTCAGCCTCGCCGGCGTTTGAGGCGCGGGGGTCCGGGGGCGGAGCCCCCGAAGGGGTCGGGGGCGCAGCCCCCGCCGGGTCCGGGGCGGAGCCCCGGGAGACCGTCCGCGCCCCCCTGGGGGCGCTGGTCGGGGCCCGCAGCGGCGACAAGGGCGGCGACGCCAACGTCGGCGTGTGGGCCGAGTCCGCCCCCGCCTGGTACTGGCTACGCGACACCCTCACCGTCGACCGGTTCCGAGCCCTGCTCCCCGAGACCCGCGGCCTCGCCGTGCAACGGCACGAACTTCCCAACCTCCGCGCCCTGAACTTCACCGTCACCGGCATCCTCGGCGACGGCGTCGCCTCCGGCCACCGCTTCGACCCCCAGGCGAAGGCCCTCGGCGAATGGCTGCGCGCCCGCCACCTCGACATCCCGGCCGACCTCCTGCCACCCCCGCCCCACACCAGGCCCGCCCGGGCCCCCGCCCGACCCGCCACCACGCCGCCCGCCCAGGGCCCCGTATCCACCACGCCGCCCGCCCAGGGCCCCGCACACGCCCCGGAGGGGACCGGCCCATGACCCGACTGCGCACCACCGTCGACCCCCATACCCCGGAGCACGCCAGCGCCCGTACGGCCGCACTGGAACGCCTCGACGCCCTCGACGCCGAGCACGCCAAGGCCCTGCAGGGCGGCGGGGACAAGTACACGGCCCGCCACAAGAAGCGCGGCAAGCTCCTGGCGCGCGAACGCGTCGAGCTGCTTCTCGACCCAGACACGCCGTTCCTGGAGCTGTCCCCGCTCGCCGCCTGGGGCAGCGACTACCCCGTCGGCGCGTCCATGGTCACCGGCATCGGAACGGTCGAAGGCGTCGAATGCCTGGTCACCGCCAACGACCCCACCGTCCGGGGCGGCGCCAGCAACCCCTGGACGCTGAAGAAGGCGCTGCGGGCCAACGAGATCGCCCGGCAGAACCGCCTCCCCGTCATCAGCCTCGTGGAGTCCGGCGGCGCAGACCTGCCCTCCCAGAAGGAGATCTTCATCCCGGGCGGCGCGATCTTCCGCGACCTCACGCGCCTGTCCGCCGAGGGCATCCCGACCGTCGCCGTCGTCTTCGGCAACTCCACCGCCGGCGGCGCGTACATCCCCGGCATGTCCGACCACACCGTCATGATCAAAGACAGGTCCAAGGTGTTCCTCGGCGGTCCGCCCCTCGTCAAGATGGCCACCGGCGAGGAGAGCGACGACGAGTCCCTGGGCGGGGCCGACATGCACGCCCGCACGTCCGGACTCGCCGACCACTACGCCCTCGACGAGTACGACGCCATCCGCCAGGCCCGCCGCATCGTGGCCCGCCTGAACCACCGCAAGCCGTACCAGGACCCGCCGAAGGCCGAGGAGCCCCTCTACGACCCGGAAGAACTCCTCGGGATCGTCCCGCCCGACCTGAAGACCCCCTTCGACCCGCGCGAGGTCATCGCCCGCATCGTCGACGCCTCCGACTTCGACGAGTTCAAGCCGCTCTACGGCACCAGCCTCGTCACCGGCTGGGCCACCCTCCACGGCTACCCGGTCGGCATCCTCGCCAACGCCCAGGGCGTGCTGTTCAGCGCCGAGTCCCAGAAGGCGGCGCAGTTCATCCAGCTCGCCAACCAGCGCGACATCCCGCTCCTCTTCCTCCACAACACCACCGGCTACATGGTCGGCAAGGAATACGAGCAGGGCGGCATCGTCAAACACGGCTCGATGATGATCAACGCCGTCTCCAACTCCAAGGTCCCGCACCTGTCCGTGCTCGTCGGCGCCAGCTACGGCGCCGGCCACTACGGCATGTGCGGCCGCGCCTACGAGCCCCGCTTCCTCTTCGCCTGGCCCAGCGCCAAGTCCGCCGTCATGGGCCCCCAACAGCTCGCCGGGGTCCTCTCCATCGTGTCCCGGCAGTCCGCCGCCGCCAGGGGACTCCCGTACGACGAGGAACAGGACGCCGGGATGCGGGCCTTCGTCGAGGCGCAGATCGAGTCCGAGTCCCTTCCCATGTTCCTGTCCGGGCGGCTGTACGACGACGGGGTCATCGACCCGCGCGACACCCGTACCGTCCTCGGCCTGTGCCTGTCGGCCGTCCACAACGCCCCCGTCGAGGGCGCCCGCGGCGGCTTCGGCGTCTTCCGGATGTGAGCCCGCACATGACCCCTCAGACCTCTCCGATCAGCTCCCTGCTCGTCGCCAACCGGGGCGAGATCGCCGTACGGATCTTCCGTACCGCCCGCGACCTGGGCCTGGCCACCGTCGCCGTCCACTCCGACCCCGACGCCGACGCCCTGCACGTCCGAGTCGCCGACGCGGCCGTCCGCCTGCCGGGCGCGGCCCCCGCCGACACCTACCTGCGCGGCGACCTGGTCATCAAGGCCGCCCTCGCCGCCGGAGCCGACGCCGTCCACCCCGGCTACGGCTTCCTCTCCGAGAACGCCGACTTCGCCCGCCAGGTCCAGGACTCCGGCCTGACCTGGATCGGCCCGCCTCCCGAGGCCATCGACGCCATGGCCTCCAAGACCCGGGCCAAGGAACTGATGCGCGCCGCCGGCGTTCCGCTCCTCGACCCCGTCGACCCGGCCACCGCCACCCCCGCCGACCTGCCCCTCCTGCTGAAGGCGGCGGCCGGCGGAGGCGGCCGCGGCATGCGCGTGGTCCGCGACCTGGACGCCCTCAGGGAAGCCCTCCACACCGCGTCCGCCGAGGCCGCCTCAGCCTTCGGCGACGGCGAGGTGTTCGCCGAGCCCTACGTCGAACGCGGCCGCCACGTCGAGGTGCAGATCCTCGCCGACGCCCACGGCACCGTCTGGGCCCTCGGCACCCGTGACTGCTCCCTCCAGCGCCGCCACCAGAAGGTCATCGAGGAGGCCCCGGCACCCGGCCTGCCCGAAACCCTGCGCGAAAGCCTCCACACCGCGGCCGTCGCCGCCGCCCGAGCCGTCTCCTACCGGGGTGCGGGCACCGTCGAGTTCCTCGTCACCGCCGACGGACGCCCGTACTTCCTGGAGATGAACACCCGCCTCCAGGTCGAACACCCCGTCACCGAAGCCGTGTTCGGCCTCGACCTCGTCGCCCTGCAACTCCGCGTCGCCGAGGGCGCCGCCCTGCCCCTGTCACCCCCGCAGCCCACCGGCCACGCCGTCGAGGCCCGCCTCTACGCCGAAGACCCCGCCCAGGACTGGCGCCCCCAGACCGGCGTCCTGCACACCCTCGACATCCCGGGCCGGGTCCGCGTCGACACCGGCTTCACCGACGGCGACACCGTCGGCATCCACTACGACCCCATGCTCGCCAAGGTCGTCGCCCACGCCCCCACCCGCGCCGAGGCCCTGCGCGCCCTCGCCCACGCCCTCGCCGGGGCCCGTATCCACGGCCTCACCACCAACCGCGACCTCCTCGTAAGCTCCCTGCGCCACCCCGACTTCACCGCCGCGCAACTCGACACCGGCTTCTACGACCGCCACCTCGCCGCCCTCACCGAGGTCACCCCCGACGCAGGTACAGCCGCCCTCGCCGCCGCCCTCGCGGAGGCCGCCCCCGCCCCGGAAGCACCCCTCGCCGCCCGCCTCGGCGGCTGGCGCAACCTCCGCTCCCAGCCGCAGACCCGCCGCTACACCTCCGCCGGCACCGAGTACGAGGTCCAGTACCACCCCCTCGACCACCCGGGCGTTCGACTCCTGTCCGCCGAACGGCACCTCGTCACCCTCGAAGTCGACGGCATCCGCCGGATGTTCCACGTGAAACGAAATTCGAACAACACCGAGGTCTACGTCGACTCCCCGCTCGGAGCCCACACCCTCACCCCCGTCCCCCGGTTCCCCGACCCGCAGGACCGCACCGAACCGGGCTCCCTGCTCGCCCCCATGCCCGGCACCGTCGTCCGCGTCGCCGACGGCCTCGCCCCCGGCAGCCCCGTCATCGCCGGGCAGCCACTGCTCTGGCTGGAAGCCATGAAGATGGAGCACCGCATCCTCGCCCCGGCCTCCGGCACGCTCACCGCGCTCCACGCCGTCACCGGCCAACAGGTCGAATTCGGCGCCCTGCTCGCCGTAGTCCAGGAGGAACCGCAGCCATGAGCTCCACCATCGAAACCGCCGAACACACAGCCCTGCGCACCGCCGTCGCCGCCCTCGGACAGCGCTACGGCCGCGAGTACGTCACCCGCCTCGCCCGCGAGGGCGGCCACCCCGACGAACTGTGGGCCGACGCCGCGAAGCTCGGCTACCTGGGCGTCAACCTCCCCGAAGAGCACGGCGGCGGAGGCGGCGGCATCACCGAACTCTCCATCGTCCTCGAAGAGCTGGCCGCCGCCGGCTGCCCCCTGCTCATGCTCGTCGTCTCGCCCGCCATCTGCGGCACCGTCATCGCCCGCTTCGGCACCGACGAGCAGAAGCGGACCTGGCTCCCCGGCCTCGCCGACGGCAGCCGCCGCATGGCCTTCGGCATCACCGAACCCGACGCGGGCTCCAACTCCCACCGCATCACCACCACCGCCCGCCGCGACGGCGACGACTGGATCCTCACCGGCCGCAAGGTCTTCATCTCCGGCGTCGACATCGCCGACGCCACCCTCATCGTCGGCCGCACCGAAGACGCCCGGACCGGCCGCCTCAAGCCGTGCCTGTTCATCGTGCCGCGCGACACCCCCGGCTTCGGCCGCAGTGTCATCGACATGGAACTCCAGGCCGCGGAGAAGCAGTTCGAACTGACCCTGGACGCGGTCCGCCTACCCTCCTCCGCACTGGTCGGCGACGAGGACGCCGGCCTCCTCCAGCTCTTCGCCGGCCTCAACCCCGAACGCATCATGACCGCCGCCTTCGCCATCGGCATGGGCCGCTACGCCCTGGCACGGGCCGTCGAGTACGCGAAGACCCGCCAGGTCTGGAAGGAACCGATCGGCGCGCACCAGGCCGTCGCCCATCCGCTGGCCCAGGCCCACATCGAACTGGAACTGGCCCGCCTGATGATGTCCAAGGCGGCCCACCTCTACGACGAGGGAGACGACATGGGCGCGGGCGAGGCCGCGAACATGGCGAAGTACGCGGCGGGGGAGGCGTGCGTGCGGGCCGTGGACCAGGCCGTCCACACCCTCGGCGGGAACGGCCTCACCCGCGAGTACGGGCTCGGCTCCCTCATCACCGCGTCCCGCGTGGCCCGGATCGCGCCGGTCAGCCGCGAGATGATCCTGAACTTCGTCTCCCACCAGACACTGGGCCTCCCCAAGTCCTACTGACCCCCTGCGGGCTGCTCGGCTCGCCGCCGTATGCCGGGCAGAGCCCGGCAACGGCGGGGGCCCCGGGCCGTCGGATCCGCCACCCCCGGGAGGACATACGCTCCAACCCGAGGCCCCCCACCACCGCCCACCGCTCCGGAGGAGCCATGGCCACACCCGTCCACGCCACAACGGCGGCCGGAGTCACCACCGTCACCCTCGACTCCCCGGCCAACCGCAACGCCCTCTCCGCGGCGCTCGTCGCCGAGCTGCGCGCCGCGCTCGCCGCGGCCGGGGACGACCCGGACGTGCGTGCCGTCGTCCTCACCCACACCGGCGGCACGTTCTGCTCCGGGGCCGACCTCAAGTCCCCCTTCGACCCGGCCGACTTCGTCGCCCTGCTGCGGGAGGTCGCCGAGCTGCCCAAGCCCGTCGTCGCCCGCGTCACCGGCCATGTCCGGGCCGGCGGCCTCGGCCTGCTCGGCGTCTGCGACATCGCCGCCGCGGGGCCGAAGTCGTCGTACGCCTTCACGGAGACCCACCTGGGCGTGGTCCCCGCCGTCATCTCCGCACCGCTCCTGCCCCGCCTGGACCCGCGCGCCGCGGCCCGGTACCTCCTGACCGCCGAGGCGTTCGACGCCGCAGAGGCCGCGCGGATCGGCCTGCTCACCCTCCACGGGGACGACGTCGACGAGATCCTGGCGCCCGTCCTCGCGGGCCTGCGCAAGGCCGGCCCCCAGGCGCTCGCCGCGACCAAGCGGCTGGTCAGCGCCCCCGTGCGCGCGGCCCTCGCCCGCGACGGCGTCGTCCTCACCGAACTGTCGGCGCACCACTTCGCCTCCGCCGAGGCCCGCGAGGGCATCACCGCCCGCTTCGAGCGCCGGGACCCGTCATGGGCCCTGTGACCGACAGCTCCACGCCCGCCGCCGCGGTCGGCACCGGCCCAAAGCAGGCGCGCAGCCGTGTCACGCGCCGCCACCTGCTGGAGGCGGCCGTGTCCTGCCTCGCCGAGCACGGCTGGGCCGGCTCCACCGTCTCCGCCGTCGCCGAGCGCGCCGGCGTCTCCCGCGGGGCGGCCCAGCACCACTTCCCGACCCGCGAGGACCTGTTCACCGCCGCCGTCGAGTACGTCGCCGAGGAACGCTCCACCGCCCTGCGCGACCTCTTCCACGCGGGTCCGGCCGCCCGCCCGGCCGTGGTGGAGGCGCTGGTCGACCTGTACACCGGTACCCTGTTCCGGGCCGCGCTCCAGCTGTGGGTCGCCGCTTCCAACGAGGAGCAGCTGCGTCCGCGGGTCACCGAGCTGGAGGCCCGGGTCGGCCGCGAGACCCACCGCATCGCCGTCGAACTGCTGGGCGCCGACGAGTCCGTACCGGGCGTACGGGAGACCGTGCAGGGCCTCCTGGACATGGCTCGCGGTCTCGGTCTGGCGAACGTCCTGACCGACGACGCCGCCCGCCGGGCCCGTGTCGTGGCCCAGTGGTCCCGGATCCTCGACGCGACGCTGACCTGAAACGCGGCGGGCGCCGCACCCCGGGAGGGGGTACGGCGCCCTGCGCGTCCTACGGGGATCAGGCGGTGTCGGCGATGTCGGCGTAGCCCTCGATCTCCTGCGGGTTGCGTCGGCCCGGCCCGGTGTAGCGGGCGGACGGGCGCACCAGGCGGCCCGTGCGCTTCTGCTCCAGGATGTGCGCCGACCAGCCCGCGGTACGGGCGCAGCTGAACATCGATGTGAACATGTGCGCCGGGACCTCCGCGAAGTCCAGCATGATCGCGGCCCAGAACTCCACGTTGGTGGCGAGCACCCGGTCGGGGCGGCGCGCGTGCAGCTCCTCCAGGGCGGCCTTCTCCAGCGCGGCGGCCACCTCGTAGCGCGGGGCGTCCAGTTCCTTGGCGGTGCGCCGCAGCACGCGGGCGCGGGGGTCCTCGGCGCGGTAGACGCGGTGCCCGAAGCCCATCAGGCGCTCGCCCTTGTCGAGGGCCTTCTTCACGTACGCGACGGCGTCGCCGGTGCGCTCGATCTCCTCGATCATGCCGAGCACGCGGGACGGCGCGCCGCCGTGCAGCGGGCCCGACATGGCGCCGACGGCGCCGGAGAGCGCGGCGGCCACGTCGGCGCCGGTGGAGGCGATGACGCGTGCGGTGAAGGTGGAGGCGTTCATGCCGTGCTCGGCGGCGGAGGTCCAGTAGGCGTCGACGGCCTTGACGTGCTTGGGGTCCGGCTCACCGCGCCAGCGGATCATGAAGCGCTCGACGACGGACTCGGCCTTGTCGATCTCGCGCTGCGGGACCATGGGCAGGCCCTGGCCGCGGGCGGACTGGGCGACGTACGAGAGCGCCATGACGGCCGCGCGCGCGAGGTCGTCGCGGGCGGTCTGCACGTCGATGTCCAGGAGCGGTTTCAGGCCCCACACGGGGGCGAGCATCGCGAGCGCGGACTGCACGTCGACGCGGATGTCCCCGGAGTGGACCGGGATGGGGAAGGGCTCGGCGGCCGGCAGGCCGGGGTTGAAAGCACCGTCGACCAGCAGTCCCCAGACGTTCCCGAAGGAGACGTGGCCGACGAGGTCTTCGATGTCGACACCCCGGTAGCGGAGCGATCCGCCTTCCTTGTCGGGTTCGGCGATCTCCGTCTCGAACGCGACGACCCCTTCGAGCCCGGGTACGAAGTCGGACATCAGGCGGCTCCTCAGATAGTGCGAACACGCGCGGCTCCCGGCGTGACTCGCGGTCCGGCGCGGTCATCCCCGTTGATGCCCGGCACGGCCGATGGTCACCCGTGCGGGGGCCTTCGGACCGGCCCCAAGATTTTGGCGGCTCCGCCCCGGCTGCGGAAGCGTGACATACGGCACACCGTCACCGGTCCACCTGCGGCAGGATGGCTGGCGTGACCGATCAGGACATTGACCCCGCCATGATGCGCAAGCAGTACCGCTCGGAGATCGTCCACGAGGTGAGCCTCGCCGAGGACCCCATGGAGCAGTTCGCCCGGTGGTTCCAGCAGGCGGCCGACTCGCACCTCTTCGAACCGAACGCCATGGTCGTCTCGACGGCCACCCCCGACGGGCGGCCCAGCTCGCGCACGGTGCTGCTGAAGCAGTTCGACAGCAGGGGCTTCGTCTTCTTCACCAACTACGCGTCCCGCAAGGGCCGGGAGCTCGCCGCGAACCCGCAGGTCGCGCTGCTGTTCCCCTGGCACCCGATCGCCCGCCAGGTGATCGTCACCGGCACGGCGTCCCGTATCGGCCGCGACGAGACGGCGGCGTACTTCCGGTCCCGGCCGCACGGCTCGCAGCTGGGCGCGTGGGCCAGCGAGCAGTCGAGCGTGATCGGCTCCCGCGAGGAGCTGGACCGCCGCTACGCCGAGCTCACGGAGCGCTATCCGGAGGGCGAGCAGGTCCCCGTCCCGCCGGAGTGGGGCGGGCTGCGGGTGGTGCCGCAGGAGGTCGAGTTCTGGCAGGGGCACGAGAACCGGCTGCACGACCGGCTGCACTACGTGCTGGAAGGCGGCAAGTGGCGCCTGGAGAGGCTCTGCCCTTAACGGAGTGTCCGCGGCGGTAAACGCAGACGACCCGCGGGCTCGGGTTCCTCTCCTGCAGTGAGAGGAGCCGGCCGGACGTACCGGCGAGCCCGCGGGTCGGGTGACTGCTTGGGATTGGCGCCGGGCGATCCGCCGGGCACCGCACTGGGTGCGCTACTGACGACGGGCCCTAGCCCGCAGCCACCTCACGCGTCCGGAGTTCGTACATTTCCGGGATCACCTCCTTTCAGTGTGTCTCAGAGCCTAGGCAGGCAGACCGGCGGCCACAACCGATTTGTTTCCCGCTCCCGGCGGGTGGTCGTGCGGCCACGGAGGGGGAGGGGCGCGGACCCTGACCGGATTTCGCGTCCCCAATCCGGCGAAACCGGTGTGGTGTGGGTCACGTTCGAGTTCAATGATCTGACGTGCCGCATACGCGAACACCTGCTGGGGGTTCCAGGTGAGTGCTTCCGGACGTGACGAGACCACCGACGACCTGCTCGCCGCGCTGCTGGACGGGATGGACGCCGCGCTGTGCGCCTTCGACTCCGACGGCGTGATCACCCACTGGAACCGTGAGGCCGAGCGGATCCTGGGCTGGTCGGCCGCGGAGGCCGTGGGGCGCAAGGGCTTCGAGGGCTGGGCGGTACGGGCCGCCGACGCGCAGGACGTGCAGGACAGACTGATGTCCGCCCAGCAGGTGCCCGGGCGCCAGGTCCACGAGTTCGCCCTGCTCACCAAGGACGGCGGGCGCGTTCTCGTGCGGACGCAGTCCGCCGGGGTGCCGGGCGCAGACGGCTCGCCCGCGGGGGTGTACTGCGCCTTCAGCGAGGTGCACGCGCAGATCGACCTGGAGCGGTCCATCGCGTTGAGCGAGGCCCTGATGGAGGACGCCTCCTGGGGCGTCGTCCTCGTGGACGTCGACCTGCGGCCCGCGGTGGTCAACGTGCACGCCGCGCGGGCCTTCGGGACCGGCCGCACCGCCCTGCTCGGCCGGCCCCTCGGAGAGCTGCTGGCCCAGGGGGTGGAGGAGCTGGAGGGTGCGCTGCAGCACGTGCTCGCGGAGGGGGCGCCGCCGGCGCCCGTGGAGATGTGGGTGTCGGTGCGCACGGCGGAGGGCGTACGGCGCCGGTGCTGGCGCTGCGGGTTCCTGCGGCTGGCTTCGCCGCTCGCGGAGGAGCCGGTGCCGCTGGGTGTCGGCTGGCTGCTCCAGGACGTCACCGAGGCCCGGCAGGAGCAGCTCGACACCGCGCAGGCACGGTTCCGGTCCCATCAGCTGCACCGGGCGGGGCGGGCCGCCGCCGAGTGCGAGGACCCGGCGGAGGCGGCCGGTGTGCGCCTGGACTTCGCGCTCGCGGGCTTCGCCGAGCACGCGCTGCTGGACGTACTGGCCCCGGCGGCCGACACCGAGCGGCGCAGGCTCGTACGGTGTGCCGCGTCGCCGCCCGCGCTGCCGGGGCCCGGCTCGATCCCCGTGCGGTACGCGGCCGGGCACCCGGCGCTGCAGGCGCTGGACCGGATCGGCTCGGTGCGTACCAGCGGCCCGCGCGGGGAGGCGGACGCGGAGTGGGCGCGGGCCCGGCAGTGGCCCGAGGGCGCGGCGCACGGGCTGTGCGCGGTGCTGCGCAGCCGGGGGCGGACCCTGGGGGTGCTGACGTTCCTGCGCGGGCCGTCGCGGCCGGCGTTCGAGCGTGCGGACGCCGCGTACGCGGAGGAGGTCGCGGCGCGCGTGGCGGCGGACCTGGACCTGGCGGCGGCGGGCGCCGGGGCCGCGGGCGCCGGGGCGGCGGGCCACGGTCCGGGCCCGGGTGCCGGCGCCGGGGCGGCCCCTCAGTGACGGAAGAAGATCCGGTCGCCGTACTCCTGCATGACGCGGCCGTTCCATTCGTGGCCGCCGTCGACGTTGCCCGAGCGCAGGAGCGGGGGTTCCATGCCGCGGGCGGCGAGTTCACCGGCGGCGGTGGCCATGACCGCCTGCATGATCGCGCTGGTGACGACCGTGGAGGCGGGAGCGAAGGGGGCGTCGATTCCGTCGATGCTGAGCTCGGCGTCACCGACGGCGATCTTGCTGTCGAGGACGATGTCGCAGTGGTCCTTGAGGAAGGTGCCCGAGACGTGCCGTGAGCGGGTGCCGGTGGCGTAGGCGACCGAGGTGACGCCGATGACCTTGAGGCCGACGGCGCGGGCGTTCATGGCCATCTCGACGGGCAGGGCGTTGCGCCCGGACAGGGAGATGATCACCAGGACGTCGCCGTCGGAGGCGGGGCTGCTGTCGAGGACGGCGCCGGCGAGGCCGTCGACGCGTTCCAGTGCGCTGCCGAGGGTGGCGGGCATGACGTCGACGCCGGCGGTGCCGGGTACGGCGAGGAAGTTCATCAGGGCCAGGCCGCCGGCCCGGTAGACGACGTCCTGGGCGGGCAGTGAGGAGTGGCCGGCGCCGAAGGCGAAGAGCCGGTTGCCGGCGGCGACGGCGTCGGCGATGAGGGTGCCGGCCTCGGCGATGCGCGGGGCCTCCTCGTCCCGGACCCGCTCCAGGAGGCCGATGGCGGCGTCGAAGAACTGACCGGCCAGCTTGCTCTCGCTCATACGCCGAAGGCCCTTCCGGAGGTGGGGTGCGTCCGTGTCGCCGCTCACCGTGCGGTCTGGACCAAGGGCGTGTCAATACGGCGTCCGTCCCGGGCCCGGCGGGCCGGGGGACGTCCGGGGGCCGTTCTCGGCCCATGGCACGGGACGGTTGTCCGCCCGATGCGTCAGAATTGGGGACAGGGCCAGCGCACGCAATCCGAGGGGCACGAATGTCCGGACTGATCGATACCACGGAGATGTATCTCCGCACCATCCTTGAGCTGGAAGAGGAAGGCGTGGTCCCCATGCGCGCCCGGATCGCCGAGAGGCTGGACCAGAGCGGGCCGACGGTGAGCCAGACGGTGGCGCGCATGGAGCGCGACGGCCTGGTGGCCGTGGCCACGGACCGGCACCTGGAGCTGACGGACGAGGGCCGGCGGCTGGCGACGCGCGTGATGCGCAAGCACCGGCTCGCCGAGTGCCTGCTCGTCGACGTCATCGGTCTGGAGTGGGAGCAGGTGCACGCCGAGGCCTGCCGGTGGGAGCACGTGATGAGCGAGGCGGTGGAGCGGCGGGTGCTGGAGCTGCTGCGCCACCCGACCGAGTCGCCGTACGGGAACCCGATCCCGGGGCTTGAGGAGCTGGGCGAGAAGGCCGAGGCCGAGCAGTTCCTGGAGGACGGCATGATCAGCCTGTCCGAGCTCGACCCGGGCACGGAGGGCAAGACGGTGGTCGTGCGGCGCATCGGGGAGCCGATCCAGACGGACGCCCAGCTGATGTACACGCTGCGGCGGGCGGGCGTGCAGCCCGGCTCGGTGGTGAGCGTGACCGAGTCCCCGGGGGGTGTGCTGGTCGGCAGCGGTGGTGAGGCCGCCGAGCTGGAGGCCGACATCGCCTCGCACGTGTTCGTGGCCAAGCGCTGATCCTTCGGCCCGCAGGCCCGACTTCTCGGTGATCGGCCGTTGTGTGGGCGGTCCCGGCGCCTCGCGGCGCCGGGACCGGTCCTCCCCTGTGTGACCTGGAGCCCCGAGCTCTCAAGGTCTTCCCCAACGGACCGTCTTCCCCGAGCGGCCCGCCTCCCTGTTGAAAGGATCTCCATCGGCAGCGGCGGCCAATCCTTGAGCAAGGTCACTCGAAAGAGCGGTGTTGTGGGCGAGAACCCCGTTTTCGAATAGGGGTTCGATAGTCTGGCGGGGAGCGAAGGGGGTGCATCTGCGGTGGTACAGCGCATCGATGTGACAGGGGCCGAAGGCGTCCGTCTTGCCGCCTGGCAGTTCCGAGAACCGGTCCCCGAAGCAGACTCCCGCCCCGGCGTCCTGTTACTGCACGGGCTGATGGGCCGCGCCTCCCACTGGGCCGGCACCGCCCACTGGCTCGGCGAGCGCCGCCGCGTCGTCGCCCTGGACCAGCGCGGCCACGGCCACAGCGACCGCCCGCCCCCCGGAGCCGCCCCGCACACCACCCTGGGCCGCGAGGCCTTCGTCGCCGACGCGGAAGCAGCCGTCGAGCAGCTCGACCTCGCCCCCGTCACCCTCATCGGCCACTCCATGGGCGCCCTCACCGCCTGGCAGCTCGCCGCTCGCCGCCCGGACCTGGTTGCGGCCCTCGTCATCTGCGACATGCGCGCCTCGGCCCTCGGCGCGGCCTCCCAACGCGAGTGGGAGGACTGGTTCCGCCTCTGGCCGCTCCCCTTCCCCACCCAGGACGCGGCCCGCCGCTGGTTCGGCGCGGACGACCCCCGAGTGGAGCGCCCCGACCCCGGCCGCGGCGCCTTCTTCGCCGAGGTCATGCACCAGTCCGCGGACGGCTGGCGGCCGCTCTTCTCCCGCCGCCAGATGCTGACGGCCCGCGAGACGTGGGTCCACGACGCCCACTGGGAGGAGCTGGCCCAGGTCCGCTGCCCGACGCTGGTCGTTCGCGGCCTCGACGGGGAACTGGGCCGCGCCGAGGCCCAGGAGATGGTCCGCGTCCTCCCCGCCGGCCGCTACGCGGAGATCCCGGACGCCGGCCACTACCTCCACTACGACCAACCGGCCGCCTGGCGCGCCGTCCTGGAGCCCTTCCTGGACGACATCCCGGCCCCCGCCCCCTGACCCCAACCCCCGACCCCGGCCACCCGCCCGCAGCCGGACAGGCCGGCTTCCGCACCCCCCCCGTGAGGTGCGGAAGCCGGCCCCTCCGGCCGCGTCCCGGGCCGTCAGCCCTTGCTCACCGCCGAGAGGATCTCCGGCAGCTTGCGCGCCACCGTCGGCGCCGCGAGGCGCAGGCCCACCCAGGCCGCAAGCCAGCCCCAGGCCACGCCGACCGGGAGCAGGATCCAGGACACGTCCCGGTTCCCGGCCGTGTTCAGCCACACCGCCAGGGCGATCACCGGCGCGCACACCAACGCCGACACCAGCATCCCGCCGAGGATCCCGCCCCAGGCGAGCCCGCCCTGCCCCGGGGCGACGTTCTTGAACGCGCCCTCCGTCGGGATGGAGTACGGGAAGCGGGCCGAGGCCAGGGCCCCGGTGCACAGCATCGAGCCCAGCAGCGCCAGGGCCACGCCCACGGCCGCGGGGAAGCCCTGCCAGTCGTCCAGCAGCGCGGCGGTGACCACCGTCACCAGGACCGTGTACGGGAGGGTGACCAGGCCCAGCGCCAGGGCACGGGCGCGCAGCTCCACGTACGCGTCGCGGGGGCCGGAGATGGTCTGCGCGACCATCCAGAAGGCGGAGGTGTCCTGCCCGAACTGGTTGTACATCTGCACGCCGAGCATGCCCGCGCCGAAGCTGCCGAGGTAGACCGACCCGGTTCCCTGCAGCGCGTTGAAGACGGGCACGATCAGGCCGATCGCCAGCGCGGTCACCCAGGCCGACTTCGTCTTGGGGTCCCGTACGACGTAGCGCAGGGCACGCTGCATGGAGGCGCCCGTCCGGCCCGAGGGCAGCAGCGACCAGAAGCCGCCGCCGGCGCCGCCGCGGTCCTTGACCGGCCCCGAGGCCGAGATCGTGGAGCCGTCCGCCGTCACCATCAGCCGGGTCAGGCTGCGCTCCCAGGACCACAGCAGGCCGGCCAGTGCGGCCAGCGTCAGGACCAGCTGGGCGGCCGCCCGGCCGTACGCGCCCTCGCTCGCGGAGTCCACCATGCCGACGGCGGTCGCCGGCGGCAGCCACCGCACCACCGCCGAGACGGGCTCCAGCGTCGCCAGGCCGCCGGACTGGAAGAGGCTCTGGCTGGCGAAGTTGGCGAGCTGCGCGCCCACCGCGATGACCAGACCGCTGAGCAGCGCCAGGTCACGGCCCTTACGGCTGGTCAGCAGCCGTACGTTGGCCGTCGCCACGGCCCGCGCGAGGATCACGCAGCCGAGCAGCAGGAGCGGTACGGCCACCACCGCGGCCACAGCGCCGGCCGCGCCGCGCGCGACGGCCACGACCGAACCGACCGCCAGGCACAGCGTGAACAGCGGCCCGATGCCGACGAGCGACGACGCCAGCAGGGCCGTGACGAGAGGACGCGGCCGCAGCGGCAGCATCACCAGCCGGCTCGGGTCCAGCGTCTCGTCCCCCGTGGGGAAGAACAGCGGCATGAAGGCCCAGCCGAGCGCCAGGATCGCGGCCAGCAGCACGACCGCGGTGCCCGCCTGCGCGTGGCCGCGCAGCAGGCCCAGGCCGAGCGTCATGAAGCCGCCGACCAGCAGCGCGAAGGCCAGCGTCGAGAAGTAGGCGGCCTTGCGCTTCGAGGAACCCTTCAGGCCGTTGCGCAGCAGCGAGAGCTTGATGCGGACGAAGATCGGGGTGAGCGCGAGCGGCGCCGCGGAGGCGGCCCGGCCCGCGGCGATCCCGGCCGCGCCGGACACGCCCGAGGGTGCGCCGGGGGCGCCGGACGCCCCGGCCGAGGTGGCGGGAGCGCTCATCGGGTGACCGCCGCGGAGTTGCCGCCGAGCCAGTCCAGCGCGTCCCCGGAGGTGTCCCGCCCGTGCGCGCCGACCAGTTCGAGGAAGGCGGCCTGCAGGGAGGGCGCGGAGCCCCGTACGTCGGCCAGCGGGCCCGCGGCGCGGATCCGGCCGGCGGCCATCACGGCCACCCAGTCGCACAGCGACTCGACGAGCTCCATCACGTGGGAGGAGAAGACGACCGTCGCACCGGACGCGGTGTAACGTTCCAGCACCCCGCGGATGGTCTGGGCCGACACCGGGTCGACGCCCTCGAAAGGCTCGTCCAGGAAGAGCACTTCGGGGTTGTGCAGCAGCGCCGCGGCCAGCCCGATCTTCTTCCGCATGCCGGTCGAGTAGTCGACGACCAGCTTGTGCTGCGACCCGGCGAGGTCGAGGATGTCCAGCAGCTGCGTCGCCCGCTTGTCGGTCTCGTCGCCCGGCAGTCCGCGCAGGCGGCCCATGTAGCCGAGCAGTTCGCGTCCCGACAGCCGCTCGAAGAGCCGCAGCCCCTCGGGCAGTACGCCGATCCGCGCCTTCACCTCGGCCGGGTCGGCCCACACGTCGTGCCCCGCGACGACGACCCGCCCCATGTCGGGCCGCAGCAGGCCGGTCACCATCGACAGCGTGGTCGTCTTGCCCGCGCCGTTCGGTCCCACCAGGCCGATGAACTTCCCCGCGGGCAGCTCCAGGTCGATGCCGGCGACGGCGACCTGCTCGCCGAACCGCTTCCACAGACCTTCCACACGCACGGCGGACGGCGCGGTGCGCGCACCGTCCGTCCTGTCCGTTCCACCCGTCGCGTCGTCCCGGTCCGGCATGCGGCTGCCTCTCATCGCGTCCCCCTTGGTCGTTCCTCCTTCACGATAGGAGGAGGGGCGCAGGCCTCAGCAGTTACGTATGTCATGAGTTCCCGGTCGGCTTGTCATCGCGCGGGGTCAGCCCGAGTCAGCCGAGGTCAGCCCGGGGTCAGCCCTGGCGCCGCCTGCGTTCCGCCGCCGCCTCGCTGCCGCACGCGTACGCCAGCGCGTCGATCAGCTCCTCCGTGTCCGGCAGCCACCGGTTCGCGGGAGTGGGCCGGCGCGCCCACTGCACCGCGCCCCGTCCGCCGAAACGGGTGGGCGGCGCGGCGACGTACTCGCCCTCGCCACGGGCGGCCAGGTCGATCGCGGACGGCGTCCAGCCCAGCTTGCGCACGAGGTCCGCGACCTTGGCGCCGGCGCCCGGCAGGACGAAGAACAGCATCCGGTGATCGGGCGTCAGCGTGACCGGCCCGAGCGTGCGCTGCATCCGCTCCAGCCGGGCCAGCGCCAGGAAGCCGGCCGATTCCGGCACGTCCAGCGCGTCGAAGGTCCGGCCCGTCGGCAGCAGGATCGACGCCTGCGGGTGCTTGCCCCACACCCGGCGCACCTGCACCGCGCTGCCGGTGGCGTGCGCCGCCCAGTCCTTCACCGCCGGGTGCGCGCCCGGCGCCGGGCAGTCCGCGGCCCCGCAGGAGCACAGCTCCCGGCCGTCCCCGGGCTCCAACCAGGTGCCGGCGAAGACATCCCAGTGCCGTTCTTCCGCGTACCGCACGGCATGGTCCAGCAGCTGCTCGCCGCGCTGCTTGGGGATGGGTGCGGTCTCCGTGACTCCCATGGTCTCTTCCACGCCCATCACAACTGCCCGGGTCACCGGGGGTTACGGGCGTAAACCCGCACGCGCGCGGAGCATCGATCCTGCATGCGGGGCGCACTGATGCATGCGCGGGGGCGCGTAGGAGGCCGGGGCGCTGTTGCTGGGTAGCGACACGACGCAGAGCGGAAGATTCTCCGCACATCAGGCGGGAAGTGATCATTCCAACGGATCACACCCGCGGTCAGCAGGGGGTTTTCATGGCAGCCAGGCCTCTCGTCGCCCGCCAGCCGAACGAACGGCTGCAGGCGCTCATCCAGGAAGCCGGGTGCTCCAATGCCGGGCTCGCCCGGCGTGTGAACATGTGCGGGGCCGAACACGGCCTCGATCTCCGCTACGACAAGACCTCCGTGGCCCGCTGGCTGCGCGGCCAGCAGCCGCGCGGCCGGGCACCGGGAATCATCGCCGAGGCGCTGGGGCGCAAACTAGGCCGGACCGTCACCATCGACGAGATCGGCATGGCCAACGGCAAGAACCTCGCCTCCGGCGTCGGCCTGCAGTTCTCCCCGACCGTCATCGGCGCCATCGAGCAGGTCTGCGAGCTGTGGCGCAGCGACGTCGGCCGCCGCGACTTCCTCGTCGGTTCCAGCGTGGCCGCCTCGGCGCTCGTCGAACCGAGCCGCGACTGGCTCATCACCGGCGCCGACACCCAGGTCGCCCGCAGCGGCGGTTCGCGGGTCGGCATGCCGGACGTCGAGGCGGTACTGGCGACCACCGACGCCCTCAAGGACCTCGACCACCGCTTCGGCAGCGGCCACGTACGGCCGGTGGTCGTGCACTACCTCAACTCGGTGGTGTCCGGCCTGATCGGCGGCTCCTACCGGGAAGCCGTCGGGCGGGCCCTCTTCGCGGCGGTGGCCCGGCTGACCGAACTCGCCGGCTACATGGCGGTCGACACGGGCCAGCCGGGCCTGGCGCAGCGCTACTACATCCAGGCGCTGCGGCTGGCCCAGGCGGCCGGCGACCGGGCGTACGGCGGCTACGTGCTGGCGGCGTCCATGAGCCACCTCGCCGCCGAGCTCGGCAACCCGCGGGAGATCGCCCAGTTGGCGCGGGCCGCCCAGGAGGGGACGCGCGGGCAGGTCACGCCGCGGGTCGAGGCCATGTACTACGCCGCCGAGGCGCGCGGGCACGCGCTGCTCGGCGACGGCCGGGCGACGGGCGTGCTGTCCGCGCGGGCGGTGAGCGCGCTGGAGCGGGCGGAGCCGGAGTCGGGCGACGACCCGGTGTGGATCCGCCACTTCGACGAGGCGTACCTCGCGGACGAGCTGGCCCACTGCCACCGGGACCTGGGGCAGGGGGACGCGGCGGCCCGGCAGGCGCAGGAGGCCCTGCGCGCCCTCCCGGCGGGCAAGGCCCGCCGCCGGGCCATCGGGCTGCTGCTGCTGGCGTCGGCGCAGGTGCAGCAGCGGGAGGTGGAACAAGCCTGCCGGACGGCCACGCAGGCGGCGGAACTGCTGGACGGGCTGCGCTCGAACCGCGGCGCGGAGTACCTGCACGACTTCCGGACCCGCCTGGAGCCGTACCGGGAGGAGGCGGCGGTCCGCGAATTCGCCGCCCGGGTCGCCTGACGGCCCCCCGCGCCTGTGCCCCGGCGGGCCGGCCCGTATGCCGGGGCTCCGCCCCGGAGCCCGCGCCTCAATCGCCGGCGGGGCTGGGTGGGGCGGTGGTGGTCGGGTGTGTGCCGGGGCTCCGCCGCGGGGCCCGCGCCTTAAACGCCGGCGGGGCTGGGTGGGGCGGCGGGGCTGGGTGGGGCGGTGGTGGTCGGGTGTGTGCCGGGGCTCCGCCGCGGGGCCCGTGCCTCAAACGCCGGCGGGGCTGGGTGGGGCGGCGGGGCCGCGGCCGTGGCGGTGGCCGTGTGCCGGGGCTCCGCCGCCCCCGCTGCGTCCCGTGAGCAGGTAGCGTTGCCGGACGGTTCCGTACGTCTGGTGAGTCGGAGAGGGAGTCCTGGTGACGCAGAGCGGACAAGGGGGCGCACCGCAGCCCGGTGCCCCGTGGAATCCGGACCCGGCGTCCGGGTACCCGGCGTACCCGGAGCAGCCGCACCCCGGGGCCGCCTACGGCTACCCGCAGGCCTACCCCGCACCGGAAGGCGAGTCCGGGCCCGCGGTCGGACACGTGGTCGGTCCCGGCTACGAGGGCCCCGGCGCACCGCACGGCTACGGCTACCCGCCGCTGCCCGAGGCCGCCACCCAGTACATCCCGCCGGTCCCCGCCGCTCCCGGGCCCGGCGAAGCGGCGACGCAGTACATACCGCCCGTACCGGCCGGCGCCGCCGTCCCCGGGCACGACGAGGCCGCGACGCAGTACATACCGCCCGTACCGGCCGGCCCCGCCGCGCCCGGGCACGACGAGGCCGCCACCCAGTACATCCCCCCGGTCCCGGCATCCCCCGGCGCCTCCGCCGTCGAGGGCTTCGACGGTCTCTTCCGCGGCGACGACTCCGCCGGCCAGACCCAGCACCTGCCGCCCGTACAGGAGCCCGTCCTGCGCGGCCGGCCGCCGCAGCGCCCCTACCCGCCGCGCGCGCAGGCCCCCGTACCACCGCACGCGCACGCGCACCCGCAGTACGCCCCGGCCCCGCCCCCGCCGGAGGAGCCGTCCCGCAAGGTCTCGCCCGCGATCATCGGCGCCGTCGTCGTCGGCCTCGCCGTCGTCGGCCTCGGCGTCGGCTCGCTGCTCGGCGACGGCAAGCCCCAGAACAACGACCCCGGCGCCGTGCCCGTCGCGCCGACCGCGAGCGCCGGCTCCGCCGCGCCCGCCGGCGAGGCACCCGTCGACCCGGCCCGCCCGCAGGCCGTCCAGTTGGACAAGCTCCTCGCGGACAGCAACGACAGCCGCGCCTCGGTGATCAAGGCCGTGGAGGACATCAAGGGCTGTTCCAACCTCGACCAGGCGTCCTCGGACCTGCGCGCCGCGGCCCGCCAGCGCGAGGAACTGATCACCCGCCTGCAGGAGTTGAAGGTCGACAAGCTCCCCAACCACGCCAGGCTGTCCGCCGCCCTGACCAAGGCCTGGCAGGCCTCTGCGGACGCCGACAACAGCTACGCCGCCTGGGCGGACGACGTGGACGACGACAAGTGCAAGGACGGCAAGGCGAAAGCCACCAAGAACGCCTCCGAGGGCAACAAGTCGAGCGGCGAGGCGACCAAGGCCAAGGAATCGGCCGCGACCATGTGGAACACGATCGCGGCCAAGTACGGACTCACCAAGCGCGACAAGTCCCAGCTGTGAACCAGCGGCCGCGAGGCCCCGTCAGGCCGTGCGCGGCGCCTGTACCAGCGTCGGCGTCATGTCCATGGGCTGCTCGCCCGGCTGCGCCACGAGCCGCCCGTCGCGCACGACCTGGAAGGTGACCCGGCCGTTGACGATGCGGGGGAAGCCGGCGACGGCCCGCATGTCCTCGGAGCGCCAGCTCAGGTCCGGGGTCAGGCCGGCGGTCCGCACCGGCCGGGCCTCGTTCAGCGACCGCCTGATCCTGCGGGCGTCGATGCTCTCCTCCTTGCCGAAGCGGTTCATGATCTCGCCCAGCACCGTGTACGCGATCCAGGTGGTCTGCACCCCGCTGTCGTCGGGGTCTACGGTGTCGTCGCCGAAGGCGAAGTCGGCGACGACCCTGCGCATCGGCTCCCAGAGGGGATCGGAGGCCACCGGGTACCAGCTCGTCACGTAGGCGCCCTCGAAGGGGCTCTCCCGGCCGCCCGTGCGGTCCACCAGGGACTGGCTGACACTGCCCAGCACCGAGGAGATCTGCGGCTTGCTGCGCTGCGGCTCGGTGCGGCGGAAGGCGTCGAAGAACGTCTCGGTGCGCTCGCCGAGGACCGCGGTGACGCAGCCCCTCGCCTTGCCCTCCCTCTCCTTGCCGGTGCCGGTGCCGGTGGTGTGCGCGATGGCCTCGCCCGCCTGCGGCTTGAAGTCGGCGGAGTCCTCCGCGGCCAGGATGTCGGCGGCGTCGGCCATCTTGTTGGCGCGCAGCCCCGCGTTGAGCATGACCGGCAGGGTGTCGCCGGCGAGGGTGTCGGGCCGTACCAGGGCCACCTGGTCGCAGGCGCGGCTCAGCTGGTGGCCGGCGCCGGCGATCAGGACGGGCTGGCCGCCGTTGACCGGGTAGGAGAGCGGCGACTGGAACTCCTCGGAGGAGACTCCGTAGCCGCCGACGAAGGGGATGCCCTCCGCCTCCAGCGGGGCCATGAAGGCGCGGCCGTGCTGGCTGTAGGAGCCGACGACAGCGACGGCGTTCTCGGCGACAGCCTGGCGGGCGCAGTCGGCGGCACCGCCGGGCGTGTTCTTCTCGTTGCAGGTCAGCACGCGGAGCCTGTGACCGTTGAGGCCGCCCCTGGTGTTCGCCCAGCGCTCGTAGGCCTTGGCCATCCCGGTCATGCCCGGCATGTTGGTGGCCTGGGTCCCCTCCGGCGCGAAGGTCATGACGGTGATCGTCCTCCCGGAGCCCCCCGAGCCCCCCGAGCCCCCCGAGCCCCCCGAGCCCCCGGGTAGCGCCCCGCACCCGGCCAGCAGGCAGACACCCGTCGCCGTGGCCACGAGAGTGCGCGGGAGGGATGCTGCACATCGCGAGATGGTCATGTCCATGCACCATTCCGCCCCACAGGTAACTGCCGAGTGAGACGGTCGCAACATCCGGTGACACCGCGGTGAACTACGGGGGCTCGGTCCCCTCGGGCGCTTCAAGATCCCTCTGACCAGGAACGTACGATCGAAAGCGTGACATTCGCCCAAGGTTCGAAGAACTCTTCCAAACGCGGCGGCCGCTCCTCCACCATGGGCGGCATGCCCCTGAACGACATGCCGTGGTGGCGCTGGCGCAGCAACGTGCGCTCGGCGCTGCACATGCTTTCCGATCCGGCCTTCCACGAGGACACCTGGCTCGCCGGCGCCGAAGGGTACGGCGACGTCACCGACGCCGTGTACCGGCTCGTCGAGGACACCTGGCTCGACAGCTGGTCGGCGGAGAAGTACGTCGGCACGATCTTCCGCGACTCGCAGGAAGCGGCCCTCGTCGACCTCGCCGTGCTGCGCGTGCTCCGGATCCTCCACCAGGTCGGCCCCGACGCCCCCGTCTCCGTCTACCTGGAGCACCACGCGTGGCCCGAGGCGGTCCGCGCCGCGCGCGAGGCGCACGTACGGCTCGCGCAGGCCGACGGGGACGACCCGGACGTACGTCCCACCTCGCTGGAAGTCCTGAAGATCCTCACCCGCGCGGTGTGAAAGGCTGTGCGGTCATGAGCGACCCGCACAACGAGGCCCAGGCCCAGCAGCAGCCCCAGTACGTCCTGACCGTGTCCTGCCCCGACAAGCAGGGCATCGTGCACGCCGTGTCGAGCTACCTGTTCATGACCGGCTGCAACATCGTGGACAGCCAGCAGTTCGGAGACCGGGAGACCGGGCTCTTCTTCATGCGGGTGCACTTCGAGGCCGAGCCCACGGTGACGGTGGAGAAGCTGCGGGCGAGCTTCGCCGCGATCGGCGAGTCCTTCAAGATGGACTGGGAGATCCACCGCTCCGAGGAGCGCATGCGGATCATCCTGATGGTGTCCAAGTTCGGGCACTGCCTCAACGACCTGCTGTTCCGCTCCCGGATCGGGGCCCTGCCGGTCGAGATCGCGGCCGTGGTCTCCAACCACACCGACTTCGCCGAACTGGTCGCCTCGTACGACGTGCCGTTCGTGCACATCCCCGTGACCAAGGACACCAAGGCCCAGGCCGAGGCGCAGCTGCTGGAACTGGTGCGCGCCGAGAACGTCGAGCTGGTGGTGCTGGCGCGGTACATGCAGGTGCTGTCCGACACCCTGTGCCAGGAGCTGAGCGGGCGGATCATCAACATCCACCACTCGTTCCTGCCGAGCTTCAAGGGCGCGAAGCCGTACCACCAGGCGCACGCGCGCGGAGTGAAGCTGATCGGCGCCACCGCGCACTACGTGACGGCGGACCTCGACGAGGGGCCGATCATCGAGCAGGAGGTCGAGCGGGTGGGCCACGAGGTCACCCCGGACCAGCTGGTCGCGATCGGACGCGACGTGGAGTGCCAGGCGCTCGCGCGCGCGGTGAAGTGGCACAGCGAGCACCGCGTACTGCTCAACGGCTCCCGCACGGTCGTCTTCGCCTGACCCCGGCCCCGCCCGGGCGGGTCCTGACCGTACGGGCCCGGCTTCGGGCGGTCCTGTGGTCGTACGGGCCGCCCGGGGGCCGGTCCTGGTCGTACGGGGCCCGGCCGGGCGGCGGCCTGAAGCGCGGTGCGGCGCGCCTGCGGCGCGTGGCACCGGCCCGTCCTCCCGTCCCTGCCCGGCCCCGTGGCGAGGCTCCGGCTGCCGCGCCGGGTACGTGCCCGTCCGGCAGGACAGGGCGCCGCCGGGGCGCCCTGAGCTGCGACCCCGGATCCGCGCAGCAGGCTCGGCGGGTGACGGTCATCCAGCGCGGCACCCGCCCGGCCCGCCCGTCACCCGGATCCGTGCGAGCCTGCCGCCGGCGTCACGCGTCCGGGGCCTCCACACCGCAGTACGAGGCGAAGGCCGCCAGGATCTCGTCCTCCGAGATGCGGCCGTCGCCGTCGGTGTCGAGGCCCAGCGCCACCTGCTCGGCCGGCTCGGGCGCGGTCCCGAGGACACGCAGCACCCGGGCCGCGGCCGACGGCGTCGCGCCGAGGCCGTCCTCGTCCGCCACCGCGATCACGGCCCGCAGGAACGGCCGTGCGATCTCCGCGAACCGCTGCGGGTTGTCCCGCAGCCGCTTGGCCGCCCCGGTGATGAACTCCTCGCGGGAGACCCGCTGGTCCCCGTCGACGTCCGCGATTCCCGCCATTCCCTGCCAGAACGCCTCGGCGCCGCCGAAGACGGCCTGGCCCTTCTCCGACCGTGCGGCGGTACCGAATTCGGCCAGGACGGCCTTGGCGGCCGCGCTGAAGTCCTCCCGGTCGATGAAGCCGGATCCGTCCTGGTCGAAGGTGGCGAATCGGGCGGCGATCTTGCGCTCGTATTCTGCGCTGTCCATATGCGGCGTTCCACCTTCACGTGTGCGTGGGGTTCAGATCAAGACAAGGCAGGAGCGTACGGCCTAGTTGGCCTGCACGTTAAGCGAAGCGGTCAAGCAGGTGGCCGCATCGAACCCGCGCACGGGGAGCGCGGCGGGGCGCGTACGCGTGTACCCATGTGCCCTCGGCCGCACCACCGTTCACGCCGTGCGACGCCCCTATCACGCAGGGCCTACTTCGGAGGGGAGCTTCCGCCAAAACAGGCGCGATCCGCCATGTGCCCACTACATTCGTTGCGTCGACACACGGCTGGGGGCACTTATGCCGAAGGACGTACCACCGCGCTGGGACCGCCGCATGCAGCAGCGCCTGGCCCGCGGCGAGGCCGCCGCGCTCGGTGAGCTCTACGACCGCTTCGCCTCGCTCGTGCACAGCCTGGCGCACCGCGTCCTGGGCGACGAGAAGGCGGCGGACCGCATCACCCGCGAAGTCTTCGGCTACATCTGGGAGAACCCGGACGCCTACGACCCCAAACAGGGCTCCATGCGCTCCTGGGTCGCCCGGATCACCCAGGGCCAGGCGGTGGCCCGACTGCGCCAGGCCGAACTGGGCCGGGGCTCCCGCGAGGAGCTGGAACAGAAGGTGCGCACCGCCAACGCCGCCGCCCGCGCGGACTACATCGTGACGTCCATGCCCGCGCCGCTGCGGGCCGCGCTGGAACTCGCGTACTTCAAACGCCGCGACTACCGCCAGGCCGCCGCCGACCTCCGGATCAGCGAGGACGAGGCGCGCCGCAGGCTGCGGCTCGGGCTCCAGCTGCTGTCGACCGCCAACGCCCTCCCGCCGGAGGACGCCACCCAGCCCGGTTACGGCCCGCGCGAATACGGAACACCCCGATGAACGGCCCCGCCCAGTCGCCCGACGACGGATACGAGCGGCCGGGCGGCCAGGCCCGGATACCGGGCCCGCGCGGGGCCGCCGACGACCTCGACCCGGGACACGCGCCGAGGCCCCTGCCCCTGCCGCTGCCGACGGAACCCGCACCGCCGCCGCCCTCCCACGCCGTACTGAAGTCCCTGCTCGGCGCGTGGGCGCTGGCCGCCTGCTCGGCCGAGGAGACCCGGGCGGTGGAGGACCACCTCACCGAGTGCGCGCCCTGCGCGGAGGAGGCGCTGCGGCTGCGCGACGCGGTCGGGCTGCTGCACCCGGAGGAGACCCTCGACCTCAAACCGCTGCTGCGCTCGCGCGTGCTGGAGGACTGCCTCGGCAAGCGCCCGGCCCGCATCCCGGTGCCGGGGTGGGCGAGCCCGTACGACACCGAGACCGCGCGCCTCGACGCCCTGCTCCAGGACTTCGGCGACTCCGAGTGGCACACCCCGGTACGCCTGAAGTGGTTCGAGGAGGAACGGCACCGCTCGCACCGGACCACGGTGGCGGGCGTGATCGGCCACCTCATGACGGTCGACGGGCTGATCGCCACCGCGCTCGGACTGGACGACCCGCTGGGAGCGGACGCGCCGCCGGGCGGTCCGACCGTGCGGACGGAGCACTTCTGGGGCGCGTCGTCGTATCCGGCGACGCGCCAGGTACGCGAGCCGTGGCGGCAACAGGGCCACACCCTGGTTCGTACGGTCTCCTTCGCCGGTCGCGGCGTCGCCGAACTCGCCGTGGACTACGGCAGTTTCGCCCTGCCGCTCGGTGACGCCTTCCTGGAGCGCGCCTTCGAGTGCTGGGTGCACGCGTGGGACATCGCCGACGCGGTGGACTACCCGTACGAGCCGCCGTCCGGGCCGCACCTGCACCGGATGATCGACCTGGCGGCGCGACTGCTGCCGGGTGCGCTCGCCCAGCGGCGCCGCGCGGGCCTGGCGGCCCCGGCGCGCGGCCTGGTCGCGGCGGGAGCGCCCGGGCGGACCCTGCACCTGGAGATCGAGGGCGCGGGTGGCGGCGGCTGGGACATCGCCCTGGACTCGCCCGGCGCGAAACCGTCGGCGGAACGCACGGTGGCGGAGATCGCCCTGGACGGCCTTGAGTTCTGCCAGCTGGCGGCCGGCCACATCTCGCCGGAGGACGCGGCGGTAGGCCAACACGGCGACCGCGAGGCGATCCGCGACGTCCTCTTCGCGGCGGCCTCCCTGAGCCGCCTGTAGGGGGTGCGGGGGGCCGGGGGTGCGAGTACGGGCGCCAACGCACTCGGCGACCCCACCCCCGCGGCTCCGCCGCCCCGGGTCGGTGGTTGCCCACCCGCCGCCGGCGGCGGGTGGTTGCCCACCCGCCGCCGGCGGCGGTGGCGCGGAGGCCGGTGGCTTGCCGGGCGGGGGGCTTCGGTGAGGTCGATCCACTCGGGCGGGATCAGGGAGGGTTTAGGGGTTTCCCGTCAGTCCCATCGTCTCTCCGCGTCGGGCCGGCCCGTCAAGGGCGCTCCTTCGTCGCGTCGCTTCGCGATGGTCTTCGGCCACCCTTGACCGCCCGTCCCGCCACGGAAATCCGAAAGACTGCCGGGAAGCCCCCAAAGGAACGGGCCGGGTGTTCCTTTTCAGAGACGGGGCGATTGCCCTGCGCGGGCGGAGCCCGGGCGCGTCTTATCGCTACGCGCTCCTGGCAGACGGCGCCTGCGAGCCCCTGTGGCCGGACATAGGCCGCCCCCAATCGCTACGCGCTCCTTACGGACGGCGCCTGCGAGTCCCTTGGGCTGGGCATAAGCCGCACAGACCGCCACCCACGAATGGAGTTCGGCGTCTGCGGCTCGGATGGGTTTGGGGTGCGACACATCCGATCGAGCTCAGCCGGCGGGCTCGACGTTGGAGACGGACGTGGTGAACTCGCGGCCGGATGCCCCACGGATGTAGGCCAGCTCGACCCAGTGCTCACGGCCCGAGTCTGAAACATTCTCATTGATCACGGCCATCAGCTCACCCTCTACGCCAGAGGCGATGTCGCGGACGGGGTGGCGCAGGAGTCGATGCGGTACGTACTCGTATCGGTCACTCATCGGCTTCTCGCTTCAAGGTGTCTTCGCCTACGACGACGGGGAAGTGCGGCAGGAGTTCTCCATCTGTCTTCTCGCCCGACCCATGGGAGGAACCCTCCGGACGTCCGACGAGTCACTTGAGGTCGCCTGGTTTCCGCCCGAGGACACGGACGATCTCCAGATGGTGCCCAGCATCCGCAAGCGCATCGACGACTGGCGCGCCGGTCGCGGGCCTGTCATCCGTTGAGCCGTCCCACTACGGGTGGGGTACCGGGCCGTAGTCCGTTCCGTGGTCCTGGTTCAGTGCGGCCAAGAGAACAGGGTCGGAATGGACCTCCGCCGTGTGCTGCCAAGCGGTGAGCATTTGGGCGACGGACGCGTTGTTGCCGATCGAGTCCGCAGCACGCATGGTGTCGACCAGTTCGACAGCGAAGGCATGGACATCTGGTTCGGGAAGGAAGCGGACCCAGGGAAATGCCTCCGGCAGTATGTCGAGGAGCAACTCCATGCTGCCGGGCTCTCGCCTCGCCATGGCTGACAGCATCCGCGAGGCAGCCGACACCACGGTTTGGTCCTGCTCAGCCTTGGCAGCCGTGGTGAGGACCAGATCCTCACCGTCTCTACGGTGCAGCAGAAGCCGTGGTGATTCCTTCAACCGTGCCAGCGTCTGTTTGTTCTTGTTGACCAGCTCGGAGAAGTTCACGGCAGCGTTGTCTGCGCTCATGAACTTGAAACTACTTCGAAACTGCCCTGTCTACCATCGCCCGCAAGAGGGACGAAGGCCCCGCCTCGGACGGTCTGCGGACGCGTGATCGAGAAGCGCGTAGCGATCGATGGCGGCTTATGTCCAGCCCACGGGGCTCGCTGACGCCGTCCGTCAGGAGCGCGTAGCGATTGGACGCGCCCCGGGCTCCGCCCGCGCAGGGCCGACGCCCCGTCCCTGAAAGCTGAGACCGGCCCGTTCCTTTGGGGGTTCCCGGCTGTCCTCGTATTTCCGGGGCGGGGCGGGCGGTCAAGGGTGGAGCGCAGCGACATCGCGTAGCGACGCGACCGTAGGGAGCGCCCTTGAGGGGCCGGTCCGACGCGGAGAGACGATGGGACTGACGGGAAACCCCCAGGACGGCTCTGATGCCGTCCGGGTGGCTCCCGCCCTCCGCACCGCCTCGTGCTGTGTGGTGCCGTCCGGGTGGGTCCCGGTCTGGGGGAGTTCCGGCGCCCGTCCGTCGCCGATCCGATAGCTCCCGCCCTGTTCCCCCGCCCCCCCACCCCGCTCTACGCGTACCGCTCCCGGAGCTTGTACTTGAGGACCTTGCGCAGGGCTTCGTTGCGGGGGAGGGCGTCGAGGAGTTCCAGTTGCTCGGGGAGTTTGTGGGTCGCCAGGCCCTCCGCGCGGAGGTAGGCCGTGAGCTGGGGGAGGGTGAGGGGGGCCGCTCCCTCGGGTTGTTCGACGACCGCGCAGACGCGTTCGCCGCGGGTCTGGTCCGGGAGGCCGATGACGGCCACGTCCGCGACGCCCGGGAGGCGGTGGAGGAGGTCCTCGATCTCCTTGGCCGAGATGTTCTCGCCCTTGCGGATGATGACGTCCTTGCTGCGGCCGGTGAGGACCAGGTAGCCGTCCCTGGTCAGGTGGCCGAGGTCGCCGGTGATCAGGTAGCCGTCGTGGTCGAAGACCTCGGCCGACTGGTCCCGGTTCAGGTAGCCCTGGCAGACGGCCTCCCCGCGCAGGCGCACCTCTCCGTCGGTCTCCGCGGGGAGCGGGGTGCCGTCGGGTGTGGTGATGCGGATGGACATGCCCTGCGGGGGGCGGCCCTCGGTGGTGGCGAGGTGTTCGGGGGTGTCGTCCGGGGCGCCCATGGTGATCATGGGGACTTCGGTCATGCCGTATCCGTGGGTGAGCTGACAGCCCAGTTCGCGTATCACCGCGTGGTAGACCTCGGGCGGTTTGGGGGCGCCGCCGCCGGCGAGGAGGCGGAGGGTGGGGATGAGGGGGACGTCCGGGGCCTTGCGCTGTTCCGTGAGGAACATGGAGTAGAAGGCGGTGGACCCGCCGGCGACGGTGACCCCGTGGCGGCGGTATCCGTCCAGGGCGTCCGGCATCGCGAACTTCTCGAAGAGGACCGCGGGGAAGCCGTAGAGCAGCAGCATCACGGTGTAGTCCGGGCCGGCTATGTGGGCGTAGGGGAAGGCCATCGAGCCGACGTCGGACGGGGTCAGGTGCAGGGCGTGCGCGAGGCAGGAGCCGCCGGCGATGAGGGAGCGGTCGGTGTGCAGGACGCCCTTGGGGTCGGAGGTGGTGCCGGAGGTCCAGTAGATCCAGCGGACGTCGGTGCCGTAGGCGGGCGGCGGGGGCAGTACGTCCGGGTCGCCGTCGGGGAGGGTGTCGTACGCGTCGAAGACGCCGCGCGCCCCGAGCCGCCGGGCCATGGCGGGGTAGTCGTGGCCGCGCCACACGCCGGGTGTCGCGAAGAAGTCGGCCTTGGCCTCGCGCAGGGCGAAGCCGACCTCGCGGTCGCGGTAGAAGGGGATGACGGGGGTCTGGACGGCGCCGAGCCGGGCGAGGGCGACGGTGAGCAGGACGGTCTCGATGCGGGTGGGGAGCTGCCAGGCGACGACGGTGCCGGGGCGCACACCCATGTCGTACAGGCCTGCGGCGACGCGTTCGGAGCGGTCGCGCAGTTCTCCGAAGGTGAGGGTGCGGTCGGCGGCCGGGTCTTCGGCGGCCTCGATGAGGGCGGTGGTGTCCGGGGTGAGTGCGGCCCGGCGGGTGATCAGTTCCCACAGGGTGCGGGAGCGGCTCAGTTCTGTCGCGGTCGCGGTGTCCGTCATACCGATCCCAGACCTCTCCTCGGCCAATAACTGACGGTTAGTCAGATCTGGCGCAGAGCGTAGGGCGCCGGCGCTTGTCGGTCCAGGGGTGGCGGGGCTAGCTTGTTTCTGACGATCCATCAGATCGACACGGCACCGGCACTGGTACTGGCACCGGATTGGGGAGCCCATGGAACTGCCTCGGATCATCAGCGTCGACGACCATGTGATCGAACCCGCGCACCTGTTCGACGTCTGGCTGCCCGCCAGGTACCGCGACCGCGGCCCCAAGGCGCTCACCGCCGGCATCGGCGAGCTCCGGTACACCGGCGGCAGGTACGTGATCACCATGGACCCGGACGGCCCGCCGACCGACTGGTGGATCTACGAGGACCTGAAGTTCCCGTACAAGCGCAACATCGCCGCCGTCGGCTTCGACCGCGACGACATGACGCTGGAGGGGATCACCCGCGAGGAGATGCGCCAGGGGTGCTGGGACCCCAAGGCGCGCCTCGCCGACATGGACCTCAACCATGTCGAGGCGTCCCTGTGCTTCCCGACCTTCCCCCGCTTCTGCGGGCAGACCTTCGCCGAGGCGCACGACAAGGAGGTCGCCCTCGCCTGCGTACGCGCCTACAACGACTGGATGGTCGAGGAGTGGTGCGGCGACAGCGGCGGCCGGCTGATCCCGCTGTGCATCATCCCGCTGTGGGACATCGACCTGGCGGTGGCCGAGATCCGGCGCAACGCGGCGCGCGGCGTCCGCGCGGTGACCTTCTCCGAGATCCCCACCCACCTCGGCCTGCCGTCGATCCACTCCGGCTACTGGGACCCCTTCTTCGCCGCCTGCCAGGAGACCGGCACGGTCGTCAACATGCACATCGGCTCCAGCTCGCAGATGCCCGCGGCCTCCCCGGACGCCCCGCCCGCCGTGCAGGCGTCGCTCAGCTTCAACAACGCGATGGCCTCGATGATGGACTTCCTCTTCAGCGGCGTCCTGGTGAAGTTCCCGACGCTCAAGCTGGCCTACAGCGAGGGGCAGATGGGCTGGATCCCGTACGCCCTGGAGCGCGCGGACGACGTGTGGGAGGAGCACCGGGCGTGGGGCGGGGTGCGCGACCTGATCCCCGAACCGCCCTCGACCTACTACTACCGGCAGATCTTCTGCTGCTTCTTCCGCGACAAGCACGGCATCGCCTCGCTGGACGTCGTCGGCCGCGACAACGCCACCTTCGAGACCGACTACCCGCACGTGGACTCGACCTTCCCGCACACCAAGGAGGTCGCCCTCGACCACGTGCGGGGACTGGACGAGGAGACCGTCTACAAGCTGATGCGCGGCAACGCCATCCGCATGCTCGGTCTCGATCTGGACCGGAACCGGGGCCGTGAGCTGGGCCGGAGCAAGAGCACGGGCGCGGGCCGCTGATGGACCTGGCGTACACCGACGAGGAGCGGGACTTCCGGGCACGGCTGCGCGAGTGGCTCGCCAAGACCCTCCCCGAGCTCCCCGCCCGGCCCACCCCGGACGACTGGCCGGGCCGCCGCGCCTACGACCTGGGCTGGCAGCGCAGGCTGTACGAGGCCGGGTACGCCGGCCTGCACTGGCCCGCCGAGGCGGGCGGCCGCGGCGCCACCCCGACCCAGCACCTGATCTTCCTGGAGGAGACCGAACGCGCCGGCGCCCCGTACGTCGGCGCGAACTTCGTCGGACTGCTGCACGCCGGCCCGACCATCGCCGCCGAGGGCACGGCCGCACAGCGCGCGCGCTGGCTGCCGCCCGTACTGCGCGGCGACGAGGTGTGGTGCCAGGGCTTCAGCGAACCGGGCGCAGGCTCCGACCTGGCCTCCCTGCGCACCCGCGCGGTCCGCGACGGCGACGACTACGTCGTCACCGGCTCGAAGATCTGGACCTCGCACGCGGAGGTCGCCGACTGGTGCGAACTGCTCGTACGCACGCAGCCCGTCAGCGCCGAGTTCCCCAAGCACCGCGGGATCTCCTGGCTGGCCATGCGGATGGACGCGCCGGGCGTGACCGTACGGCCGCTGCGCACGCTCGCCGGGTCGACGGAGTTCGCCGAGGTGTTCCTCGACGAGGTACGGGTCCCGGTCGCCGACCGGGTCGGCGCGGAGAACGACGGCTGGCGCGTCACCATGGTCACCCTCTCCTTCGAACGGGGCACCGCCTTCGTCGGCGAGGTCGTCGCCTGCCGCCGGACCCTGCGCGAGCTGGCCCGTACGGCGAAGGCGAACGGCCGCTGGGACGATCCGGCGCTGCGGCGCCGTCTCGGCAGGCTGTACGGCGAGTTCGGCGCGCTGTGGCGGCTGACCCAGTGGAACGTGAGCGAGGCGCAGCGGTCCCCGGGCGGGGTCCCCGGCATCGGCGGCTCGGTCTTCAAGCTCGCCTACTCCCACGCCCGCCAGGAGCTGTACGACACGGCCGCCGAGGTCCTGGGGGCGGCGTCGCTGACCCTGGAGGAGGAGTGGACCCTGGACCGGCTGTCCTCCCTCTCGTACACGATCGCGGCGGGCACCTCGCAAATTCAGCGGAACATCGTCGCCGAGCGGATCCTCGGCCTCCCGAAGGGCCGGTGAGCGGGATGGACTTCCAGCCGACGGAGGACCAGCGGGCGCTGCGCGCGGGCGTACGGGGCCTGCTGGAGGGCCGGTACGGGCGGGAGGCGCTGCGCGCCTCCGTGGACTCGGGCGTCGCCGTGGACCGCGGGCTGTGGCGGGAGCTGGGCGAGGCGGGCTTCTTCGCGCTGCGGCTCCCGGAGTCCGAGGGCGGTGTGGGGCTGGGGCTGCCCGAGGCGGTGCTCGTCTTCGAGGAGGCGGGGCGGGCACTGGTGCCGGGGCCGCTGGTGGCGACGCACCTGGCCGCCGGGGTGGTGCCGGGAGCCGCGGCGGGGACCGCGGTGGTGACCGCCTTCGACCTGGGCGGGGACCTGGTCACGCACCTGGGGGAGGCCGACGCCGTGCTCGGCGCGGCCGTCCTCCCTGACGGCGAGCCGGTGCGCTCGGCGGACCCGCTGACGCCGCTGCACCGGGTCGCGTCGCGCGGGGACGCCGGCGCGTACGCGACGGAGGGGGCGCTGCTGACGGCCGCGCTCCAGGTCGGGAGCGCGCTGCGGACGGTGGAGCTGGCGGTGCGGTACGCGGGTGAGCGCGAGCAGTTCGGGCAGCCGATCGGGGCGTTCCAGGCGGTGAAGCACCTGTGCGCGCGGATGCTGGTGCGGGCGGAGGTGGCCCGTACGGCGGTGTACGCGGCGGCGGTGACGGGCGGGCCGGGAGAGGTGGCGGCGGCGAAGCTGCTGGCGGACGAGGCCGCCGTCCGGGGCGCCCGCGACTGCCTGCAGGCGCACGGCGGTATGGGCTTCACGTGGGAGGCGGACGTGCACCTGTACCTGAAGCGGGCCTGGGTGCGGGCCGAGCAGTGGCGGACCGCGGCCGAGGCCGAGGAGCTGCTGGCGGCGGAGCTGCTGGCCTCGGCGGGATGACCGGCACGGGCGCGGGGAGGGGTGCGGGGACAACGGCGCGGGACGCATGTCCGATTACGGAGAGTCGATATCGCTTTGTGTCCTGAGTCCGCGGCATTACGGCCTGGAGTCGGGGGGCTACTCCGGTACGCTCCCACGAATGCGAGCGGTTGAGCGGCGTGAGCGTCGCACAGTATGCACCACGCCTACTCCTTCGCGCGGGAATATGCCCGAAGCGCTTGTTCCGGTGACTGTACGTCAACCATGCTGCTACGCAAGGGGGTCACGGTCGGTGATCCCGCCCCGTCGTGAGGCGAAGTGTCCGCCGGTTCGGATGGTGTGAGCGGTGCAGGTGCTTCAGGTTCAGCTGGAGGTTGGCGCGGATCCCGCCGAAGTCGGCCGGGCCCGCCGCTGGGCGCGGTCGCGGCTGGCGGGATCGGGCATAGGGGACGACGAGCCGCTCGCGGAGACACTGATCCTGCTGATCTCCGAGCTGGTCACGAACGCGGTCGTGCACACGGGCTGTCCGGCCGTGCTGCGCATGCTGTTCGGGGGGCCGGGGGTGCGTGTGGAGGTGGCCGACGCGAGCGACCGGGCGCCGGCCCGCCGGCAGGCGTGCGGGGAGGACACCGGCGGGCGCGGTCTGGAGCTGGTGGACGGCCTGGCCGACCGGTGGGGCTGGCAGCGCGAGGGCGCGGGCAAGCGGATCTGGTGCGAGATCGACCGCGCGTGCAAGGCCGAGTCGGATGCCGCGACGAGCGGCGCCTCGGCGGACGCCTCGTGCCGCACGTCGGAAGTTCACACTTCGGTGCGGGAACCGCGCGTGTACCTCTAACGAGGTGTTGACGGTTCGTCACGTGTTGATCACCCTGGTGTGGAGCGATTCGACGCGAGGGGACGCCAAGGACACGCCTTGACGAGTGCGGGTCGCGGGGTGGCGGCTGCCGTGCCGCGCTCGGGGCGTGCACGCGCGCCGCCGCCACCCGCATCACACGGGCGGGCGGCGGGGCGCAGGCGGGCCCTGGGCAGGCGGTCCGGCCCCCGCAGGCGGTCCGGCCCCCCGCACGCGGGCCGGTCGTCGTACGCGGGTCCGGCCGTGCGGTCGTCAGCCGTCGGTGCAGATCACGTCGTAGGGGCGGCCGATCGAGATGGTCAGACGGATGGGGTCGGTGGTGCCGGAGGGGCACTCCTCCTTCGTCTTGACCAGGCCGAGGACCTTGAGTGCGCCCGAGCTGCCGCACGGAACCTCCTTGGCCTGGGAGGTCACGCAGTCGCCCTTGACGAGCTGGCCGCCGCCGGCGCCCGCGTCGCCGGGGTGGTCGTTGGAGACGTTGCGGCCGCAGACGGTGTTGGTGGGGATGCCGCTCGACTTGCCGCCGTTGTAGGAGATGCTCACCTCGATCATCACGTCGGTGCCCGGCGGGCACTGGATCGAGCCCGGCAGGATGCTGGCTTCCTTGATGTCGATGGCCTTGAAGGTGGCGCCGGAGTCGGAGCAGGAGGTCCGCTTGTAGGCGTCGGCGCCCTTCGACAGGTCGGGGCCGCCGCAGTCGCCGACCTTCCACGCGCTGGAGGTGTCGGAGGAGGACTCGGGGGACCCGGGGTCCTTCGCCGTGGGCTTGGCGGAGGGGGACGCGGAGGCGGAGGTGGACGTGGACGACTTGCCGTCGTCCGCGCCCAGCACCTTGGAGGCGCCGTAGGCGCCGCCGACGACCAGGGCCAGGACCAGGAAGGTGACGAACTTTCCGCCTGAGCGCCGCGGCGGGACGGGGGTGAAGGGCGGCGGGGGCGGGGGCGGGGACGCCTGGTACGGGTTGGTCATGCGCTTCTCCAGTGCTGAGGGTGGTGAGGAGCGGGGGGTGACGCGAGAACGGTGACGCGTCATGGACACAACATGGTTCCACCCGGTGTGGCGCTCGGGCCGCCGGGGTGGCCGCACCCCTCGCCACCTGCACGGACGGGTCTCAGAGGATGGCCACCGGGGCGACGGGGGTGCCGGTGCCGCCCACGAAGGGCTCGGGCATGGCGGAGAGGAGGAAGGCGTAGCGGTTCTCTTCTGCACAGGCTGTGGACAGTTTTTCGAGGTTCCAGTTCTGGCCCTGGTGCATGCCCATCTCCACGAGGTCGAGGGCGTGGACCGGCAGCCACAGGTTCTCGATCTCCGGCGGGAAGATCTCGAAGGTCAGGGTGTCGTTCGCGACGGCCGCCACGTCCCGCGCGTGGAACCACTCCGGCGTACGGACGGACAGCCCGGGGGACGGGAAGCCGTAGCCGTGCCGGTCGCCCGCCAGGTAGACCTGGATCTGCCCGGTGCGGACCAGGACTATGTCGCCGGGGCGGACGGTGACCCGGCCGAACTCCTCCGCCTCCGCCAGGTCCGCCGGCGTCACCGCGTGGTCGCCGGGCAGGCGGTCCAGGCCCTTCGCGCGGGCCACGTCGAGGAGGACCCCGCGCGAGACGATCGGGGCGGCCTTGTCGATGCCGCTGAACTCGGCCCGGCCGTGGGCGGTGATGGTGCCGGCGGGGCGGCCGTTGTAGATCCGGCCCGAGTGCGAGACGTGGGTGAGGGCGTCCCAGTGGGTGCCCGCCTGGAGGCCCATGCTGACGGCGTCGTCGCTGCACGCCACCGTGCCCGGGCCGAAGAGCTCCTGGTTGATCTGCACCATCGTGTGCAGCGGGTTGATCCGGCCGGGGATCATGCCGACCTGGACGCCGTCCTCCTTGAGGGGCAGGGCCAGGGGGACGCGCCGGCCGCTGCGGATCGCGGCGGCCGCACCCCGTACGACCTCGTCGGTGATCAGGTTCAGAGTGCCGACCTCGTCGTCGGCGCCCCAGCGGCCCCAGTTGTTGACGCGCTTGGCGATGTCGTGGAACTCGGCGGGCAGGGTCATGGGCGTCGACAGCTCCTCGCGTGGATGCGAATGCGGTTGAGGATGCGGATGGCGTTGACGGGGGCTTGTGCAGCCGCGTCCGACTGCCCATAGAATCTAACGGTCCGTCAGAAAACGCGGGAAGGGGCCGACGTGGGGAACTTCTTGGCAGGCAGGGTCGTCGCCGTCACCGGCGCCGGCCGGGGCATCGGGCGGGCGGTGGCACTCGCCGCGGCCGCCGAGGGCGCCAAGGTCGTCGTCAACGACTACGGCGTCGGCATCGAGGGCGGAGAGCCCACGAGCGAGATCGCCGACGGCGTCGTGAAGGAGATCCAGGCCGCCGGCGGGGACGCCGTCGCCGTCGCCGACGACATGTCCACCATGGCGGGCGGGCAGCGCATCGTCGACACCGCGCTCGCCCGGTACGGGCGCATCGACGGGGTCGTCTGCGTGGCCGGCATCCTGCGCGAGCGGATGCTCTTCAACATGTCCGAGGAGGAGTGGGACCCGGTGGTCGCCACCCACCTCAAAGGCACGTTCACCGTCTTCCGCGCCGCCTCCGCCGTCATGCGCCGCCAGGGCTCCGGCACCCTGATCGGCTTCACCAGCGGCAACCACCAGGGCTCCGTCGCCCAGGCCAACTACAGCGCCGCCAAGGGCGGGATCATCTCCCTCGTCCGCTCCGCCGCACTGGGCCTGGCCAAGTACGGGGTCACCGCCAACGCCGTCGCACCCGTCGCCCGCACCCGCATGTCGGCCAACGTCCCCATGGAGCTCAAGGAGATCGGCGAACCCGAGGACGTCGCCGCGCTCGTCACCTACCTGCTCTCCGACAAGGCCGTCGCCGTCGGCGGCGAGCGCATCACCGGGCAGGTCTACACGATCGCCGGCCCGAAGATCGCCGTGTGGGCGCAGCCGCGCGAACTGCGCGCCGGATACGCCGAGGGTTCCTGGACCCCGGAGAAGATCGCCGACTTCCTGCCCGGAACCGTCGGCACCGACCCGATGCCGATGCTGGCGCAGCTGGAGTCCATGGCGAAGGCGGCGGCCGCCAAGGACCGCCCCAACGCCTGACGGGGGGAGCGGCATGGACTTCAGCTTCGGCGCCGAGGACGAGGAGCTGCGCACCCGGGCCCGGGCGTGGCTGGCGGAGCACCTGACGGGCCCCTACGCGCGCGCCGTCGGCCTCGGCGGGCCGGGCGGCGAGCACGAGGAGGTGGAGCTCCGGCGGGCGTGGGAGCGGGAGCTGGGCCGCGGCGGCTGGATCGGACAGGGCTGGCAGGCCCCGGACGGCGCCTACGGGCAGCGCCGGCTGTCGCTGACCGGACAGGTGGTGTGGGCCGAGGAGTACGCGGCGCTGCGCGCCCCCGGCCGGGTCGGGCACATCGGGGAGAACCTCCTCGCGCCCACCCTCCTCGCCCACGGCAGTCAGGAGCAGCAGCGCCGCCACCTGCCCGCCATCGCGCGCGGCGAGGAGCTGTGGTGCCAGGGGTACAGCGAGCCGGGCGCCGGCTCCGACCTCGCGGGCATCCGTACGACCGGAGTGCGCGACCCGGCCGACGGGCTGTTCCGCGTCACCGGGCAGAAGATCTGGACCTCCCTCGCCCACGACGCCGACTGGTGCTTCGTCCTGGCCCGCACCGAGCCCGGCTCGCGGCGCCACCGCGGGCTGTCCTTCCTCCTCGTACGGATGGACCAGCCGGGCCGCGTGGAGGTCCGGCCGATCCGGCAGATGTCGGGGACCTCGGAGTTCAACGAGGTCTTCTTCGACGGGGCGGTGGCGGCGGACGTCGTGGGCGCGCCGGGCGACGGCTGGACCGTGGCCATGGGCCTGCTCGCCCTGGAGCGGGGCGTGTCGACACTGGTCCAGCAGATCGGCTTCGCCGCCGAGCTGGAACGGGTCCTCGCGCTGTACGCGGCCTCGGCTACGGCGGCTTCGGGTGCGACTGCGGGGGCGCCCTCGGCGACGGCTCCCGCGGCGCCCGCCGACCCGGTCATCCGCGACCGCCTCGTACGGCAGTGGGCGGAGCTGCGCACCATGCGGTGGAACGCGCTGCGGACCCTGGGCGCGCAGGGCGATCCGGGCGCGCCGAGCGTCGCCAAGCTGCTCTGGGGCGGCTGGCACCGGCGGCTCGGGGAACTGGCGGTGGAGGTCCGGGGGGCCGCGGCCGCGGCCGGACCCGCGGCGTGGGCGCCGGACCTGCCGTACGAGCTGGGGCTCGACGAGGAGCAGCGGCTGTTCCTGTTCACCCGCGCCGACACGATCTACGGCGGTTCGGACGAGATCCAGCGCAACATCATCGCCGAGCGCGTGCTCGGCCTGCCGAAGGAGTCCAGGTGAGAGGCGTCGTGTTCGACGGCAAGCAGGCCCGGGTGGTCGACGACCTGGAGATCCGGGATCCGGGGCCGGGGGAGGTGCTGGTCGCGATCCGGGCGGCGGGGCTGTGCCACAGCGACCTGTCGGTGATGGACGGGACGATCCCGTTCCCGCCGCCGGTGGTGCTGGGGCACGAGGGCGCCGGGGTGGTGGAGGCCGTCGGCGAGGGGGTCACGCATGTGGCGCCCGGCGATCACGTGTCGCTGTCCACCCTGGCCAACTGCGGGGCGTGCGCGGACTGCGACCGGGGCCGGCCGACGATGTGCCGCAAGGCGATCGGGATGCCGGGGCAGCCCTTCTCACGGGACGGCAAGCCCCTCTTCCAGTTCGCGTCGAACTCCGCCTTCGCGGAGCGGACGATCGTCAAGGCCGTGCAGGCGGTGAGGATCCCGGCCGACATCCCGCTGACGTCGGCGGCGCTCATCGGCTGCGGGGTCCTGACCGGAGTGGGGGCGGTCCTCAACCGGGCACGTGTCGACCACGGCGAGACGGTGGTCGTCATCGGCACCGGCGGTATCGGCCTGAACGTCCTCCAGGGCGCCCGGATCGCCGGCGCCGCGACGATCGTGGCGGTGGACGCGAACCCGGCGAAGGAGGCGGTGGCGCGGCGGTTCGGGGCCACGCACTTCATCGACGCGTCCGCGGCCGCCGACTCGTCGGCGGCGGTCCGCGAGGTCCTGCCGACCGGCGCCGACCACGTCTTCGAGTGCGTGGGCGACGTCAGGCTGATCCGCCAGGCCGTCGACCTCCTCGACCGGCACGGCCAGGCGGTACTGCTGGGCGTGCCGGGCTTCAAGGAGGAGGCGTCCTTCCTCGTCTCGTCCATGTACCTCGACAAGACGATCATGGGTTGCCGGTACGGATCCTCGCGCCCGCAGCGCGACATCGCCCTGTACGCGCAGCTCTACCGGGAGGGCAGGCTGCTGCTGGACGAGCTGGTGACGGAGGTCTACCCGGTCGAGGACTTCGCCAAGGCCGTCGGCGACGCCCACCACGGGCGGGTGGCCCGCGGGGTGCTCACCTTCTGACGGATCCGTCCGGTACGACGACCGCCGGTCCGCCCCCGGAGGGCGGGCCGGCAGGCGGCCGTGCGGAAGCCCTTCAGCGGGCGGCGTTCGGCCGGCGGCTCTCAGTCGGCGAGGCGGCCGAAGCGGCCCTTGTGGAAGAGGAGCGGATCGCCTTCGCCGGCCGCGCCCATGGCCACGACCCGGCCCACGACGATGAGGTGGTCCCCGCCGGTGTGGACGGCGTGGATCCGGCAGTCGATCCAGGCGGGTACGGCGTCGAGCTGCGGCGATCCGGTGACGGGGGCCGGGGTGTGGGCCACCCCGGAGAACTTGTCCGCGCCGCTGACGGCGAAGGACCGGCACAGCTCGCCCTGTTCGGCCCCGAGGATGTTGACGCAGAACACCCCGGCGCGGGCGATCCGCGGCCAGGTCGTGGACGTACGGGCCACCATGAAGGTGACCAGGGGCGGATCCAGGGACAGCGAGGCGAAGGACTGGCAGGCGAAGCCGGCCGGCCCTTCCTCGTCCTGTCCGGGCGGCGCGGTGATGACGGTGACCCCGCTCGCGAAGTTTCCCAGCACCGCCCGGAATTCGGCGGGGCTGACCGGCGCGCGCTCGTCCTCGCCGACGGCCCGCAGGTCGGGCCGCGGCAGGACGTCGACGGACTCGGCGTCCCGCCGCGCCGTGGCGGAGGCGGGGGCGCCGGCTGATCTCAGGTATCGGACGACGGTGGCCGCCATCCCTGCATGTCCCATCACACCCCGATTGAAACTGACGGACCGTCAGATGTGAAGGGCCGGGGCACGGCCGTGTGCGGCGGCGGCCCGGGCCGCCGCACCGGGCGGGCCGGCCGGGGGTGCACCCGCGCGGGTGAAACCGGGCGGGTGGGCGGGCCCGTACCCCCGCCCCGGGGAGGAGGCTCGGCATCGTGGCAGCGCACCCGTACGCCGCCGTACCCCGGGAGGGACCACCATGCTCGGCACCGACTTCCGTACCGGATCACCCAACTGGCTCGACCTCGGCAGCCCCGACACCGGCGCGGCCGCCTCCTTCTACGGGGCGGTCTTCGGCTGGGAGTTCGCCTCCGCGGGCCCCGAGGCCGGCGGGTACGGCTTCTTCCGGCAGGACGGGAAGACCGTCGCCGCGCTCGGACCCCTCACCGAGGAGGGCGCCCGGTCGGCCTGGATGCACCACTTCATGACCCCCGACATCCAGGCCACCACCGAGGCCGTCCGGGCCGGCGGCGGGACGGTGCGGATGGAGCCCATGGACGTCATGGGAGAGGGGTGGCTGGCTCAGTTCACCGACCCGCAGGGCGCCGAGTTCGCCTGCTGGCAGCCTGGGAACACGGCCGGCTTCGACGTCGCCTCCGCCGAGAACACCCTGGTGTGGGCGGAACTCCACGTACCGGACCCGGTCGCGGACATCGCCTTCTACGCCGGACTGTTCGGCTGGCGGCACGCCGAGATGCAGGCGCCCGGGATGACGTACCGGGTCCTGAGCACCGCCGACGGCGACCAGGAGGACGCCTCCTTCGGCGGGGTCGCCCCGCTCGGCGAAGGCGCGGGTACGGGCGCGGGTACGGGTTCCGGCGAGGGCGACGGGCAGGAGGCGCGCTGGGTGCCCTACTTCCACGTGGCGGACGTCGACGCCACCGTCGGACGGGCCCGGGAGAACGGCGGGACCGTCCTCATGCCGGCCGCCGACGTACCGGACGTCGGGCGGATCGCCTGGCTCGCGGACCCCGCCGGCGCGGTGTTCGCACTGCTGAGGCCCGACCCGGGCATGTAGGGCGGGGATCAGCGGCCGAGGTACTTGGGCGTGCGGCGTTCCACGAAGCTCGCCACGCCCTCGTTCGCGTCGGCGGTGGTCATGTTGATCTCCTGAGCGCTGGCCTCGGCGGCCAGCGCGGCCGCGCGGTCGCCGTCCAGAGAGGCGTTGACCAGCTGCTTCGTCATGGCCAGGGCCCGTGTGGGGCCCTGGGCCAGCCGCTCGGCCCACTCCCGGGCGGCGGCCTCCAGCTCCCCGGCCGCGACCACCTTGTTGACCAGGCCGAGCCGAGCCGCCTCGCCCGCCGGGACCGCGTCGCCGAAGAACATCAGCTCCTTCGCCTTCTGCGGGCCGACCAGGCGCGGCAGCAGGTACGCCCCGCCGCCGTCGGGGACCAGGCCGCGGCGGACGAACACCTCGATGAAGCGGGCCCCTTCGGCGGCGATCACGAGGTCGCAGGCGAGGGCGAGGTGCGCACCGATGCCGGCGGCCGTGCCGTTGACGGCGGCGAGTACCGGTTTCTCGCAGTCGAGGACCGCGGTGATCAGGCGCTGCGCGCCGAGCCGGATCATGCGGGCCACGTCGCCGGCGACACGGTCTCCGCCGGTTGCGCCGGTTGCGCCGGTTGCGCCGGTTGCGGCCGAGCCGGGGCCGCCGCGCAGGTCGGCGCCGGCGCAGAACCCCTTGCCGGTGGCGGTGAGGACGACGGCGCGGACGGCGGGGTCGGCGGAGGCGTCGTCGAGCAGGGCGATGACCTGTTCGCGCTGCGCCCAGGTGAGGGCGTTCATCGCCTCGGGGCGGTTGAGGGTGATCCAGCGGACGTTGTTCTCGGTGCGGTGCAGGACGGTGTCCTCGGGGGCGGTGGGCATGCGGGGTGACTCCCGTTCGGGGCGGGCGGGGTGCGGTGGGTGCGGCGCAGTGGCGGGGGCGCCGCTCCCGGGCCCCCACGCCTCAGACGCCGGCGGGGTCGGATGTTCACCCCGGCCGGCGTAGGAGGACCAGGGGCCGGGCGGAGCCCGGCGGCGGTGAGCGCGGCCTCAGCGGCAGACGGCCAGGGCGTCCAGGGCGACCGCGCCCTGGCCCCGGGGGAGGACCATCAGGGGGTTGACGTCCAGCTCGGCGAGTTCGTCGCCGAGCTCCAGGGCCATCCGCTGGACCCGCAGGACGACCTCCACCAGCGCGTCCACGTCGGCCGGTGGCGCGCCCCGGACGCCCTCCAGGAGGGCATGGCCGCGCAGCTCCGCGAGCATCGCGCGGGCCTGTTCCTCGCCGAACGGCGGGACGCGGACCGCCGCGTCGTGCAGGACCTCGACGAGGACGCCGCCCAGCCCGACGGTCACGGTCGGGCCGAAGAGGTCGTCATGGGTGACCCCGACGACCATCTCCACGCCCCGCTCCACCATCTGGCAGACCAGGATCCCGTCGAGCGGGACGTTCTCGTAGCGTGCGATGTCGGTCAGCTCCCGGTACGCGTCGCGGATCTGGCTCGCGGAGGTCAGGCCGATCTTCACGAGGCCGAGTTCCGTCTTGTGGCCCAGCTGCGGGCCGGAGGCCTTCATCACCACCGGGTAGCCGACCAGCCCGGCCGCGCGGACCGCCGCTGCCGCGCTCGTCACCAGCTGCTCGCGGGGCACGCGTATCCCGTAGGCGCGCAGGAGCTGCTTCGCTGCGTGCTCGCTGAGCTGCTGTCCCGGCCGCATCAGGGCCTGCGCCTTGCGGTACGAGGGGGAGGGCAGGCGGGGTGCGTCCTCGAAGGGGGAGCGGTAGCCGGTGGTGAAGCGGTGGTGGCCGAGGTAGGCGCGCACGGCGGTGATGCAGTTGCCGAAGGTACGGAAGGTGGCCACGCGGGACGATCCGAGGAGGGTGGTGCGGTAGGCGTCCTCGGTGCCGACGGGGGATCCCCAGATCACGCAGATCAGCTTGTCGGTCTGCTCTGCCGCGTCCGCCAGGTCCTGGGCGAGCCGGTCGCTCATCGGCGGGAAGGGGCCGGTGATCGGGCAGATCAGGACGCCGACCGACGGGTCGGCGAGGATCGCGTCGATGATCTTCCGGCCGCGCCAGTCGCCGACCGGGTGGCCGCCGTTGTCGACGGGGTTGGCGACGCTGAGGTAGGGCGGGATCCACTGGTGGAGCTCGTCCTGCTTGGCCTGCGAGAGGGTGGGCAGGGTCAGGCCCGCCTCGGTGGCCAGGTCGGAGAAGTGGGCGCCGGTGCCGCCGGAGATGGAGTACACGACGACGCCGTCGGCCCTGGGCCTGCGGGCGCGGGCGAGGAGGGCGGCGGTGTCCTGGAGTTCGTCGAGGCCGTCGACGCGGATGACGCCGAACTGGCGCATGGCGGCGTCGACGACGGTGTCGGCGCCGGTCAGCTTCCCGGTGTGGGAGGCGGCCGTGCGGGCGCCGGTCTCGGTGCGGCCGACCTTGACGGCGACGACGGGGACGCCGTTGCGGGCGGCCCGGTCGGCGGCGAGGAGGAAGGACCGGCCGTCCTTGAGGCCCTCGACGTAGCAGGCGATGGCGCCGACCTCGGGCTGCTCGGCGAAGTAGGAGATGAAGTCGGAGGTCTCCAGGTCGGCCTCGTTGCCGGTGGGTGCCCAGTGGGACAGCCGGATGCCCAGTTCCTGGAGGGTGTAGACGGGACGGCCCTGGTGGCCGGACTGGGTGATCAGGGCGATCGCCGGGCCGTCGAGGTCGTCGCGGAAGGCCTGGAAGGCGTTGAGGTTGGTGTTGGGGCCCAGCAGGCGCAGGCCGGAGCGCCGGACGGCGGCGCCGAGGCGTTCCTGGGCGGCGGCTCCGGCGTCTCCGGTCTCCGCGAATCCGGAGGCGAAGGCGACGGCGAACCTCACCTTGGTGTCGGCCAGTTCCTCGATGACGGGCAGCGGGTCGGACACCAGCAGGACGGCGAGGTCCACCTGTTCGGGCAGGTCGGCCACGGAGGCGTGGCAGGCCAGCCCGAAGACGGCGGGGCGGGTGGGGTGCACGGGGTGGATCCGGGCACCGACGCGTTCCGCCCAGGCGATGAGCTGGCGGGTGATGCCGGTGTTGGGTCTGCCCTCGGCGTCGGAGGCGCCGACGACGGCGACGGACTCGGGTCGGAAGAACCGGTCCAGGTCGGGTACGTCGGCGTGCAGCGGCCGTCCGCTGACGTCCACGGGGACCGCGTCGTCGGCGGAGGGGGCCGCCGAGGAGTGGACGGCCGCCCGGGGGGTCTCCCCGCAGGCCTCGACTCGTGCGCGGAAGTCGGTGGTGAGGGTGCCGTGAGTAGATCCAAGCATCGTTCCGCCCGCTCCTGCTCGATGAACCTCGATGGAACTCGATAACTGACGTGTAGTCAGATTACTGAACTGACGTGCCGTCAGGAACAGGGCTGCGCGGGAAAGCTGGTGGAGGTGGTGTGGTGAACGGTGGCAGACACCGCCGGATCCGGTCCAGAGTGCACTTCCGGCCGAGATCGCCCACGCCTCAGGGGGCGGGCCGGTTCACGGCCCGCTCAGCGGCCGTCCGTCCGCCGTGCCACCGCCCTGGCGATCCTCTCCGCGTCCAGGGCCATCTCGCGGAACATGCCGCTGATGGGGTTGCTGAAGCCCGTGAAGTACAGGCCGGGCGCCTCCTCGCAGGTGCGGGAGCCGTGCGCGCGGGGCCGGCCGCGCTCGTCCAGCACCCCGAGGTGGCCGACCAGCCCCTCCAGCCGTCGGCTGTACCCGGTGGCCGCGATCACCGCGTCCGGGGTGATGCGCGAGCCGTCCGCGAGTACCACCTCCGCCCCGTCGAAGGCCTCCACGGCGGCCACCGGCTCCACCCGCCCGGCGCGCACCGCGTCGACCAGGCCCACGTCCTGCACCGGGATCGCGCCCTGTCGGACCCTGCTGTACAGACCGGTGGCGGGACGCGGGAGCCCGTACGCCGACAGGTCCGGGACCGAGGCCTTCGCCACGAGCGCGCCCAGCCGGTCCACGAGTCGCACCGGCAGGCGCCGCACGAGGATCCCGCTGCGCTGGGCGGGCCAGCCGGCGGTGGAGCGGCGCATGATGTGCGGGGCGGTACGCACGGCGAGCCGCACCCGGGCCGCGCCGCCCTCCGCGAGGTCGGCGGCGATCTCGGCGCCGGTGTTGCCGACCCCGACGACGAGCACGTCCTGGCCGGTGTAGGGCCGGGGGTTGCGGTAGTCGGCGGCGTGCAGCAGCCGCCCGCCGTACGACTGGGCGCCCGGCCAGTCGGGCAGCCTGGGCGTGTGGTTGAAGCCGGTGGCGACGACGACGGCCGCCGCGGTCAGCACCCGCCCGCCGCTGGCGTGCAGGGTCCAGCCGCCTTCCTCCTCGGGGCCGCGCTCGATGCGGGTCACCTCGACGCCGGTGACGAGCTCCAGCTCGTGGAACTCGGCGTACTTCTCCAGGTAGCGCACGACGTTGTCGCGGGACACCCAGCGGCCGAACCGGCGCGGCATCGCCAGCCCCGGGAGGGCGGACAGCCGGCGGGTGGTGTGCAGGTGCAGCCGGTCGTAGTGGCGCCGCCAGGACGCGCCGACGGCGTCGGACTTCTCGACGACCACCGCGCGGACGCCGCGGGCGCGCAGCGCGGCGGCGGCGGCGAGGCCGCCGGGGCCGGCCCCGATCACGTACACGGGGCGGGGCTGGGTGGTCATGTCGACGGCTGGTGTGGGGACTGCGGGCATGAGGTGTGATCGTATCGCCACGCTGGGTTGATGGGTCTCAGACAAGGAGGGATCCGATTGCGGATCGGTCACGGCCGGGTTCACCGGCCCCGCCGCGTGGAAGCCGTGGCCGGCCGGACCCTTGCGGGATCGCTCCCCATCCGCTGAACTGACGTACCGTCAGATCAGTGGGTCGAGGGATGGGGGCTGCCGATGCAGACCGTCTGGCTCAGTGGGGCCGAATGGCTCGCCGTGCTCCGGATAGGCCTCGGCCTGTGGTGGCTGGAGAGCTGGCGGCACAAGGACAAGAAGGGCTGGTTCGAACGCGGCACCGGCATCGCGTGGGCCGCCGACGTCGCGAACAAGCACCGGTGGACCTTCGTCAAGGGCGGCTTCCAGCTGGTCGTCGCCCCACGGCCGAAGGCGATGGCGTACATCGTCGTCTACGCCGAACTGGCCCTCGGCCTCGGCCTGGTCCTCGGCTTCCTGACCCCCGTCGCACTGGCCGGAGGCCTCCTGCTGAACCTCCTCTACCTGGTGCTGATGATCCACGACTGGGCCGAGCAGGGCCAGAACGCGATGATGGCGCTCATCTCACTCGTCGCGCTCCTCGCCATGTCCTGGCAGACCTGGTCCCTCGACGCGGCGATCGGACTCTTCCTGTGAGCGGCAGGCCCGTACGCCACGACCTCCCCGAGGCCGACGACTTCACCCGCCCCTACTGGGAGGCCGCCGCACAGGGCCGGCTCCTGTTGCGCAGGTGCGGCGACTGCGGACGGGCCCACCACTACCCGCGCGAGTTCTGCCCCCACTGCTGGGCCGACGAGGACCGGGTCGTCTGGGAGACGGCGAGCGGCCGGGCCACCCTCTACACATGGTCGGTGATCCACCGCAACGACCTGCCGCCCTTCGGCGCCCGCGTCCCCTACACCGCCGCCGTCGTCGACCTGGCCGAAGGCCCCCGCATGATGACCGAGGTGGTGGACTGCGACGCGGCACACCTGCGCATCGGCATGCCGCTGAAGGCCGCCCTCCGCGAAGCCGCGGACGGGGTGTGGGTGGCGGTCTTCCGGCCCGAGCCCCCGGCTCGGGAAGCCTGAGGCCACCGCCCCCTCAGGGCCAGAGCAGCTCGCGGGCCCAGGCCCCGTCGGCGCCCCGCCGGTAGCGCAGGCGGGTGTGCCGGCGGGCGGCATCCCCCTGGAAGAACTCCACCTCGGCCGGGGCCAGCACGTACCGCGTCCAGGTCGGAGCCGGCGCATCCGGCTCCACACCGGCCCGCTCCCAAGCAGCCGCCGAGGCCCGCGCCAGCTCCTCCACGGAACCCAGCACCTCGCTCTGCCGCCCCGTGAGCGCGGCCGCGAGCGCACCGCGCGAACGGACCGCCAGGTCCGCCCGGCTCTCCTCCGGGCCGCACGCCGTGACCGCGCCCCGCACCCGCACCTGCCGGCCCACCGACGGCCAGTAGAACCCGAGCGCCGCCTCCGGCCGCGCGGCCAACTGCACGCCCTTTGCGCTCGTGGCGTGCGAGGCGAAGTGCCAACCCCGCCCGTCGACGTCGTGCAGCATCAGCGTCCGTACGTCGGGCCGACCCTCGCCGTCCACCGTGGCCAGGCTCATCGTGTGCGGCTCCGGCTGCCCGGCCCGCGCGGCATGCACGAACCACTCCCGGAACAGCGCCACGGGCTCGCCGGGCGCCGCCCCCGTGTCGAACCCCGGAAGCGGGACGTCCCACACGCGCAGGGCGTGCAGGACACCCCGGAACTCCTCGCCACCGATCCCGCCGCCCGCACCGCCGTCACGGCCTTCGCTGCTCATGACGCCCAGGCTAATCGGGACCGAGCCGCCCGGCCGCAGCGGGGGAGACGCAGGTCACATCCACCATGACCGCCACCCGTGTCACAGGACGCCCTGCCATCTCGTCTCGGGAGTGCAGCCACTGACGACGACGGAGGAGCACACCATGGACACGCGACTCGACTACTTCGCCGACCCGACCGCCGGCAAGGCCCTCAAGCACCTCATGACGGCCGGAAAGCTGATCAAGGAATCGCCGCTGCCGGCCGCCACCCAGGAGCTCGTGGCACTGCGCGTCAGCCAGATCAACGGCTGCGCCTTCTGCATCGACATGCACACCAAGGACGCCGCCGCGGCCGGCGAGTCCCCGGTACGGCTGCACCTCGTGGCGGCGTGGCGCGAGGCCACCGTCTTCACCGACGCCGAACGGGCCGCCCTGGAACTGGCCGAACAGGGCACCCGGATCGCGGACGCCGCAGGCGGCGTGGGCGACGAGGTGTGGACGAACGCCGCCAAGCACTACGACCAGGAACAGCTCACCGCCCTCACCCTGCTGATCTCCTTCATGAACCTGGCCAACAGGCTGAACGTCATCGCCCAGCAGCCGGCCGGCGGATACGAACCCGGGCAGCTCCACTGAGGGGGCGCCGGGGGACCCGCCCCGTTCCGGGCCGCCGCCGGCCCGCATGATCATCGGAGGGGTCCGAGCCGCTGAGCACGGCCGGGCCGCAGGACTTCACAACGAGGGGGACCAGGCGTGAGCAAGGTCGAGGAATTCGAGGAACTGCGGCCCCTGCTGTTCTCGATCGCCTACCGGATCCTGAGCAGCGTCGGCGAAGCCGAGGACGCCGTACAGGAGACCTGGCTGCGCTACGCCGCCACGGCGACCCGCCCCACCTCGCCCAAAGCCTTCCTGTCGGCGACGGTCACACGCATCTCGATCGACGTACTGCGCTCCGCGCGCGTGCGGCGCGAGCAGTACCCCGGCACCTGGTTCCCCGAACCGCTGCTCAGCGACCCGTACGAGGATCCCGCGCGCGCGGTGGAACTGGCCGACTCGGTGTCCATCGCGGCACTGGTGCTGCTGGAACGGCTCAGCCCGCTGGAGCGGGCGGTGTTCGTCCTGCGGGAGGTCTTCGCCTTCGGCTTCGACGACGTCGCCGCGGCGGTCGGGCGCTCGGAAGCGGCGTGCCGCCAGCTGCTGGTACGGGCGCGCCGGCACATGGAGGCGGGTCGGCCGCGGTTCGCGGCCGACCGCCAGGAGCGGCGGGAACTGGCGACGCGGTTCTTCGACGCCCTGAAGGACGGCGACGTCGAAGGCCTCCAGGACCTGCTCGCCGCGGACGTGCAGCTCGTCGGCGACGCGGGCGGCAACGCCCCGCAGCTGGCCAGGGCCGTCACGGGTGCACCGAACGTCGCGCGCCTGCTGGCCTCGGTCTACCCGTGGCTGATGCGCATCGACGTGACGTGCGAACCGCACGACATCAACGGCGAGCCCGGCGCGATCTTCCGCGACCGCGCGGGCAAGGTGGTCCACCTCATGGCCCTGGACGTGCGCGACGGGCGGATCGGAACCATCCGCGGCCTGACCAACCCCGACAAGCTCACCCACGTCGGCCCGGTCGCCGACCCGTGGGCCGTCGCCCGCGAACTGAAGGAAGCCCGCCGAGGCCTGAGGGCCTGACGGCACGGCGGGACCGGCGGGTCGGCGGGTCGTCGGGTCGTCGGGGTGCGCAGGCCGATGGTGTGATGCGGGTCACTCGCGCTCGCCGCTCGGTTTCCGCCCTGTCAGCGGTCTTCCTTACGACGGCACCGCAACGAAGGAGACACACCATGGCCGACACCGTGAAGGGCCCTGCCGGCTACTTCCCGTCGATCGAGAAGAAGTACGGCCGACCGATCGCCGAGTGGAAGGACCTCATCGGCTCCTCGCCGCTGACCAAGCACATGGAGCTCGTCGCCTGGCTCAAGACGGAACACGGCCTGGGCCACGGCCACGCGAACGCCCTGGTGGCCGACACGCTGGCCCGGCGGGGCGCGGAGCGCGAGTAGCGGTGGCGGGGCCGCCGGGGCGGGAGTGGAAGGCGCGGCGGTGGTGCGGGACCCCGCCCCCCGAAGCCCCAGCCCCGCCCCGCCGGTCCCCGTCCTACCCGCGGCCCAGGAGTACCGTGCCCGAGGAGCAGAACCAGCCGCCTGTGCCTGACGTAAGGGCGACCTGGGGGAGGGCGCCGCCGGGTTTGGTGACCTGGCCCGCCCCGGCCTCGCCGCGGAGTTGCCGCACCGCCTCCACCAGCAGGAACAGGCCCCGCATGCCCGGGTGGCAGGCCGACAGGCCTCCGCCGTCCGTGTTGACCGGGAGTTCCCCGTCGCGCAGCAGGCGGCCCTTCTCCACGAAGGCCCCGCCCTCGCCCTTCGCGCAGAAGCCGAGATCCTCCAGGGTCACCAGGGTCATGTACGTGAAGGCGTCGTAGATCTCCGCGAGGTCCACGTCCGCCGGGGTGAGGCCCGCCCGTTCGAAGGCGATGCGGCCCGAGACGGCGGCGGGGGAGACGGTGAAGTCCTCCCACTCCGACATGGTGGTGTGGGAGACGGCGGTGCCCGAGCCCAGCACCCACACCGGCGCCTTCGCGCTGTCTGCCACGTAGTCCTCCGCGGCCAGGAGCACCGCGCAGCCGCCGTCCGAGCGGATGCAGCAGTGCAGCTTCGTGAACGGGTCGGCGATAATCTCGCCGCCCAGGACGTCCTCGACGGTGATCGGGTCGCGGAACATCGCGTCGGGGTTCGTCGCCGCGTTCGCCCGGGCCTGTACGGCGACGGAGGCGAGCTGTTCCAGGGTCGTCCCGTACTGGTGCATGTGGCGGCGGGCGGCCATGGCGTACTTGGAGATCAGCGTGTGGCCGTACGGGACCTCGAACTGCAGCGGTCCGCGGGCGCCGAAGGAGAGGTTCGAGGTGCGGCGCCGGGCCTTGATGTCGGCGCGGGCGGTGGATCCGTAGACCAGCAGCACGGCCTCGGCGTGGCCCGCGGCGATCGCGTCCGCCGCGTGCGCGGCCATGACCTCCCACGTCGAGCCGCCGACGGAGGTGGAGTCGACCCAGGTGGGTCGCAGCCCCAGGTACTCGGCCACCTCGACCGGTGCGAGCGTGCCGAGGCCGGCCGAGGCGAAGCCGTCGATGACGGAGCGGTCGAGGCCGGAGTCGGCGAGGGCGCGCCGGGCGGCCTGTGCGTGCAGGGCGTAGGGGGTGGGGCCGTCCACGCGGCCGCAGTCCGAGAGGGCGACGCCGACCACCGCGACCCGCCGGGCGGGACGGGGGGCGGTTGCGGGTGTGAGTCCAGGCATGCGAGGACCGTACATCTGACGTGTCGTCAGATGCCAGGCCTCCCCGATCCCCGGCGGCGCCCGTCCTCACGCAACCACCTCCCGCCACCCCCTGGGCATCTGTCGCCCGCCGCCCTAACATGACGGCCCGTCAGATACGGGGAGGAGCCCGACGATGGATGCCGCCTTCACCGCGGAGCAGGACGAGATACGGCGTACCCTGCGCGAGATCCTGGCCAAACGCTGCGGCCCCGACGAGGTCAAGGCCGCCGTCCGCACCGCTGCCGGATACGACCGCGAGCTGTGGCAGCAGCTCTCCCGGCAGCTCGGGCTGCCGGGCCTCGCCGTGGCCGAGGAGTACGGCGGGGCCGGCTGCGGCCCCGCCGACCTGGCCCTGGCCTGCGAGGAGACCGGGCGGGCGCTGCTGCCTTCGCCGCTGCTGGCCACCGCCGTGCTCTGCGCGCCGCTGATCGCCGCCCTCGGCACCGCCGCCCAGCGCTCCGCGCTGCTCCCGCCGCTGGCGTCGGGCGGGCTGACCGCCGCCCTCGCCGTTCCCGGCCCGGTGCTCGCCACCGCCCTCGCGCTGACCGGTGAGGACTGCGCGGGCGGCTGGTCCGGCGGCGGCCGGGCCGGCGGGGTCCAGGCCCGTCCCGACGCGGCCGGCGACGGCTGGCGGCTGTACGGGGAGGCCGCCCAGGCGCTCGACGGGCACAGCGCGTCCCTGCTGCTGGTCGCCGCGCACACCGGCGGCTTCGCGCGCAGCCGTACGCTGCTGTTCCTCGTAAGGGAGGACGCGCCCGGCCTCGTACGGTCCCGGCAGACCGTGCTCGACGAGACCCGCCCGCAGGCCCGGATCCAACTCCGTGACGTCCCCGCGGAATTGCTGGGCGCCGCTGGGGAGGAGGCCGACGTACCGGGGGCCCTCGCCGCCGTCGGGCGCCCCGCCTCCGCCGTGCTCGCCGCCGAGGCGGCCGGCGCGGCCGGCCAGGCGCTCGCGCGCACCGTGGAGTACGTGCGCCAGCGCGAGCAGTTCGGCCGGGCCATCGGGTCCTTCCAGGCGGTCAAGCACCGGCTCGCCGACCTGTACGTGCAGGTCCAGGCGGCCCGCTCGGCGGCCTACTACGCGGCGTGGGACCCGGACCAGGGCGGACTCGCGCTCGCGCAGGCGCTGGAGGCGCTGCGGCTGACGGCCGGGGAGGCGATCCAGCTGCACGGGGGCATCGGCTTCACCTGGGAGCACGACGCGCACCTCTACTTCAAGCGGGCGGCCTCCGACGAGCTGCTGTTCGGTCCGGTGCACCGGCTGCGGGCGCACGCCGCGGACCGGGCGGGCCTGTTCGCCCCGGCCCCCGCGTCCGCCCCGGCCCTGGCCGCCGCGTCCGCCGCCGCCCCGCCCGCACAGGAGAAGGTGACCGTCTGATGGCCCGTGTGGCTCCCGGCGTCAAGCTGATGCAGAAGGTCTCCTCGACCACGCTGTTCGCCAAGATCGCCCCGCACTTCATCCCCGCCATGGACAAGGCGGTGCACAAGCTCACCCGCGGCAGGGTCCTGCTGAGCGCCCGGATGCTGCCGGGCGTGATCCTCACCGCCAAGGGCGCGCGGACCGGCGAGCCGCGCACCACGCCCCTGGCGTGCATGCCGGAGGACGGGGGGAGGAGCTGGATCCTGATCGGATCCAACTTCGGCCGGCCCGGGCATCCGGCCTGGACCGGGAACCTGCTCAAGCACCCGGACGCGGACGTGAGCTGGCAGGGCGAGGACATAGCCGTACGGGCCCGGCTGCTGACGGGTGAGGAGCGCGCGGAGGCGTGGCGGGCGGTGCTGGGTTTCTGGCCGCCGTACGCGACGTACCAGGCGCGCATCGAGCGGGAGATCCGGCTGTTCCGCCTGGAGCGCCGCTGATCCCGGCGGGGTGGGGGGTGGCACCGGCGCGGAGCCGGCCGGGGTGGCGGACCCGGTGTGGGCCCGCCCCTACCTGGTCGGCTTCTTGCCGGTGATGCCGAGGTGGACGAGCAGGGCGAGGTTCGGCTTGAGCTCGGCCTGCTTGACCCCCCAGGTCTGGAAGCCCTTCTGGTGCGAGGCGACCGCGGCCAGCATCGCGACCAGCGAACCGGCCATCGCGGCGGGGCTGACGTCCTTGTCGACCTTGCCCTTGGCCTGGAGCTCCTTCACGGATTCCGTGAGGGAGTTGGTGACCGAGTTCAGGATCTTCATGCGGATCTTGTAGAACCGCTTGTCGCCCTCTGCCGCGCCGAGGTCGACCACGCGCAGGATCGCGTCGTTGCGACGCCAGAACTCCAGGAAGCCGTCGACGAGTTCTTCGGCGGCTGACCACCCGGACTTGCCGACCCAGGTCCGTCCTTCGACCAGTGACGTCAACTGCGCGCCCTCGGTGGCCATTTGCTCGGCGATCTCCAGGACGGCGCCCTCGACGTCCGGGAAGTACTGGTAGAAGGTCGCGGGGGAGGTGCCGGCCTTGCGGGCGACGTCGATCACCTTGACGTCGCGGTACGGCGAGGAGCTGAGCATCTCGCTGAGGCAGTCGAGCAGCTTCTGCCGCGTCGCCTGGCCGCGCCGGCCGGCGACACGCCCGTCGACGGTGCGTACTTGTCCTGTCATGCCGTCAGCTTACCGAGGGGTGATCTGCGCGCTATTCGGCCGCCTGCAAATGGGGTTACGGGCTCCCTGGCCTGGGTGGACGGGGTTCTGCGGTGGCCGCGGAGGCGGATTCAGGCCGGTTCGGCGCATGGTCACGACCCGGCTGCGGCGCGTGTTCGCGGCCCGGCTGCGGCCGCCGTCCGGCCCGGGCGTGTCGCCCGGGTTCCGGGAGGTTTCCCCCGAATAGTCTTATCAACAGGCTGTGGACAAGTTTTCGGACGGATCATGGCTGGGAGAGGGTGGGAGGGTACACATCCCCGCAGAGCGGAAGGAACCGGGCCCATGGCCGCATTCGTGGAAGGCGCACCCTGCTGGGTGGACGCCTCGCTTCCTGACGTCGAGGCGGGCAAGCGGTTCTACGGCGAGCTCTTCGGGTGGACCTACGCGGACAGCGCGGGCGCCGAGTACGGCCACTACACGCAGGCCTACAGCCGGGGCCGCAACGTCGCCGCCCTCGCCCCCAAGCCCGACGGCCGGATGCCCACGGTCTGGGGCGTCTACCTCTACACCAACGACGCCTACGCCTGCGCCCAGCGCATCCGCGCCGCAGGCGGCCAGATGGTGATGGACCCCATGCCGGTCGGCCCCTACGGCACCGCCGCGATGGCCGCCGACCCCGGCGGGGCCGTCTTCGGGCTGTGGCAGCCCGGCACCCACCACGGCTTCGAGGCCCAGCAGGAGCCGTACACGTACTGCTGGAGCGAGGTCTACACCCGGGCCCGGGACGCCGTGGACGTCTTCTACGCGAAGGTCTTCGGCTACGTCCCCCAGGACCAGGACGACGCCGGCGTCGACTACCGCATCTGGTCGCCGCCAGGCAAGGCGCCCGGCACGGACACCGCCGTCCTGGGCCGCAGCCTGATCACGGACGCCTTCCCGGAGATCATGCCCGCGCACTTCCTCGTCTACTTCGCCGTCCCGGACTGCGACCGGTCCGTGGCCACGGTGCAGCGCCTCGGCGGCCGGGTCACCGCGGACCCCTTCGACACCCCCTACGGCCGGATCGCGGTCGTCGCGGACAATCAGGGGGCGGTCTTCGGGCTCCTCTCGGAACCCCGCACGACGGCGGACGGCTAGCCGCCCGCGGACGGATCGCCGGGCAGATCACACCGGCCTGCCCGCCGTGCCGGGGCCGGACCCGGCCCGGGCCTGACAGAATCGGGTTGCGCGACCCGGGCTGCGCCCCGGAATGAGACGCTGCACGGGGCAGGTCCCCGTGCCGGTGGGAGCGGGCCCGGTGAGTGGCCCGTACGGGGAGGTGTGGAGGCGAGTGGTGGAGCAGCTGACGCAGCACGACCCGAGACGGATCGGCCCCTTCGAGGTGCTGGGACGGCTCGGCGCCGGCGGCATGGGGCTGGTCTATCTCGCACGGTCCGCGTCCGGACGGCGGGTCGCGATCAAGACGGTGCGCACGGAGCTCGCCGAGGACCAGCTCTTCCGCGTCCGCTTCACCCGCGAGGTGGAGGCCGCGCGGGCCGTGTCCGGCTTCTACACGGCGGCCGTCGTCGACGCCGACCCGCGGGCCGCCGTGCCGTGGCTGGCCACCGCGTACGTCCCGGCGCCGTCCCTGGAGGAGATCGTCAACGAGTGCGGGCCCATGCCCGCCCAGGCCGTGCGCTGGCTCGCCGCCGGTATCGCCGAGGCCCTGCAGTCCATCCACGGCGCCGGCCTCGTCCACCGCGACCTGAAGCCGTCCAACGTGCTCGTCGTCGAGGACGGCCCGCGCGTGATCGACTTCGGTATCGCGAGCGGTGTCTCGAACACCCGACTGACCATGACGAACGTCGCCGTCGGCACCCCCGCCTACATGTCGCCCGAGCAGGCGAAGGACTCGCGCAGCGTCAAGGGCGCCAGCGACGTCTTCTCGCTCGGCTCCACGCTGGTCTTCGCCGCGACCGGGCACCCGCCCTACCACGGGGCGAACCCGGTGGAGACGGTCTTCATGCTGCTGCGCGAGGGCCCGAACCTGGAAGGGCTCCCCGAGGAGCTGCGGCCGCTGATCGAGTCCTGCATGCAGATGGACGCCTCGCTGCGGCCCACCCCGGCCGACCTGCAGGCCCAGCTGGCCCCGCACCTGTTCGACGGCGGCGACGACAGCGGCACCGCGTCGGCGTGGCTGCCCGGCCGGGCCGTCGCCCTGATCGAGGCCCGGCGCGCCGGGAACCGTACGCCCGCCGCGGCCGTGCCCGCGCCCGGCCGCGACGGCGGCGGCGCGAGGGGCCGCGGTCCGGTGTCCGAGCAGGCGACGCACCGCCGCCCGCGCGGCGCCGAAGGCTGGGTGGACCCGCGTACCGGCCAGGCCGTGCCGCAGCGCCCGCACCACCCGCCGCGGTCCCCGGTGCCGTCGGGTGAGCCCGTACGCCTGGGCGGCTCGCCGGTGCCGATCGGGCCCGGCCCGTTCGCGACGGCCACCGCGTCCGCGGCGTCCGCGGCGCACTCCGCCGCGGCGGACTCGGCGACCGGCTGGGTCCGCTCGCCCGACGGGTCCGTCCCCGCGCATGCGACCGGGCCGGCCGCGCCGCCCGTACCGGGCTCCGGCCCGGCCCCGGACAGCGGCCGCTGGCGGCCGTGGCGCTTCCGCATGTCCAACGAGGTCTGGGGCACCCCGACCGTCGCCGGCAACCTGCTGTACGTGACGTCCTTCGAGGTGCACGCGCTGGACGTGGCCAGTGGCCGCCGCCAGTTCAAGACCCGTGACGTCGCCTGGTCCATGGCGGTCGCCGACGGCCGCATCCACGCCTCCGACGGGCCTTCCCTGTACGCGCTCGACGGCTCCGACGGCTCCGAGCGGTGGCGGCTGTCCACCGACGCCTGGGTGTACGCGCTGCGCGCCGAGCGCGGCACGGTCGTCACCGCCACCCGCGGCGGCGGCGTACAGGCCTGGGAGGCGTCCAACGGCCACAAGCTGTGGGAGCTGACCGGCGCGCAGAGCGACTTCGAGACGCCGGAGGCGGCCCCCGTCCTCCACGACGGCACCGTGTACGTGTGGCAGGACGCGCGGCTGCGCGCCCTGGACGCCCGCAGCGGCCGCGAGTCCTGGTCGTACCCGGTCGGTGACGCGGGTTCCTGCGGGAACGTGCCCGTCCGGGTCACGCCCGCCCCCGACGGCAACGTGTACGTCGCCGCCGGCACCCGGGTGCTGTCGGTGGACCGGGCCTCGGGCCGGGTCCGCTGGCACTTCGAGGCCCCCGCGGTCTTCCTGGCCCCGCCGGCGTTCGCGCCGGGCGCGGCCGTCACGGGCGGCGGGGTCTACCTCGCCGACTACCTGGGAACCGTCTACGCCCTCGACGCGGCCACCGGCCAGGACCGCTGGCGGATCGCGACGGAGTCGCGGCAGTCCTCCGACCCGGTGCTGGTGGTCGGCGGCAACGTGCACCTGGGGGCGGGCAGCGCGCTGTACACGCTCGACGCGGTCACCGGCACCCCGAAGTGGCGGTTCGCGGCGGGCGGCGAGATCACCGGCCTCCCCGCGGTCGCGGACGGCCGGGTGCACTTCGGATCGGCCGACCACTGCCTGTACACCCTGGACGCGGCGGGCGGCCAACTGCGCTGGAAGCTGGCCACCGGCGGCGAGATCGCCGGCGCCCCGGTCGCCGAGGCCGGGGTGGTGTACGCGTGCAGCAAGGACCGCTGCGTGTACGCGCTGGACGCGGCGAAGGGCACGGGCACCCGTACGAGCGGGTGACCCGACCGGGGCCGGGTTCGGCCCCGCCGGGCAGCACACCGCACCGGGAGTGACAGGATGGACCCCATGAGCAACGTCTACTTCGACATCAACATCAACGGCGAGTCCGCGGGCCGCATCGTCTTCAAGCTGTACGACGACGTCGTCCCGAAGACGGCGCGCAACTTCCGTGAGCTGGCCACCGGCCAGAACGGTTTCGGCTACGCGGGCTCCGGCTTCCACCGCATCATTCCGCAGTTCATGCTCCAGGGCGGTGACTTCACCAACCACAACGGCACCGGCGGCAAGTCCATCTACGGCGAGAAGTTCGAGGACGAGAACTTCCAGCTGAAGCACGACCGCCCGTACCTGCTGTCGATGGCGAACGCCGGCCGCAACACCAACGGCTCGCAGTTCTTCATCACCACGGTCGTCACCTCGTGGCTCGACGGCAAGCACGTCGTCTTCGGCGAGGTCGTCTCGGGCCAGGAGCTCGTCGACAAGATCGAGGCCCTGGGCTCCCAGTCCGGCGCCCCCAAGGGCAAGGTCGAGATCGCGGCCTCCGGCGTCGTCGACGCCGCCTGATCACCACCCGCCTGCACGGCCGGTCGGCCCCGCCCCCTCCCGGGGGCCGGGGCCGCCGCCGTATCTCCGGGCGGTGCCCACCGGACCGCCTGGTAGCGTGACCGGCCGTCTGTCCCAGGGGGAGGGGTCGCATCATGATGTCCGGACGTCGGATCAGGTTCACCGCGGTGCTCGTCGCCGTCGTGTTCGCACTGACGGGGTTCTCGTCGCACGGCGGCAGCAGCGGCGGGAAGAGCAAGAGCGGCAGCAAGGGCAGCAGCAGTGGAGGCGGCTGCTCCAGCTCAAAGAGCAAGAAGAAGAGCCGCAGTCACGGGAACGGCAGCACGGCCTCCGCGGCGCGCACCGCCTCCGCCTCCGCGAGCCCCGACGGCGACCCGGCCACCGTGGTCGTGGTCACCTGCACCGGCCGCGACAGGCCCGCCACCACGCTCCGCTTCACCTCGCGGCTCGACCGCAGGGCCACCATCGAGGTCGACCTCCACCGGGAGGGTGCCGCGGGCGCCGCGGTGGACACCGAGGTCGTACGGGTGGACCTGGCGGCCCGCGAGACCCGCACGGTCGACGTGCCCCTCGACGACCCGTCGCGCGCGGCGGACGTCAGGAACTGCCGGCTCGGCAAGCCCACCACCCGAAGCTCCGGTCCGGCCGCCACGCGCACCCCCACCCCCCGCTCCACGTCCGGCGGTTCCACGAGCGGGAGCACGAGCACGCCGAAGCCCGGCGTGAGCAAGTCCCGCAAGCCCCGCTGACGGGCGCGTCAGCGCAGCCGGAACTCCGTTCCGGGGCGGCGGTTCGCGAACAGGTCCGCCTGGCGGTCCGGCGGCAGGTTCCCCAGGGCGATCAGCGCCGGGGCCTGCGCCAGGGCCTGCTGGAGCGCGGCCTGCTTCGCCGACCACAGGGCCCGTACGGTGCCCTGGACGGCCTCCGTCGGGAAGCCGGCCAGGGTCTGCGCCGCCCGCAGGGCCGCCGGGAGCAGCCCGTCCGGCTCGGTCAGCTCCGAGACCAGGCCGATCTCGTGGGCCCGGCGGGCGGAGAGCCGTTCGGCCGTGCCCATCAGCGACATCCGGGCGGCCTCGCCGAAGGGCATGCGCTGCGCCATGTAGACGGCCTCGTAGGCGCTGACCATCCCGTAGGCGGTGTGCGGGTCGAAGAAGGTGGCCGTCTCGGAGGCGATGAGGAACTCCGACTCGCCCAGGAGGTAGAAGGCCCCGCCGCAGGCCATGCCGTTGACGGCGGTGACCACCGGTTTCCACAGGTCGCAGGACTTGGGGCCGATCGCGATGAGCGGGTCGTCGGCCGAGTAGGGGGAGGCGGGCTGCGGCACGTCGACGCCTCGGTCGATGCCGGTGCAGAAGGCGGCCGGTCCGGCGCCGGTGAGCACGACCGCCCGTACCTCCCCGGCGAACCGGAGCTCCCGCCACGCCTCGCCCAGTGCGGCGGCGGTGGCCAGGTCGACGGCGTTGTGCCGGTGCTCCCGGTCCAGGGTGACGACCGCGACCCCGGTGGCCTTGTCGCGTTCGACGCGCAGGGTCATGACCTCTCCAGGAGCCAGCGCGGCACGGTGATCCCGCCCAGCTCGGTGAAGGCCACGTGGACGCGGGCGCCGATGCGCAGCCGGGCCGGGTCGACGGAGTCGAGCGGGGCGTCGGCGCAGGCCACCAGGTTTCCGGCGAGCCGGATGTGGGGGGCGTCGGCGAGCTCGACGAGGATCACGTTGTACGGGGCCTGTGCGGCGTAGGCGGGCAGCAGCGGCGGGTGGGGCCGGACGTAGGACCAGATGCGGCCTCGGCCGCTCATGCGGCGCCACTCGCTGTCGAAGGACCGGCAGTGCGGGCAGCAGGGGCGGGGCGGGAAGCGCAGCCGGCCGCAGCCGGTGCAGGCCTGGACGCGCAGTTCGCCGCGGGCGGCGTACTCCCAGAAGGGGGCGCCGTCCTCGTCGGGGACGGGCAGGAGCAGGCCCCCCGTCCCGGGGGCCGCGGCCGCTTCGGACGTGGTGGTCATCGGTCAGCTCCTCAGCAGGATCGCGGACGTGGGGACGCCTTCGCCGGCCGTGACCAGGCAGGTCGCGGCGTCCGGCACCTGGGCGGTGGAGACGCCGCGCAGCTGTTTGACGCCCTCGTTGATCAGGTTGAAGCCGTGCACGTAGGCCTCGCTGAGTCCGCCGCCTCCGGTGTTGAGGGGGAGCCGGCCGCCGAGCTCCAGGGCGCCGCCCTCGGTGAAGGCGGCGCCCTCGCCGCGCCCGCAGAAGCCGTAGCCCTCCAGGGAGAGCGGGATGAGCGGGGTGAAGGCGTCGTAGATCTGGGCGACGTCCACGTCCTGGGGGCCGAAGTCGGCCTGCTTCCACAGGTGGCGGGCCGCGGTCCAGGCGGGTCCGGACAGGGGGTCGTCGTTCCAGTAGTTGACCATGCCGTGGTGTTGGGAGGGCAGGCCCTGGGCGGCGGAGTGGACGTAGACGGGCCGGTGGCGGCAGTCGCGGGCCCGTTCGGCGGAGACGACGACGCAGGCGAGTGCGCCGTCGGTCTCCAGGCAGTTGTCGAAGAGGCAGAGCGGGTCGCTGATCATGCGGGAGGTCATGTACATCTCGCGGGTCAGCGGGCGTTCGTACATCATCGCGGCGGGGTTCTCGTTGGCGCGGTTGCGGCAGGCCATCGCCACGTTGAAGAAGTGGTCGCGGGTGGCGCCGTACTCGTGCATGTAGCGGCGGGCCAGCATGGCGATCTCGTCGGCGGGGCGGAGCAGGCCGAAGGGCCGGGTCCACTGGCCCGGGGTGGGCAGTTGGACGGCGGTGTTCTTCCACGGGCGGGGGCCGGAGCCGCGTTTGCGGGAGCGCCAGGCGACGCCGACGGTGGCCTGGCCGGTGGCTACTGCGGAGGCGAGGTGGCCGACGGTGGCGCAGGAACCGCCGCCGCCGTAGCCGATCCTGGAGAAGAAGGTGACGTCGCCGGCGCCGATGGCCTTGGCGACCTCCACCTCGTCGGTCTCCTCCATCGTGTAGGAGGAGAAGGCGTCGACCTCGGACGGGTCGATGCCCGCGTCGGCCAGGGCCGCCAGGATCGCCCGGCAGGCCAGTTCCTTCTCGGACTGCGGCAGGTGTCTGGCAAAGGCGGTCTGGCCGATGCCGACTATCGCCGTAGCGTCCTTGAGCGTTGCCGCCATCGCCACCTCCGGGTGCGCGCCAGTGCTGACAGCCGCGAAGGCTACAGCTAATCTGACGGATAGTCAGCTACTGGGTTCGCGGGAGGGTGGCACGCAATGGGCGACGACGGGCTGCGCGAAGACGCCGCGGGTGAAGGTGCGGGCGCAGGCGTGGGAGGAGGCGCTTTCGAGGACCCGCGCGGAGACCTGCGCTGGCGCACCGTCGCGGGGCTCGTCCGGTCGGCGGCGGCACGGTACGCCGACCGCGAGGCCGTCGTCGACGGGCGCACCCGGATCAGTTACGCGCAGCTCGGGGAGCGCGTCGAGCGGGCCGCGGCGGCCTGCGTCGCCGCCGGCGCCGAACCGGGCGACCGGGTCGCCGTCTGGGCCCCCAACACCCTGGACTGGATCGTCTCCGCCCTCGGCGCCGTCTCCGCGGGCGCCGTCCTGGTCCCCCTCAACACCCGCTTCAAGGGCACGGAAGCGGCGTACGTCCTCCGGCGCAGCCGGGCCCGGCTGCTCTTCGTGACCGGCACCTTCCTCGGCACCTCCTACGTCGCCTCGCTGCGCCGGGCCGCCGCCGAAGGGCCCGGCCGCGGGCCCCTGCCGGGGCTGCCGCACCTGGAGGAGGTCGTCGTCCTCGCCGAGGACGCCCCCGACACCTTCCGCACCTGGAAGGACTTCCTCGCCGGCGGGGACCGGATCACGGCGGAGGCGGTCCGCGAGCGCGCCGAGGCCGTCAGCCCCGACGCCCCCTCCGACATCATCTTCACCTCCGGCACCACCGGCAGCCCCAAAGGTGCGGTCATCACCCACGCCCAGTCCCTGCGCTGCTACGCCGTGTGGAGCGAACTCGCCGGGCTGCGGGAGGGCGACCGCTACCTGATCGTGAACCCCTTCTTCCACACCTTCGGCTACAAGGCCGGGATCATCGCCTGCCTGATGCGCGGGGCGACGATGGTCCCGCAGCCCGTCTTCAACGTCGACACCGTCCTCGCCAACGTCGCCGCCGAGCGGATCTCCGTACTCCCCGGGCCGCCCACCCTGCACCAGTCCCTCCTGGACCACCCCCAGCGCGGCCACCACGACCTGTCCGCCCTCCGCCTGGTCGTCACCGGCGCCGCCGTGGTCCCGCTCCGGCTCGTCGAGCGGCTGCGCGGCGAACTGGGCATCGCCACCGTCCTCACCGCCTACGGCCTCTCCGAGGCGGGCGGCATCGTCACCATGTGCCGCCGGGGCGACCCCGCCGAGACCGTCTCCGCCACCTCGGGCCGGGCCATCCCGGACACCGAGGTGGCGATCCTGGACGGCGCCGGATGGCCCCTTCCGGCCGGCACCGCCGGCGAGATCGCCGTCCGCGGCCACAACGTCATGCAGGGGTACTTCGAGGACCCCGACGGCACGGCGGCGGCGATCACCCCGGACGGCTGGCTGCTCACCGGCGACGTGGGCGTGCTGGACGAGCGCGGCAACCTGCGCATCACCGACCGGATCAAGGACATGTTCATCGTCGGCGGCTTCAACGCCTACCCGGCGGAGATCGAGCAACTCCTCGGCCTGCACCCGGACATCGCCGACGTCGCGGTCGTCGGCATCCCAGACCCGCGCCTCGGCGAGGTCGGCAAGGCCTACGCCGTCCGCCGCCCCGGCTCCACCCTCACCGCCGACGACCTGATCGCCTGGTCCCGGCGCGAGATGGCCAACTACAAGGTCCCCCGGGCGGTCGAGTTCGTCCCCGACCTCCCCCGCAACGCGAGCGGCAAGATCCTCAAACGCGAACTCCGCGCCCGCACCTGACCCCGCCGACGGCCAGCCCCCGGAGCGTCAGGCGTCGCTGACCGACTGCTTCACGCTGCCGGCGGGAGGTCGTAGGCACACAGCCCGGACCAGGCCACGTGCAGTGCATGACCACGAACCCGATTGTCCCGCGTCGCGCGCCCTTGGGTCAGCGGGCGTAGGAGCCTATGCCGACCAGGCAGTAGACGTACTGGTTGAGGACGAGGGAGCCGCGCATGTAGCGGTAGGAGAAGGCGTACTGGGTCTTCGGATTGTCGTTGCAGCTGTTCAGGTCCGAGGTGCCGGGGATGTTCTCGATCACCCGGTAGTGGGCGTCGGACGCCGAGCAGGGGACCTCCTCGACGCCGCTGACGCTGCGGGGCGTCGTGGAGTCAGGGAGCTGTCCGTTGAGGCAGGTGCCGCGGTCGAAGGGGGTGGGCTCGGGGCTCGGCTCGGCGCTCGGTTCGGTGCTCGTTTCGGCGCTCGGTTCGGAGTCGTACGGGGTCTCGGAGGCCTCCGGGGGCGACGGCGAGGGCGGCGACGGGGACCAGGTGGGCGTGGAATCGGCGGAGGGCTTGGCGTCCGAGCCGTCGTCGCCGTCGCTCAGCACGAAGAAGCCGATGACCAGGACCGCGGCGACGGCGAGCCCCGCCAGGCAGCCGCGCCCGCCACCCGTCTGCGGGGCCGGGGCGGGCTGCTGCACGGCCGTCGGGGCGGCGCCGGCCGACGGGGGAGCGATGCCCCCGGCGCCCGCGATCCAGGCCGCGCCCGCTCCGGAGACGTGGACGCGTAAGCGCATCTCCTCGGCACCGACACGGACCTTGACGAGGTCCCCGTGCCGGCAGGGCGGTATGCGCAGCCGGACCGTACCGGTCGGCAGTTCCACGGGGAGGATCACTCCGTAGGCGGCCTGCTGGGGGGTGATCGTGACGAGCATTTCCTGTGACGACACCGGCTGCTCCAGTGAATGAGGGTGCTGCGCGGGCTGCCTGACGGTTCCTCACGGATTGTGCCCGGTGTCCTGATGGTGACGCAGGCGTTCCGCCAAGCCCCGGCGATCCCCTACGACCGGCGGGCCAGGACCAGGCGCCAGCGCGGGGCGCCGCCGGGAAGCCGGCCGAACCGCTCCAGCGGAACCGTCTCCACCGTGAAGCCCGCCGCCCGCAGGTCCGCCCGCACCCCGCCCAGCGGGAAGGTCCGGTAGTACATGACGAACGGCGGCCACCACACCGCGTTGCGCACACGCATCACGGCGTCGAAGGCGGCCACCGCCCACCACACCGGTGAGCTGACCGGGATCGGGGCGCCGATCGGGAAGGCGAAGACGCCGCCCTCGCGCAGCGCCGCGTGCACCCCGGAGAAGAGCGCGGGCCGCTCGGCGGGCAGGAAGTGGCCGAAGGCCCCGAAGCTGACGGCCAGGTCGTAGCGGCCTGCGAGCCCGGCCGGAAGGGCTCGCGCGTCGGCCCGTACGAAGTCCACGCGGTCGTCGCCCGCGTGCGCCCGCCCGGCCTCGGCGAGCATGCCCGCGCTGAGGTCCACCCCGGTGACCCGGTCCCGGCACAGCCTCCGCAGCATGCCGATCCCGGCGCCCGTGCCGCAGCACACGTCCAGGCCGGAGCCGAAGCCGCCCTCCCGCTGCCGGGCAAGGGTCTCCTCGACCGCGTCGAGCATCCGGTCAGGGGTGCGGAAGGGGGTGTGGTCGAACTTCGGCGCGAGCAGGTCGTAACCCCGCTCCACGGAGGAGAGGCCCTGCACTGCCAGTTCGCGGACGCTCGGCCCGTGGGAGGAGAACACGCCCCCAGCCTATGCCGGGCCCGCCGCTTCCGGCCGGGCATACGGGTGCGGCGGTCGCGGTGGCTCCCCTCCGGGCCACCGCGACCGCCGTTCCCCCGTTGCTCCCCCCGAGCCCCGTACTCCCCCGTGGGCTCCCCCGTCCGTCGTGCGTTCGCTACGGGCGCGGACCGGACGCGTGGTTGTCCAGCGTCTGGATCTCCTCGCCCGCGGCCTCACCGGCCGGCTTGTCCTCGCCCGTCGGCTTGTCCTCGGTCGGCGGCTTGATCTCGATGCCCGACGCGTGATTGTCCAGAGTCTCGATTTCGACGCCCGAGGCGTGATTGTCGAGCGGCTTGACGCCGCCGTCGTTCGGCAGAAGGTTCTCGTTCGTCGTCATCGGCTCTCCTGATGGATGGGTGGGACCCGTTCGGCGATTCCCCCGATGACCGCCGAACGGGCAATCCTTCCAACCGGCCCGGATGTCCCCCGACGCACCGGGTCGATGCACCTATCGTGCCGTTCGGCGATAAACGAACGATGAACGCCTCGTTCAGCCCGCGTCCATGCAGGTCAGGCCGCGATTTCCGTGGCCAGCAGGGCCTGCACCTCGGCCAGCTCGGCCGAACCGAGCTGCTGGAACACGGCCTCCGCGTCCCGCCAGCACGCCCGGGCCCGGTCCGTCTGCCCCAGCCGGCGCAGCGCCTTGCCCAGCACGGTCAGCACGGTGGCGCGCCGCCACTCCCCGCCGATGCCGCGCAGCGCGATGGCCTGCTCGGCGTGCGCGGCGGCCAGCGTCGGCCGGCGCGCCGCGAGATGGGCGACGGCGAGCCGGAAGTGGGTCACGCCCTCCCACAGCGGCTGCCGGTTGTCGTGGAAGAGGGCCAGGGCCTCGGTGAGCTGCGCCAGCGCCTCGCCGAGCCGGCCCGCCTGGGTGAGGGCGATGCCGAGCGCGTAGCGGCCGTTGGCCAGGCGCAGTGACAGCCCCATCCGGTCGTAGATGGCGATGCCCTGCTGGGCGAGGTCTATGGCGCTGGTGAGGCGGCCCAGCTCGACGTGGATCCGGGAGAGGTTGCACAGCGCGCTGGCCTCGCCGACGTTGTTGCCGTCGGCGCGGAAGTTGCGGATTGCCTGCAGCAGGTACCGCTCGCCGTCCGCGTGGCGTCCCTCGTAGAGGGCGATGATGCCGCGGTCGTTGGGCGCCCAGCAGCTGGGCAGCGGGTCGCCGGCCTCGCGGGCCAGGGCCGTCGCCTGGCGGGCCTCGTCGTCGGCCTCGGCGAAGCGGCCGGCGACCAGGTGGACGTTGGTGAGGGTGGTACGGGCGCGGCCCTCGGCGTACGGGTCCTTGGCGGCCCGGGCGGCGTCGCGCAGGGCGGTGGCGGCCGACTCGTACTGCTTGGAGTTGGCGCCCGACTCGGCGAGGTCCTTGGCGGCCCACAGCAGGTCCACGCCCCGGCGCAGGACGGGTGAGTCGCCGCCCCGTACGGACGCCTGCCGTACGCACGCCAGCAGGGGGCCGGCCTCGGTGTACAGCCAGTCCAGGGCGGCGCGCGGCTCGGCGAAGACCAGGCCCGGGTAGTGGGTGTCGGACAGGTGCGCGGGCAGCCGGTCGCCGGGGCGCTCCAGGGCGTACACCCCGGAGGCGGTGGCCAGGTAGAAGTCCAGGAGGCGGTCCAGGGCCGCGTCGCGCCCGCTCGGGGGCTGCTCGTCGCGTTCGGCGCAGGCACGCGCGTAGAGGCGTACGAGGTCGTGGAAGCGGTAGCGGCCGGGGGCGGCGGATTCCAGGAGGGAGCAGTCGACCAGGGCCTCCAGCAGGTCCTCGGTGTCGTACTCGGGCAGGTCGAGTACGGCGGCGGCCGCGGACAGGGAGATGTCGGGGCCGTCGGCGAGGCCGAGGAGGCGGAAGGCGCGCTGCTGGGCCGGTTCCAGCTGGCCGTAGCCGAGCTCGAAGGTGGCTTTGACGGCGAGGTCGCCGGACTGGAGCTCGTCGAGGCGGCGGCGTTCGTCGGCGAGCTTGGCGGCGAGGACGGAGACGGTCCAGGTGCGGCGGGCCGCGAGCCGGGAGGCGGCGATGCGGATGGCGAGCGGCAGGAAGCCGCAGGCGCCGACGACGTCGAGGGCGGCCTGGCGTTCGGCGCGCACGCGCTCCTCGCCGACGATGCGGGTGAACAGCTGGAGGGCCTCCTCGGGGCTCATCACGTCGAGGTCGACGAGATGGGCCCCGGCGAGGCCCGCCATGCGGACCCGGCTGGTGACGAGGGCGGCGCAGCCGGCGGTGCCCGGCAGGAGCGGGCGGACCTGGGCGGCGTCGCGGGCGTTGTCGAGGAGCACCAGGACGCGGCGGCCGTCGAGGGTGGAGCGGTAGAGCGCGGCACGGTCGGCGGGGGAGTCGGGGATGGCGGTGTCGGGGGTGCCGAGCGCGCGCAGGAAGGAGCCGAGGACGGCCTCCGGTTCGGCGGGGCGGGCCTCGGTGCCCTGGAGGTCGACGTAGAGCTGGCCGTCGGGGAAGTGCGGGCGGGCGGCGTGCGCGACGTGCACGGCGAGGGTGGTCTTGCCGACGCCGCCGATCCCGGCGAGCGCGGAGACGGCCATGACCTGGTCCTGGGCGCCGCCGGAGAGGAGGGTGCCGAGCTCGTCGACGAAGCCGGAGCGACCTGTGAAGTCGGGCACGGTCGCGGGCAGTTGGGCGGGCCTGACGTGGGCGGTCGCGGCGGCGGGGGCGGGGTCCTCGGCGCGGGCCAGGTCGGTGTCGGCGTTCAGGATGCGCTGCTGGAGGGCGGCCAGTTCGGGGCGCGGATCGACGCCGAGTTCGTCCGCGAGCAGGCGTCGGGTATCGGCGTAGACGGCCAGGGCCTCGGCCTGCCGGCCACTGCGGTAGAGGGCGAGCATGAGTAGTTCGCGCAGCCGCTCGCGCAGCGGGTGGGCGGCGGTGAGGGCGGTCAGCTCGGAGACGGCCTCGGCGTGGTGGCCGACCTCCAGGTCGAGGTCGAGGCGGGTCTCCAGCAGTTGCAGGCGCCATTCGGCCAGGCGGGTGCGCTCGGTCTCGGCGTGCGGGCCGGGGACGCCGGCGAGGGGCTCGCCCTCCCAGAGGTCGAGGGCCCGGGTCAGGAGGGTGCGGGCGAGGGAGCGGTCCCCGGCGGCGCGGGCGGTCTCGGCGTCGGCGGCGAGGCCGCGGGCGACGCCGAGGTCGAGGGTGGCGGCGGAGCGCAGCCGGATGGCGTACCCGCCGGACTCGGTGACGAGCAGGCCGGGGGTGACGACCTTGCGCAGGCGGGAGGCGTAGGTGCGGATGGTGGCCAGGGCCTGCTGCGGCGGGTCCTCGCCCCAGATGGCGTCGATCAGTTCGGGGGCGGTGGCCGTGCGGCCCTCGCGGAGCAGGAGCACGGCGAGCAGGGCCCGCTGCTGGGGGGTGCCGGAGGGCAGGGCCTCGGCGCCGCGCCAGGCCCGGACGGGCCCGAGGACGGCGAACCGGGACTCGCCTGCGCCGGTGCCGCCCGCGGCCGTGTCGCCTCCGGCGGTGGTGGAGGGTCCGGCGGCGAAGGCGGGGCCGGCGGGTGCGGCGGGGCCGGCGGGTGCGGCGGGGGTCGCCGGGCCGGCGGGGGTGGTGGTGCCGGATCGTGCCGGGTCTGCGGCGGCGCGGACGGCGGCCGCGGGACCGGTTTCTGCTGCGGCGGCAGCCGTACGGACCTCCGGGTGGTTCCGCGGGTGCGGGATGGCCGGTACGCCGTCCATCTGTCGTCCCCCCTGCCTTCCGTCGGTGTAAGGGCCAGTCTGCCTTGTCTCGTGTGTACCCGTCAGCCCGTCCATGACCGATCACGGACCAACTAGCTGACGGTTCGTCAGATCAGCGCTACCGTATTGGCCATGGAGACCTTCCCGAAGATCATCTCGGTGGACGACCACACGGTTGAGCCCCCCAACGTCTGGCGGGACCGGCTCCCGTCCAGGTATCAGGACATCGGCCCCCGCGTCGTACGCGCCCCGCTGAAGGAGATGACCTTCCTCGGCGGCAAGTTCGCCCCCGTCATGGGGGCCAGGGGCGACGACGGCCCGATCGGCGACTGGTGGGTGTACGAGGATCTGCACCGGCCGCTCACCCGCCTCGACACCGCCGTCGGGTACGACCGTGACGAGATCAAGCTGGAAGTCATCACCTACGAGCAGATGCGCCCCGGATCCTTCTCGGTTCCCGACCGGCTCGCCGACATGGACGTCAACCACGTCCAGTCGGCCCTCTGCTTCCCCACGTTCCCGCGCTTCTGCGGTCAGACCTTCACCGAGGCCCAGGACCGCGAGCTGGGACTGCTCGGCGTACGCGCCTACAACGACTGGATGGTGGAGGAGTGGTGCGGCCCCGACGCCCGGGGCCGCCTGATCCCGCTCACCCTGATCCCGCTCTGGGACGCCCGCCTCGCCGCCGCCGAGGTCCGCCGCAACGCGGCCCGGGGCGTGCGCGCGGTCGCCTTCTCGGAGATACCCCCGCACCTGGGCCTGCCGTCGATCCACACCGACGAATGGGACCCCTTCCTCCAGGCGTGCGACGAGACCGGCACGGTCATCGCCATGCACATCGGCTCCTCCTCCCGCATGCCGTCCACCTCGGCGGACGCCCCGCCGGCGGTCGGCTCCACCATCACCTTCGCCAACTGCTGTTTCTCCATGGTCGACTGGCTGATGAGTGGCAAGTTCGAACGCTTCCCCAACCTGAAGATCATGTACGCGGAGGGCCAGATCGGCTGGATTCCGTACATCCTTGAGCGCGCGGACGTCGTCTGGGAGGAGAACCGCGGCTGGGGCGGGGTCGCGGAGAAGGTCCTCCGTCCACCGTCGGAGCTGTTCGCCGGGCACGTCTTCGGCTGCTTCTTCGACGACGCCTTCGGCCTGCGGAACCTCGACTCGATCGGGGTGGGCAACGTCCTCTACGAGACCGACTACCCCCACTCCGACTCGACCTGGCCGAAGTCCCGCGAGGTCGGAGAAGCGCAGATGGGCCACCTGGCCCCGGACGTGGTGGACCGCATCGTGCGCGGCAACGCGATCGACCTGCTCGGCCTGACCCCGGACGGCCTCTGGGCGGGACCGGGCTCGGCGGCCTGACGGCAGCCGGCCGGCGCGAGGGCCGCACGGGCCGTGGAGGCCGGCCCGTGCGGCCCCCTGCGGCGGCGGGGCGGCGAGAACCGGGGCGATGACGGTCGGCTCGGCACGAAAGCTCCTTCACCTGCCTTGAGTTGGCGGATCCGTGCTGCCTGCCGGCGGTGACGGTCCGGCTACGCAGGGGTCGCCCCGCGCCTTGCACCCGGCCCCCGGGCCAAGGCATGCTTCGCAGGGCAAAGCGGAAGGATCATCATGCCGGTGGACAAGCGGAACGTCGTGACGGCGGTCCTGTGCGCGGTGGCGGCCGTGGGGGCTTCCGCGGCGGTCGCGAAGCTCGCGCCGCCCCCCGAGGCGACCGCGCCCGCGCGGGCGAAGGCCGCGCAGTCCTCCCTCCCGGCGCCGGCCCCGTCACGCTCCCACGTGCGGGAACCCCAGCTGTCCTCGTCGCCCGGGACCACCCTGCCGCCGGCCGTGACGCCCCCGCCCGGCGGGCCCGCCGCCTTCACCGGGGCCCTGTTCACCAACGGCCTGGACAGCGACCACTTCTGCACCGCCACCGTCGTGCAGAGCCCCGGCCGCAACCTCATCATCACCGCCGGGCACTGCCTGCTCGCGGGGGACCAGGGCGGGGGCACCGCCGTCTTCGCCCCGGCCTACGCCAACGACACGGCCCCGTACGGCACGTGGAAGATCGAGAAGGTCTTCGAGGACGACCGCTGGGCGGAGGGCACGGACGACGACTACGACCTCGCCTTCGCCACACTCGCCCCCGACGCCCAGGGCCGTGCCATCGAGGACGTGACCGGCGCGGCCGTGCTGGACACCTCCGGCCGGGCCGGCGAGGAGGTCACCGTCACCGGCTACCCCGCCGACCGCAAGATCCCCCGTACCTGCACCGCGACCGCCGTACGCGAGAGCGCGACCCAGCAGCGCTTCGACTGCGCGGACTTCCCCGGCGGCACCAGCGGAAGCGCGTGGATCGCCCGCGACGGCAAGATCGTCGGCATCCTCACGGGCGGCGACACCGACGACGTCTCGACCAGCACGATCCTCGGCGAGTACGCGTCCTCCCTCTACGCCGAAGCCACCGCCCAGACGGCCCCGCCGTCCCGCTGAGGCGCGTGCCCGAACGGCAGCCAGCCGTGGCCTCGGTCGAAGTCGAGCATGTGGGCGCCGCGGGGTTCGGTGGAGCGGACCGGCTCGATGCTCACCTTCGTCGTGTCGAGACGGTCGTCGCGGTAAGGGTGCTGTGGCGTCTTCAGCTCGGTGACCGCATCGATGATCAGGTCCCGCACGTCGGCGGGCAGTGTGTCCCGGTATTCGGCAGCCGACTTGGTCCAGTCCGTGGCCCAGGGGGGACCGGTGGGCTCCGCGCTCACTCGCCGGGTCCGAGCGCGGCCACGTGGTGGTGGATGCGTGAAGCTTCCTCCAGCAGGGCCTTGGCCTTGTCCGGGTCCGCGCACTCGGCCGCGCGCTGTTCCAGATCACGCACGTGGTGGTCCAGGTGCGGGTCCCTGGCGAGGGCGTACTCGCCCCATCAGCGGGCCAGGAATGCCGGTGCCGCTCCCATGTCGTAGGTGTCGGCGACCTTCGCCCGCCAGTCGGCCTCGAAGTCGTCCAGGAGTTGGGGGGCATGGGCGGCGATCGCCGCCCGCAACGCGGGGATGTTGCGCTCGGGCATCGGGGGGACACCGTGGGCGGGCCCCGGGGCGGTGGTCATCGAGACATCCTCTTCCGGTAGGCGCCCTACACCCTAGGGCCTGTATCGAGTTGCCCCGCGGCGTCGCGACGCCCGGCACGCACCCTCGGCGCACGAGCCGAATGCCCTGGTAGCTCCGCTACGAGGACATTCGTCCCGCACGCCGAGGGCACGCACCGAACGCCGCTCCTTGCTCCACGGGGCAACTCGACACAGGCCTGGTCCTCCCGGCCCCGCGCCGTGAGGGGACGGCGGATCCGGCAGGTCGTGGCGCCGGCGCACGGGCCCATGGGGTGCGGCCACCTGGTGGTGAACGCGCGCGACGCCTCCCGCCCCGGTCGGCGCCCGGCTCAGGCCAGCAGGCCCAGGTGGACGGGCTCTGCCGGAGGGTTCGTGAGGAGGTCCGAGAGGCGGGGCGGCCAGACCGGTTCGCCGAGGGTGGCCAGGCGCCGGGCCGAGAGCCACTGCCAGTGGATGCCGGGCGCCTCCAGGACCGGTTCGCGGTGCGGGCCCGTGGTGACGTAGATGTGCTCGTGCTGGCGTACCGGTATGCCCTGGTGGGTGAAGTCGTGCTCCCAGGTGCACAGCAGCCGTTCCGGCTCCAGGTCGGTCCAGCCGGTCTCCTCGCGCAGCTCGCGCCGCACGCAGTCCTCGGGGCTCTCGCCGGGGTCGATCCCGCCGCCGGGCGGAAGCCAGTGGATGCCCACCTCCACGTTGTTCTCGCGGAAGAGGAACACCGAGCCGGTGGGGGACAGGATGACAACGCGCGCCGCGTGACGTGGGGTTCGCCTCATCGATTCAGGGTACGTCGATGATCGGCTCCGGGGACCGGGCTTGCGTCCCCTTCGTCCCCCTCGGCCGAGCCCGCCCCGCGGGGGCCGAACGGCGTCGAACGCCGGTCCGGTGATCGATCCGGCGCCCGGCGTGGCGCGCGCAGCACACATCGCGGACAAACCGGGACTGATGGTGTGTTGAGGTACGGTCGGTTGAATGAGCAAGCACGCCCGAGCACGCTCCCGCCCCGCCCGTACGTCATGCCGTACGTCCCGCCGTACGGCCCGTCGCGCGCTCCTCGCCGCCACCCTCGGCCTGGTGACCCTCACGGCCGGATGGGTGTACGTCGCCCAGGACTCCGACAGAGCCGCGGGCGCGGCGCAGGCCCGCACGGACTCCCGCCCGCAGCCCGCGGACCGGACGGCGGCCGATCTGCCGGTACGTTCGCCCCTCCAGGGCCTGACCGGGATCAGCGCGCAGACCCTGGCGAGGATCCCGGCCGAGTCCCGGCAGCTGATCCTCGTCACCGGCAGGGCGGCGGACTCCTCCGAGTCCACGGCCGCCTTCTACACCCGGCCGGACGCCGGGACCGACTGGGTCAAGGTCGAGAGCTGGCCGGCGCGCAACGGGGCCCGGGGGTGGTCCGAGGACCGCACGTACGGGGACCTGACCTCGCCGCAGGGCGTGTTCACGCTGACCGACGCGGGCGGCCTGCTGTCGGCGCCGCCGGGCACGCGCCTCCCGTACGACGAGGACCGGGGCTTCGTCGCCACGGGGCGCGGGGTGAACGGGGAGTCGCTGGTGGGGTCCTTCGACTACGTCGTGGCCATCGACTTCAACCGCCGGCCGGGCCGTTCCCCGCTGGACCCGGTCATGCCGGACGGTGAGGAGAAGGGCGGCAACATCTGGCTCCACGTGGACCACGACGGCCCCTCCCAGGGCTGCGTCGGCATCCCGAAGGACGCCATGCGGAAGGTCCTCCAGATGCTGGACCCGGCGGCGAAGCCGGTCATCGCGATGGGCCCGGAGGGCTTCTGACGGCCCCGCCGCCCAGTCGCCGAGACCCAGGACGCGGACCGGCTCGCCCTCCCACCGCTTGGGGGAGGTGGTGGCGACGCCCGGCAGGGCGGCCAGGTGCTCCGCCGTGCCGGGCCGAGCGCGGTCCGCCTCGACCGTGCCCAGGAGGGCGCGTAGAGGAACCGGCCGGCATCGGCGCTGGCCGTCCCGCCGAATGTCCACTGCCTCTTGTCTGACGGGCCGTCAGGTATCACGATGGCCCGGCACCGATATGACGATCGGCAGACGAAGGCGAGGCGGGTCCGCCATGGCGCGCGTGTTCGAGGAAGGCCGGCTGGTCTACGGGATGCAGCTCCCGGTCCAGTCGCAGAGCACCATCTACGCCGAACCCTGGGAGGCGTCGGCGACCGCCGCCGATCTCGCCGAGATCGCGCGGGCCGCCGACCGGTCCGGCTTCGGGTACGTGGCCACCTGCGACCACGTGGCGATCCCGCGGCGGCTCGCGGGGCCCATGAGCACCGTCTGGTACGACCCGGTCGCCACGCTGTCCTTCCTCGCCGGGATCACCGAGCGCGTGCGGCTGCTGAGCCACGTGGCCGTCCTCGGCCTGCGCCACCCGCTGGTCAGCGCCAAGCAGTACGCGACCCTCGACCACCTCTCCGGCGGCCGGCTGGTCCTCGGCGTCGGCGCCGGGCACGTGCGGGAGGAGTTCGATGTCCTCGGCGTGGACTTCGCGCGCCGCGGACCCGTCCTCGACGAGACCCTGGACGCGCTGCGGGCGGCGCTCGGGCCCGAGGAGTACCCGGAGTTCGAGGGCGAGCTGTTCTCCTTCAGGGACCTCGGGCAGCTGCCCCGGCCCGCCCAGGAGCGGATACCCGTCTGGGTGGGCGGCTCCTCGCCCGCCGCCGTCCGCCGGGCCGCGGTCCGCGGGGACGGCTGGCTCCCGCAGGGCGACCCGCGCGACCGGCTCCCGGCGCAGATCGCCCGGATCCGCGCGCTGCGCGCCGAGGCCGGGGTGGAAGGGCCCTTCGAGGTCGGTGCGATCACCGAGGCGCTGTACGTCGGCGAGCCCGGCTGGGACACCGGCCGCCGCACCCTCACCGGCAAGCCGGAGGCGATCGCGGAGTCCCTGAGGGAGTACGGGGCCATCGGCGTGGACCAGATCCAGGTCCGCTTCCGCAGCCGCGACCGCGCCGAACTCGTCGACCAGATCACCGCCTTCGGGGCCGAAGTGGCCCCCCACCTCAACGGCTAGGGGATACGGCATGGGCAAGCTGGAAGGGCGCGTCGTCATCGTCACCGGTGCGGCGCGCGGCCAGGGCGAGCGGGAGGCCCGCCTCTTCGCCGCCGAGGGGGCCAAGGTGCTCCTCGGCGACGTACTGGACGGGCAGGGCGCGGCCGTGGCCAAGGAGATCGGCGAGGACCGGGCCCGGTACGTACGGATGGACGTGAGCCGGGAGGAGGACTGGGCGGCGGCCGTCGCCGCCGCGAAGGAGGCCTTCGGCCGGATCGACGGCCTGGTCAACAACGCGGGCATCCTGCGTTTCAACGAGCTGACCTCGACCCCGCTGGAGGAGTTCCAGCAGGTGGTCCAGGTCAACCAGGTCGGCGCCTTCCTCGGGATCAAGACGGTGGCGCCCGAGATCGAGGCGGCCGGCGGCGGCACCATCGTCAACACCTCCTCCTACACCGGCCTGACGGGCATGGCCTACGTCGGCACCTACGCCGCGACCAAGGCCGCGATCCTGGGCCTGACCCGGGTGGCCGCGCTGGAACTGGCCGCCAAGGGGATCCGGGTCAACGCGATGTGCCCGGGCGCGGTGGACACCCCGATGGCCAATCCGGGCCTGCTGGACCCGGAGAACATGACCGACGAGGCCCGGGACGCGATGGCGGAGCTCTACCGGCGCGTGGTGCCGATGGGGCGGGTGGGGCAGCCGGAGGAGGTGGCCCGGCTGGCGCTGTTCCTGACCGGAGACGACTCCTCGTACATCACCGGCCAGCCGTTCGTCATCGACGGCGGCTGGATGGCGGGCGTCAGCGTCCTGTAGCCGCAGCGGAGCTGATGGAGCGTCAGGTATTGACGCTCCGGGTCCGGCGGTGGAACAGTCAGGACATCAAATCTGACGCAACGTCAGAAACCGAAGGACGGTGAACCCCTTGGAATTCGGGCTCTTCGTGCAGGGATACGTGCCTGAGGCGCGGTCCAGGGTCGACCCCGAGGCAGAGCACAAGGCGCTGGTCGAGGAGACCGAGTACGTCATCCAGGCCGACAAGTCCGGCTTCAAGTACGCCTGGGCCTCCGAGCACCACTTCCTGGAGGAGTACTCGCACCTGTCGGCGAACGAGGTGTTCCTCGGCTACCTCGCGCACGCCACCGAGCGCATCCACCTCGGCTCCGGCATCTTCAACCCGCTCGCCCCCGTGAACCACCCCGTCAAGGTGGCCGAGAAGGTCGCCATGCTCGACCACCTCTCCAGGGGCCGCTTCGAGTTCGGCACCGGCCGCGGCGCCGGCAGCCACGAGATACTCGGCTTCCTGCCGGGCATCGAGGACATGAACGCCACCAAGGAGATCTGGGAGGAGACCATCGCGGAATTCCCCAAGATGTTCCTCCAGGAGGAGTACGAGGGATTCCAGGGCAAGCACTGGTCGCTGCCGCCGCGGAAGGTCTTCCCCAAGCCGTACGGCAAGGCCCACCCGGCCATGTGGTACGCCGCCGGCTCGCCCTCCTCCTACGCGATGGCGGCCAGGAAGGGCCTCGGCGTGCTGGGCTTCAGCGTGCAGAAGGTCTCCGACATGGAGTGGGTGCTCGACCAGTACAAGACGGCCGTCAGGGAGGCGAAGGCCATCGGCGCCTTCGTCAACGACAACGTGATGGTCACCTCCACCGCGATCTGCGCCGAGACCCACGACAAGGCCGTCGAGATCGCCGTCAACGCCCACATGAACCGCTTCCAGTCACTGGTCTTCCGCTACCACGACACCTTCCCGCGGCCCGAGGCGATCCCCCAGTGGCCCGAGACCCTGCCGGAGTACAACGCGGAGATCATCGAGCTGCTGATCGCCGAGGAACTCCTCATCTGCGGCGACCCCTCGGAGGTGCGGGCCCAGTGCAAGCGCTGGGAGCAGGCGGGTGCCGACCAGCTCTCCTTCGGCCTGCCGACCGGCGTCGGGTACGAGGACACGATGACCACGATCAAGCTGATCGGCGAGCACGTGATCCCGCACATCGACACGGACCCGGTCCACCGCACGACCCGCTTCCGTCAGTCCGCCTGACCCCTGCGGGGGCATCCACGGGGACGGCGTCTTCCCGGACCGCCGTCCCGCACCCGCCCCGGCTGGGCGGCCACCGGCCGGGGCACACCCAGCCTCGCCGGCGTTCGAGGCGCGGGGTCTGGGGTGGCTCCCCGGCAACCCGGCTCCGCCGGGCACCGGGCTCTGCCCGGACCCGCGCCTCAAACGCCGACGGGGCTGAAGGCGGGCGGAGCCCCACGAGACGGGCCGCAACGCGCGAACACCGGCAGAGAGGACGCCATGCTCGACCACCTGATCAAGGGCGCGACCGTCGTGGACGGCACCGGCGCCCCCGCCCGCGTCGCGGACCTCGGCATACGCGACGGCCGCATCGCCGTCATCGCCGCACCCGGCACCGTCACCGAGGAGGCCCGCACCAGTGAGGACGCCACCGGCCTCGTGCTCACCCCCGGCTTCGTCGACCCGCACACGCACTACGACGCCCAGCTCTTCTGGGACCCGTACGCCACCCCCTCCATGAACCACGGCGTCACCACCATCGCCGGCGGGAACTGCGGCTTCACCCTCGCCCCGCTCAACCCGGACCGCCCCGAGGACGCCGACTACACACGCCGCATGATGAGCAAGGTCGAGGGCATGGCCCTGGCGGCCCTGGAGGAGGGCGTCGACTGGACCTGGTCCACCTTCGGCGAGTACCTCGACGCCCTGGAAGGGCGAATCGCCGTCAACGCCGGCTTCATGGTCGGCCACTGCGCCCTGCGCCGCCACGTCATGGGCGAGGCGGCCGTCGGCGGACAGCCCACCCCCGAGCAGATGCGGCAGATGCTCGACCTCCTCCACGACGCCATGGACGCCGGTGCCTGGGGCCTGTCCACCACCCAGTCCGCCACCCACTCCGACGGCGCGGGCGCCCCCGTCGCCTCCCGGCACGCCAAGGCCGCCGAACTGCTCGCGCTGTCCCGCGCCGTCGCCGAACACGAGGGCACCCAGCTCGAAGCGATCGTCGCCGGCTGCCTCGACCAGTTCGCCGACGAGGAGATCGACCTCCTCGTCGACATGAGCGCCGCCGCCGGCAGGCCCCTGAACTGGAACGTCCTCACCATCGACGCGGCCGTCCCCGAACGCGTCCCGCGCCAGCTGGTCCCCAGCGAACGCGCCCGCAAGGCCGGCGGCCGCATCGTCGCCCTCACCATGCCGATCCTCACCCCCATGAACATGTCCCTCGGCACCTTCTGCGCACTGAACCTCATCCCCGGATGGGGCGACGTCCTCGGCCTGCCCGTCCCCGAACGGATCGTCAGGCTCCGCGACCCGGACGTCCGCGCCGAGATGCTGCGCCGCGCCGACAGCAAGGAAGCCGGAGTCTTCCGCCGCCTGGCGAACTTCGGCCGGTACGTCATCGGCGACACCTACAGCAAGGAGAACGAAGGACTCACCGGACGGGTCGTCGACGACATCGCCGCCGAACGCGGCCAGGACCCCTTCCAGTGCCTCGTCGAGATCTGCGCCAACGACGACCTGCGCACCGTGCTCTGGCCCATGCCCACCGACAACGACCCGGCGACCTGGGCCCTGCGCGCCGAGACCTGGCAGCACGAGGACGTCATGCTGGGCGGCTCCGACGCCGGCGCGCACCTGGACCGGATGTGCGGAGCCCCGTACACAACCCGCTTCCTCGGCGACTGCCTGCGCGGCCGCAAGCTCCTGCCGCTGGAACAGGCCGTACGGATGCTCACCGACGACCCGGCCCGGTTGTTCGGCCTGCGCGAGCGCGGCCGGCTCGCCGAGGGCTACCACGCCGACCTGGTCCTCTTCGACCCCGACCGCATCGAGGCGGGACCGGCCACCCTCGTCCACGACCTGCCCGGCGACAGCCCCCGCCTGGACGCGCGCGCCATCGGCGTCGTCTCGGTACGGGTCAACGGCGTGGAGACCATCCGCGACGATCAGATCACGGGCGCCGTCCCCGGCGTCGTGCTGCGCTCGGGCCGCGACACCCGGACGGTGAGCACCAGGTGAACACACAACCCCTTTACATCGGCGGCGAGTGGGTGGAGCCGGCCGGCGGCCACTACGAGGTGGTCAACCCGGCCGACGAGTCGGTGGTCGGACTCGCACCGGAGGCCTCCCGCGAACAGGTCGCCGACGCCGCCCGAGCCGCGGCCGACGCCTTCGGCAGCTGGTCGCGCACCACCCCGCAGGAACGGGCGGCGATCCTCGACCGGGCCGCGGACATCATGCAGCGCGAGTTCGAACCGTGGTCGGCGCTGGCCCGCGCCGAGACGGGCGCCCCGACCGGCATCGCGCGGGGCATGCAGGTCGGCGTCGGCGTCGCACGCTTCCGCCGGTACGCCAAGGGCGCCCTGGAGCCGGTCGAGAAGGGGCTGCCGCCCCAGGTCACCGAGGCCGGCCCGATGGGAGGGGCGAGCATCCTGGGCGCGCTGGAGGTCCGCCGGCCGGTCGGCGTCGTCACCTGCATCACCTCCTACAACAACCCGTGGGCGAACCCGGCCGGCAAGGTGGCCCCGGCCCTGGCCATGGGCAACACGGTGGTGGTCAAGCCCGCCCCGCAGGACCCGCTGTCGGTGTTCAGGATGGCCGAGGCACTGCACGAGGCCGGCGTCCCGGCGGGCGTCGTCAACGTGGTGAACGGCCAGTCGGTGGCGGTCGGCGAGGCCGCCGTCGACTCGCCGGACGTGGACATGGTGTCCTTCACCGGCTCGACGGCCGTCGGGCAGCGCATCGCCGAGGTCTGCGGCCGGACGATGAAGCGGCAGCTGATGGAACTCGGCGGCAAGGGTGCGGCGATCGTCTTCGAGGACGCCGACCTGGACGCGGCGGTCTCGGGGATCGGCACCACCTTCTCCTTCTACTCCGGGCAGATCTGCACCGCCCCCACGCGCGTGATCGTCCACCGGTCGGTCTACCGACAGCTGGTGGACAAGCTCACCGGCTACCTCGCCTTCATGAAGGTCGGCGACCCGGCGGCGGCCGGGACGGTCGTCGGCCCGGTCATCTCGGCGGCGCACCGCGACCGCGTGGAGTCGTACGTCGAGCTGGGCCGGAAGGAGGGCGCACGGATCGCGTACGGCGGCGAGCGCCCCGTGGTCGGGGACGGCCGCGGCTTCTACGTGGCGCCGACCCTGCTCGTGGACTGCACGAACGACATGCGGGTGGTCCGCGAGGAGATCTTCGGCCCGGTCGTCGTGGTCGTCCCCTTCGACGGCGGCGAGGACGAAGCGGTCCGGCTGGCCGACGACAGCGACTTCGGGCTGCTGTCCTACGTGTGGTCCGGCGACGCGGCACGCGCCTTCCGCGTGGCGCGGCGGCTGCGCGCGGGCGGGGTCGGCGTGAACACCGTCGGGCGCAACATGGAGGCCCCCTTCGGCGGCTTCAAGCGCAGCGGGGTCGGCCGTGACGTCGGCTCGTACGCCCTGCACGCCTACAGCGAGATCCAGTCGATCGTCTGGACGACGTAGCCCGCGGCCGGGCGGGAGCCGGTCGCGCGGGTCAGCCGGCGTCCAGGGAGAAGACGGCCTCCCCGCGGACGCGGCCGTTGACCTGGAGCTGCACCAGGTGTTCGCCGGAGTGGTAGCGGCGGGTGGTGATCGGCTTGAAGGAGTGCCGCTTGGTGCCGCCGAGGGTTTCGCCGGGGGCCAGCGGGCGGGTGAGGAGCTTGAAGACCTTCGGGGTGCGGGTGCCGTTCGCCTTCGTGTGGTGCACGACGTAGTCGATCACCAGCTCGGCCGGGAGCTCGCCGGTGTTGGTGACGGCGTAGTCGAAGACGAGGTACTCGCCGACGGCCACCCGTGGGGTGGTCACCACCGGCCCGCGCACGGTGACCGGTACGTCCGGGGCGTGCCCGAGGAGGGTCAGCGCCTCGGGCCGGCCGGCCTTGACCAGGGTGCGCAGGCCGTGCCGGACGACGCGGTCCGTAGTGTCGGCGGGCGCGGCCAGCCAGCGGGCCGCGGTCTCCACGGCGAGGAGGGGGTGGTCCCGGCTGATGTCGTTGAGGTGGTTGGAGACGGAGCGGCGGACGTACTCGGACTCGTCGAGGTAGAGGGCGTCCAGCACCGGCAGGGCGGGGCGAGGGTCGGCGACGAAGGCGGGGAGCTGCGGGGCCCACGGCAGCCGGGGGCGGGTCCCCTCGCTGGCCAGGCGCCGCACGTGCGGGTCCGGGTCGTCCGTCCACTTCCGTATGACGGCCAGGGCGCGGTCGGGGTCGGCGCGCAGGAAGGGGCGTACGGCGGATTCGGCGGTCAGCCGGGGGGTGAGGGCGTGCAGCAGCTCCAGCCCGGGCTCGAACACCTGCAGCCCGCGGACGGCGACAGCCTCGTTGACGGGGAAGGTCATCCAGCCCTCGAAGCCGGGCTCGGTGAGGGCGGCGCGCACGACGGCCTCGAAGGCCGGCCAGTCCTCGGGGAGGTCGGCGAGGACCGCGTCGCGCACGGCGGCGACCCTGCCGCTGTACGTCAGCCCGTCCAGGGCGGTGGCGCGGGCGGTCAGGGCGGGCGCGGACGGGCGGCCGCCGGCGCGCGCGAGGAGGCGGGCGAGGGTGGTGACGGTGTCCGCGCTGAGGAGCTCATCGGCCGTGGGCATGGGGACAGTCTCGCCGATCACGGCAGCAGGGCGGCCAACCCCCCGGCCGACCCCGGCCGACCCCGGCCGTACACCGCGTCCCGGTCTGCCGCATACCGCGTTACCGCAGGTCACCGCAAAGTCACGACGGAAAGTTTGGAATGGCGCAAATCGGGCATGGCTGCGGTTTCCGCATGATGAAAGCCTCTTCGTCGCGCCTGCTGATTGAGGGCCGGACGGCTGGGTCGCCCTTGCATTGAGCGCCGGGGAAGGGCTCGACCCTCAGGATTCCAAGGCGTCAGGGCCTGTTCGCTTCCGGAGTTCAATCCTCCAGATGTGGAATACGCACCATCTAACGTCCTGACCCATGACTCAGCTGGACGTTCGGCCTCAGGCCGGAGACACGGTAAGCGGCGTGGCCGACGGCGACGTTCGCGGCAAGGGCCTCGGCAAGGGGTCCGTCGGGCTCGTGGGCAGCGCCGTCATCGGCATCTCCACCGTCGCCCCCGTCTACTGCCTGACCTCGACCCTCGGCTCCACCGCCGGCGAGGTCGGCATGCAGATGCCCGCGATCTTCCTCGCCGGCTTCCTCCCGATGCTCCTGGTCGCCTTCGCCTACCGCGAGCTCAACAAGGCCGTGCCGGACTGCGGCACCTCCTTCACCTGGACCGTCAAGGCCTTCGGCCCGCGCATCGGCTGGATGTGCGGCTGGGGCCTGGTGATCGCCACGATCATCGTCCTCTCCAACCTCGCGGGCGTCGCCACCTCCTACTTCTGGCTGCTGGCCGGCGAGATCACGAACAACCCGTCGATCGCCGCCCTGGACGACAACAAGCTCGTCCACATCGCCACCTGCCTGACCCTGGTCGCCCTCGCGACCGCCATCAGCTACCGCGGCATGACCGCCACCAAGGGCGTCCAGTACGCACTCGTCGGCCTCCAGCTCGTCGTACTCGCCGTCTTCGTCGCCATGGCCCTCCAGAAGGCCTCCGCCGGCACCTTCGACACCGGCCTGGACTTCTCCTGGTCCTGGATGAACCCCTTCGCGGTCGAGTCCATGGCCGCCTTCACCGCCGGACTCTCCCTCTCGATCTTCATGTACTGGGGCTGGGACGCGTGCCTGGCCACCAACGAGGAGACCACCGGCTCCGCCAAGACCCCCGGCCGCGCCTCGCTCATCGCGATGGTCGTCCTCGTCGGCTCCTACCTCGCCACCGGCGTCGCCGCCCAGATGGCCGTCGGCTCGGGCGGCGAAGGCCTCGGCCTCGCCAACGAGGAGACCTCCGACAACGTCTTCGCGGCCCTCGCCGGCCCCGTGATGGGCCCGGTCCTCGGCGTCCTGCTCTTCGTCGCCGTCCTGGCCTCCGCCGCGGCCTCCCTCCAGACCACCTTCATCCCGGTGGCCCGCACGGTCCTCGCGATGTCGACGTACGAGGCGCTGCCGCCCTCCTACGCCAAGGTCCACCCGCGCTTCAAGACCCCGGGCCGCGCCACCGTCATGGCGGGCGTCGCCACCGGGCTCTTCTACACGGTGATGACCCTGGTCAGCGAGAACGTCCTGACCGACACGATCTTCGCGCTCGGCCTGATGATCTGCTTCTACTACTCGCTGACCGCCTTCGCCTGCGCCTGGTACTTCCGCGCCGAGCTGCGCCGCTCCTCCCGCGACCTGTTCTTCAAGGGCGTCTTCCCGGTCCTCGGCGGAGTCCTCCTGGCCGCGGTCTTCTGCAAGACGCTCTTCGACATGTGGGACCCGGCCTACGGATCCGGTTCCACCGTCCTCGGCGTCGGCAGCGTGTTCATCATCGGCGTCGGCCTGCTCGCCCTCGGCCTGGTGATCATGTTCGTCACCGAGCGCCGCAGCCCCGCCTTCTTCCGCGGCGAGGTCCTGACGAAGTCCACCCCGGCCCTGGTGGTCCAGGACTGACCCACCCGAGCCCGACCATCCCGCCGAGTCATCCCCGCGGCCCCGGACCGATTCCCCCGATCCGGGGCCGCCGGCGTTCCCGCCGACGGTTCCTGCCGTCACTCCAAAGTGGGGGGCGGGTGGTGACCCCGGGGTGGCGGGGTCGTTGGGCCGGGCATGACTGCCATCAAGCGCACCCTTGCCGCCCTGGTCCTGTCCGGCGGCGCAGCCCTCGCACTCGTCCCCGCCGCGCACGCCGCCGACGAGCCGTCCGCGGCGACCGGGGCGGCGCCGCTCGTCGGCCGGGTCGTCGACATCGCCGACCACCCCGCGCAGACCGTCCAGGACGCGAAGACGGCGGTCGCGGTGACCCAGGGCGCGGTCGGCTCCGCCACGCAGGCGACCGACAGCTCACTCGGAGGCGCCGGCTCGGCCCTGGACGCCGGACTGCCGAAGACCCCGAAGGTCGGCTGACCCCGGCCCGGTTCCGCCGCAGGTACGGGAGCCGCACGCCGCACGCCGGGCGCCGGCCGGTGGCCGGCGGGCATGCACCGCACGTGACGCTCGATCAGGCGGCCGGGTCGGGGACGTAGACGCTCACCCGGTAGGCCGTCGGGTGGTTGAGGCGGCCGCAGAACGTGTCGATCCGGATGTGCGCCGGGTCGGCGACGGTGCCGGCGGCCCGGAGGCTGCGTAGGAAGTCCCGCAACTCCGCATGCTCCTGCGACTCGAACAGCGGCTCCCACCGGCCGGGGACGTTCTCCGGCCGGTGCCGCTCGTCGTGCCGCTGCCGCCTCTGCTTGCGCCTGCGCTGTCCGGGCACGGGGTCGGTCCTCTCAGGGCCGCCATCGTGGGGCGTCGTAGCCCGGGTCGTCCGGGTCGGGGAAGTGGAACGGCACGGCGAGGTGGTCCGCCAGGGCGCGGCCCGCCTCGGTGGCGGCCTCGGCCGGGTCGCGGTCCCGGCGGTTGTGGACGGTGGCCAGGTGCCGTTCCCCGGCGGGGTCGTCGGTGATCGCCAGGAGGTTCACGAACCAGCCGTGGACCGTGTCCCCGTCCCAGACGGCCTCGATCGCCGCCACCCGTCCCGGCAGGCCGCTCGTGAGGACGGTCAGGGACTCCAGGTCCAGCGGACTCTCGGGGGTACGGGCGATCCGGTCGCCGTGGAAGACGTACCGCTCGTGGACCACCATCTCGGCCTCGTGCAGGCCGATGCCGTGGGCGCGCCCGGCGTCCCACACGAGCTTGACGGCCGGCAGAAGAGAGTCCTGGAGGACGTACCCGTCGACCTGCGCGCGAATCCCCGCCGGTAGCGCATCCCAGTGGTCCTCGTCCTGTTGCCGTGCTGCGGACATGCCCGTTCCGTCCCCTCGATCCGTCCGGCCGTCATGGTCCCCGGCAGCCGGTCCCGCCGTCGAGGGGATTTCGCCCGGCCCGGCCGCCCGCACGCGGACGGAATGGCTCCGCAAACAGCGGAAGTTGCATGCCACATGACGACCGACAGACTTACCGACGCCGACCGCTCCTTCCTCTTCGTCCTCGGCAGCTCGCGCCCGGACGGCAACACCGAAATACTCGCCCGGGCCGCGGCCGAGCAGCTGCCCGCCGGCGTTCCGCAGCGCTGGGTGGACCTCGCGCAGGACCCGCTGCCCGACTTCCAGGACGGCCGGCACGAGGACGGGACCTGGCCCGTGACCGAGCGCGAAGAGGAGCTGCGCCGGCTCACCCTGGAGGCCACCGACATCGTGATCGCCTCGCCCCTGTACTGGTACACGGTCTCCGCGAACACCAAGCGCTATCTCGACTACTGGTCCGGCTGGCTGGGCGTCCCCGGCCTGGACTTCAAGAAGCGGATGGCGGGCGGCACGCTGTGGGGTGTCACGGTGATGGCCGAGGAGAACGAGGCCACCGCCGACGGGCTGATCACCAGCCTCAACAACACCGCCGCCTACCTCGGCATGCGCTTCGGCGGCGTCCTGCTCGGCAACGGCTCCCGCCCCGGCCAGGTCCGGGACGACGAGCGCGCACTGACCCGCGCCAAGACGTTCTTCGAGCGCGAGGCCCCGCTCGCCCGGTTCCCCGGCGAGGAGGAGACCGGGGAGCGGTAGCCGCGCCGCCGTTCAGCGGGTGGCGGTGACGCCGCCCAGGAACGCGGTCCAGACACCCGGGGTGACGGCCAGTTCGGGGCCGGCCGTCACCTTGGAGTCCCGGACGTGCACGGCACCGGGGCAGGCGGCGACCTCGACGCAGTCGTCGCCCTCGCTTCCGCTGTACGTGGACTTGTGCCAGGAGAGGGCGACCTCGACGCAGCTGTCGCCCTGGCTCCCGCTGTAGCTGCTCTTGAACCACCGCAAGTCGGAGCTGTTCACAGGGAACCTCGCATTCGCATCAACAGGCCCGTGCTGTCAGCAGGATTGAGGGCCTGGATGCGAAGTTTGGCATACCGCTGGTGGAGCACGCTGATGGCTTTCGGGTCGGTGATGACCTGGCCCGTCTTCTGTCCCTCGCTGTAGCCCAGCCACTCGTGTTCATCGGTTTCCAGGAGTCGGAAGGGGCCGTCGGTGCCCGCGTGCACCGGCTGGACGAGCGGCATGACCTGGATGTCGACGTTGGGGAGCTCCCCCCACTCCAGGAGGCGGTCGATCAGCTCCCGCGTGACCTGCGGCCCGCCCGTGCGCCGCTCGATCAGCGCCTGCTCGATGACGAAGCTGAAGAGCGCGTACGGGGTGCGGTGCAGCAGCTTCTGCCGCTCCAGGCGGACCGCGACACGGGCCTCCGCCTCCTCGGGGGTGGCCAGCGGCGGGACGTTGTCGATGAGGGCGCGGGCGTAGGACTCCGGTTGGAGCAGGCCCGGTACGGACCGGCACTCGTACGTATTGAGGGTGACGGCCACCTCCTCCAGCTCCGCCCACCGCCGGAACCACGTCGCCAGGCCGCGCCGCCGCGTCAGCTGCTTCGCGGCGATGTCGATGACGCCGAAGGTGTCCAGGACCGCTTCCGTCTTGTTCACGAACTTCTGCGACGGGTGGCGGCGGCCCTGCTCCACCGAGCCGACGTACTGGACCGAGTAACCGATCAGCGGAGCCAGTTGCTCCTGGGTCAGGCCGGCGCGTTTGCGGGAGGCCTTGACCGTCTCGCCGAAGCAGCGCAGGTTGTCGTCCGGCTCGACCTCGCCGTCACCGCTGTCGTCGGCACTCACCATGGCGGTCACCTCCCCGGAGGAAGCCTCACGGACGGTGACCACGCCTGTCCAGGGAGTGGACTCGTACAGTTGGTTTGTACGAGTGTGGGTGGTGTTGAACGACCCTGGTCGGGCGGGATGTTGGCGGCATGACCGCACCTTCCGGCCACGCCCGGACCCTCGTACGCGTGTTCACTCAGCGTTTCACCGCCACCCGTCGCGGGGCCCGGCTCGCCCGGCAGCTGGCCCTCGTCGAGCTCGACGCGTGGGGCTTCCCCGAATCCACCGCCCTGTCCGCGGACGCCGGGCTGCTCGTGGCCGAGCTCGCCGCCAACGCCGTCCGGCACGGACGCGTCCCGGGTCGGGACTTCGAGCTGAAGCTGACGCTGCTGGAGGACGTCCTGCGCGTCGAGGTCTCCGACGCCCGCGGCGACCGCCGCCCGGCCGTGCAGCCGCACGCGTACGGGGCGGAGTCCGGCTACGGCCTGCGCATCGTGGACGCCGTCGCAGGCGACTGGGGCGTCTCGGACCGCCTCGTCGGCAAGACGGTCTGGGCGGAGCTGACCCGTCGGCGATGCCCCCCTGCGGGGCTCGTGTAGAGGGGATATAAGCTCCGCCTGCCCGTCGTGACATTCACCGGACAGGGACATGCTGAGCTGGGGGCTCCATTGAGACTGCTGCCGTCGGGCAGAAGAAGACGCGAGAGACCGGGGAAGGGCAGGGCCGCCGTCGCGTCCGGGGCCCTGCTGCTGGGCCTCCTGGCGTCGTTCACCGGCCAGAGCGGATCCGCCGCCGCGGCGACACCGCCGCCCGCCCTCGCCCCCGCTGCCGTCGCCGCTCCCGTGTCGGGGCCCGAAGCCACGGCGCCGAAGACCGATCCGGCGGCCGAGCGCGAGGCCGTCGTGCGCTCGCTCCAGCAGAGCGGCCAGGCGGCAGGCGCCTGCCCGACGGCCCTGCAGCCGAGCACGATCGTCAACTGCGCGGTGGAGCCGAACACGACGGCGTCCTTCTCCCTCACCCTGCCCGCGCCGGACGTGGTCGTCCTCCAGGTCGTCACGTCGCCCGGGATCATCCGGCCCAAGCTGGTGTCGCCCACCGGCACCGCCGTGACGTGCGAGCACGTGCTGGGTTCGGGGGACTACGCGTACGGAGCGGTCCGCTGCCCCGCCACCCAGGCGGGCACCTACACGATGAAGGTGGAGAACGGCACCGGCTCCCAGACCCAGGTCTGGGCCTCGTACCTGCCGCTGGTCTCCTCCACCACCTGTGAGACGGTCGCTCCCGCGGACCGCACCCTCGGCGCCCCCAAGGTGTTCCAGGGCTCCCTGCCGGCCGGCTCGGCGGGTGACTGCTACGCGCTGGACCTGGCCGCGAACGACGTACTGCGCAGCTACTCGTCCTCCAAGGACATCCACCACATCGTCCACGACGCGACCGGCAAGCAGATCTGTGCCGGCGTACGCGACTGGCAGAACACGGGCAGCGTCGCCCTCGACTGCAAGCTCACCGGCACCGCGCCGTTCCGGATGACGGCGCTCAGCGCCCTCGGGGCGGGCCAGGCGGCCTACGACGTCACCCTGGCGCGTCTGTCGAAGCCGGAGGGCTGCGCGGTCGTGGAGCCGCAGGCGTTCGGTGTCTCCCCGGACCTGGGCTCCACGGTGCGTTGCCGCACCCTGCGGGTCGTCCAGCCCGCCTGGCACTCCTTCGGACCGGTGGCGTCCGGTACCGCTCCCACCGGCACGCTGTACAACACGGCGGGCGCCGCGATGCCCAGCCCCTGCCAGTACGGCGGATGCGATCTGCCCGCAGGCGACCACACCTGGGCGGTCACTCCCAAGCCGGAAGCCCCCGCCGCCTTCGGCATGGCCTTCCACTCCGCCAAGGAGACCCGCGGCTGCACCGCCACCCACGACAACGGGCTCGTCGCCGGGCCGGTGACCGGCACCTTCGGCGGACCGGGGCAGAAGCTGTGCCTGACCCTGCCGACCGCGTCCGGGAAGGGCGTCTACCTGCTCGACCGGACGCCTGCCGGCGGGCAGGCCGCAGCCGTCGTCGTGTACGACGCGTCCGGCTCCAAGCAGTGCGAGTACTCCGGCTATCACCCGGTCTGCAAGCTGGCCGGGACCGCGCCGTTCCGGGCCGTGATGACCGGTGCCCCGTCGCAGGCGTACGCGCTGGCGGTCCACCGGACCGGCGAGGCCGCCGGATGCGCGGCCTGGCCGCAGACCGGCTTCGACGCGACGGCGGGCGCGCAGGTGTCGCTCACCTCGGGCGGACGACAGTCCTGCCTGAGCCTGCCGGCCGACCAGCACGCGGCCGCCGAGGTGCTCGCCTACTCCGCCCCGCTCAACCAGGGGTCGGGGACCTTCTACGCCGCCGACCCCGCGGGCAACGTCGCCTGCATCGGCGGCCCCTTCACCGCGTGCCCCCTCGCATCCGGCACTCCGTACACCGTCATGTTGGTCGGGCAGGCCGCGGAGACCTACAAGCTGGCCCGGCGCGACATCTCGGCCACGGCGAAATGCGCCGTCCCGGCGTCGACGAAGGTCGGCGGCCAGGCCGTGTCCTTCGACCTGACCTCGGTGCTCGACGCCCGCTGCGTGCGGGTGAGCGGTGCGGCCACCGACAAGTTCTGGCTGGGCGCCCGGACGGCCGGCGGCAAGGACGCCCCCGCGGCGACGGTGCAGGTGGTGGACGCCGGTGGCACGTTCAGGTGCCGGCAGTACACCACCGCCTGCCGGGCCACGGGATCCACGTCGTACGTCGCGATCGTCCACACCACCGGCTACGCGGGCAAGCCGGTCCACGCCGACGTCGACACCTGGAAGGTCGCCACGTCCACGGGCTGGGTGCCGGAGTGCACCGCGAACCGGATCTCGGTGGCGGGCTTCCCGTACCGCAGCGGGGTGCTGACGGAGAGCTCCACCGCCTACTGCGCGGTCCTGGACATGAAGCCCTCGCAGACCTTCGGCGTCGGCGGGCGGTTCACGTCCAACGACCTCGCCGTCGCGGCCTCCCCCGAACGGAGCCTGCTGGGCCCCGACGTGTGGGAGGGAACCGGCACCACGTCCAAGTACGGGTGTGACGGGTACGGCCTGTGCTCCACCGAGAGCGACGCGAAGGCCGGCCAGGCCGTCCTGATGCTGAGCGCCGGCAGGGCCGCCCCGCCGATCGAGTTCACCATGAACGGATCCTGCGTCACCGGGTGCGGCGGGCAGCAGCCCAACCCGTGGGTGTCCGGGATCAGCCCCGCCACCGGTCCCGCCGGAACGTGGAACCAGGCGGTCGTCCACGGGGCGGACCTCAACCTCGGCATGGAGCTGATGCTCATGCCCAGCGGTACGCAGTACGAACAGGGCCCCTACCTCAAGCCGCTGTCGGTGAGCCCGGACGGCACCTCGATGAAGGTGCTGGTCGACACCACCGGGCTGAAGCCGGGGCTGTACGACGTCGGGCCGTACATCGGCCACCGGATCACCAAGGCGTACACGGTGACGGCGCCGACGACCGCCACCAAGAGCCGGTTCGTGCCGCACGGCCCGGCCCGGTTCCTGGACACCCGTGACGGTACGGGTGCGGCGAAGCAGCGGGTCGGCCCGGGCGGCGTCGTCACCCTGCAGGTGGCCGGCGTGAAGGGCATCCCGGCGACGGGGGTGACGGCCGTGGTGATGAACGTGACCGCGGTCCAGCCGACCGAGGCCGGGCACGTGATGGTCTACCCGAACGGGCAGCCCAGACCGTCGGTGTCGAACCTCAACTTCGCGCCCGGGCAGATCGTGCCGAACCTGGTGACGGTGGCCGTGGTGAACGGGAAGGTCGACCTGCGCAACAACTCCGGCTCGGTGGACCTGATCGCCGACGTCACCGGCTACTACACCGACAAGGCCGGGGCCGGCTCCGCGCTGAACCCCCTCACGCCGGCACGGTTCCTCGACACCCGCGACGGCACGGGTGCGAAGAAGGAGCGGGTCGGTCCGGGCGGCGTCGTCACCTTGCAGGTGGCCGGTGTGAAGGGCGTCCCGGCGACGGGGGTGACGGCCGTGGTGATGAACGTGACCGCGGTCCAGCCGACCGAGGCCGGGCACGTCACGGTCTACCCGAACGGGCAGGCCGCACCGGGGGTGTCGAACCTCAACTTCACGCCTGGGCAGATCGTGCCGAACCTGGTGACGGTCCCCGTGGTCAACGGCAAGGTCGACCTGCGCAACAACTCCGGTTCGGTGGACCTCATCGCCGACGTCACCGGCTACTACGCGGCGACCGGTTCGGCGTTCTCGGCCGGCGCGCCGGTCCGCCTCCTCGACACCCGTGACGGGACCGGCGCCCGCGCCGGAGCCGTCGGCGGGGGCAGCATCGTCAGCCTCCAGGTGGCCGGAGTCGAGGGCGTACCGCTCACGGGGGTGACCGCGGTCGTCCTGAACGTCACGGTCACCGGCCCGACCGACGCGGGCCATCTGATCGTCCACCCGCACGGGACCGGACGGCCGGGCGTGTCGAACCTCAACTACACGGCCGGGCAGACCGTCTCCAACCTGGTGGTCGTACCGGTGGTGGACGGCCGGGTGACGTTCTTCAACAACTCCGGCTCCGTCCACGTGATCGCCGATCTGAACGGCTGGTTCACGTCCTGAGGACCGCGGCAGAGTGAAACCACCGGGGCCCGTCCGATCGCAACGATCGGGCGGGCCCCGCCGCTGTACGTGAACCGGGTCGCCGGGTCAGAGGTACCGGGCGAAGTCGTCCAAGGCCCGCAGGATGTCCGGCTCGGGCTCCGAGGGGAGCTGGAGGACGACCTCCTCGATGCCGAGGTCGGCGTAGTGGGCGAGCTTGCCCGGGGTCGGGCGGACGGCGTACGGGACGACCTGGAGGGACTTCGGATCACGTCCGGCGGTCTCCCAGACCTGGCGGAGCACCGGAAGGGACTCGGACAGGCCGCCGCCGCCGATCGGGAGCCAGCCGTCGGCGTGGTCGGCGACGGCGGCGAACAGCTTCGGGCCGGCCGCGCCGCCGATCAGGGTGCGTGGGCCGTGCAGCGGCGAGCCGGGGCCCAGTTCGCGCGAGGCCTGGACCGGCTTGGGATGGGCGCTGCTGGCCTGCACGGAGCAGTACTGGCCCACGTACGCCGCCGGCTCCGGCGCCCACAGGGCGCGCATCAGGGCCATCCGGTCGCGGACCAGGTCGCGGCGGGTGCGCCACTCGACGCCGTGGTCGGCGGCCTCCTCCACGTTCCAGCCGTAGCCGACGCCCAGGGTGAAGCGCCCTCCGGAGAGGTGGTCGAGGGTCGCGACCTGCTTCGCGAGGACGATCGGGTCGTGCTGGGCGACCAGGGTGATGCCGGTGCCCAGGTGCAGGCGCTCGGTGACCGCGGCGGCCTGGCCGAGGGCGACGAAGGGGTCGAGGGTGCGGCCGTACATCTCGGGGAGTTCGCCGCCCATGGGCGCGGCGGTCTCCCGGGAGACGGGGATGTGGGTGTGTTCCGGCAGGTAGAGGCCAGAGAAGCCGCGCTCCTCCAGGCTGCGGGCGAGACGGACGGGGGAGACGGTGCGGTCGGTGAGGAAGACGGTCGTGGCGATCCGCATGTGTGCTGGCACCTCCGGCGGCCGGGACGTGGGAACGCCACGGTACGGTCTGCGGCCGCCGTTGTTGAGGGTGCGTCAGGTCGAGGTGGGTCGGCGTCAGCCGCGCGGGTAGCGGGCGAGCCAGCCGGGGGAGGAGCCCGAGGGGCTGTGGAGGGTGGGCCCCTGCGTCATCTCCAAGGCGAAGTCGTCGCACAGTTCGAGGAGCGTGGCGCGGCCTTCGAGCTCGGCGAGCCAGGCGGGCGGCAGGGCCGTCTCGCCGTGGAGCGCGCCCAGCAGCGCCCCGCAGAGGGCGCCGGCGGAGACGGAGTCACCGCCGTGGTTGACCGCGAGGCGCAGGCCGTGGGCGACGTCCTCGGCGACGAGGGCGCAGTAGACGGCGACGGCGAGGGCGTGCGTGGCGTCGCGCGCCTCGGGCGCGGCGTCGCCGGGGGAGAGCGCTTCCACGGCGTCGGGGCCGGGCGGGCCCTGGGTGACCGCCGACATGGCCCGCTGGAGGGCGTCGGTGACGGGCTGGTGCCCGGGACGGGCCCCCAGCAGCCCCAGGGTGCGCTGGACGGCGGCGTCCAGGGAGTCGCCGCGGGTCAGACCGTGGACGATCACGGCGAGGGCGCCGGCCGAGAGGTGGGCGGTCGGATGCCCGTGGCTCTGCGCGGCGCACTCGACGCTCAGCTGGAGGACGAGGGCGGGCTCCCAGCCGACCAGCAGCCCGAAGGGCGCCGAGCGGGCGGCGGCGGCCGCGCCGCGGGCGGTCGGGTTCTTGGGCCGGTCGAGGGTGGCGAGGACGTCGTCGCCGAAGCCGGTCAGGCAGGCGCGGTCCGGGTCGCGGCGGGCGTAGAGCCACTCCTCCCGCCCGAGCCAGCCGTTGTCCTCGCGGCGCTCGTCCGGACCCCAGTCGTGCTGGGTGGCCGCCCAGCGGCGGTACGCGCGGTGGACGTCGGTCGGCGGGTGCCAGGTGCCGGTGTCCCGGCGTACGTGGGCCCGTATCAGCCCGTCCACGGTGAAGAGGCTGAGCTGGGTGGCGGCGGTGACCCGGCCGCGGCGGCCGTGCGCGGCGGCGGGGCCGGTCAGGCCGTCGGGGCCGTGCGCGGCGCGGATGGCGTCGAGGGAGAGGCCGGCGAGGGGCGCGCCGAGGGCGTCGCCGAGGGCCGCGCCGAGGAGGGTGCCGCGGATACGGCTGCGGAAGTCCTGCTGCTGAACCCGCCCCCAGAGGCCGGTGACGATCCCCTGCCCGAGCGTCCCGCCTCCGGCGGGGGCGGGAGCCGGGCTGTCTGCGGCCGGGGCGGGGGTGCCCGTACCGGCCGGGACGGAGCCCGTCCCGGGTGCCGGGGCACCGCCGTTCGTACCCCCGTCCGTGATGTCGTTCGTACCGATCACGTCGTCCACCCCCGGCACCGCGCCCCCCGCTGACCAGTCCGTCCGCTGCCCGGCGTCCCTACCCGTACCCGCGAGCATGCGAATCCGCACTGTAGTGGACAGGATCGATCGAAACCGGAGGGGGTACGGCATGCGGCCGGAATACGAACGCCTCCGGCCGTGACAGCCCCTCCGGCCGGTTTCAGTCCAGTCCCAGTACCGGCAGCAGTTCCGGCAGGTGGCCGTCCGAGGCGCGGGCCGCCCGCTGCCGCTCCTGCGGCACCTCCCCGTACAGCGTCGTACGCGGCTTCGCGGGACGGCCCGCCGCCTCCGCGACCGCCACCAGGTCCTGAACCGACTTGTACGAGCCGTAACTCGACCCGGCCATCCGGGAGATGGTCTCCTCCATCAGCGTCCCGCCGAGGTCGTTCGCCCCCGAGCGGAGCATTTCCGCCGCACCCTCCGCCCCCAGCTTCACCCAGCTCGTCTGGATGTTGGGGATGTGCGGGTGCAGCAGCAGGCGGGCCATCGCCGTCACCGCCCGGTTGTCGCGGACCGTCGGGCCGGGCCGGGCGATGCCCGCCAGGTACACGGGCGCGTTGGTGTGGATGAAGGGCAGCGTGACGAACTCCGTGAAGCCGCCGGTCTCCTGCTGGATGCGGGCCAGCGTGCGGAAGTGGCCGAGCCAGTGCCGCGGCTGGTCCACATGCCCGTACATCATCGTGGACGAGGAGCGGATCCCCAGCTCGTGCGCGGTGGTGACCACGTCGATCCAGTCCGCCGTCGGCAGCTTGCCCTTGGTCAGGACCCAGCGCACCTCGTCGTCCAGGATCTCCGCCGCCGTCCCGGGAATCGAGTCCAGGCCGGCCTCCTTGGCCGCCGTCAGCCAGTCCCGTACGGACATGCCCGTGCGCGTGGCGCCGTTGACGACCTCCATCGGCGAGAAGGCGTGCACGTGCATGCCCGGCACCCGCTGCTTGACCGCCCGCGCGATGTCGAAGTACGCCGTCCCCGGCAGGTCGGGGTGGATGCCGCCCTGCATGCACACCTCCACCGCGCCGACGTCCCATGCCTGGGCGGCCCGGTCGGCGACCTGGTCGAGGGAGAGGGTGTAGGCGTCGGCGTCCGTACGGCGCTGCGCGAACGCGCAGAAGCGGCAGCCGGTGTAGCAGACGTTGGTGAAGTTGATGTTCCGCGTGACGATGTAGGTGACGTCGTCGCCGACGACGGACCGGCGCAGGTCGTCCGCGATCCGGCACAGGGCGTCGAGGGCCGGCCCGTCCGCGTGCAGCAGGGCGAGGGCCTGGGCGTCGGTCAGCTTCTCCGGGTCGTCGGCGGCCCGCGCGAGGGCGGCCCGTACGTCGGTGTCGATGCGCTCGGGGACCATGCCGGGCGCGGCCGCCTCGCGCAGGGCCTCCCAGTCGCCGTAGACGTGGTCGAAGTCCTCGCGGCGGTCGGTGGTGCGGCCCTCGGTGTCGATGGCGGTGTGCAGGTCGGTGCGGCCCGTACCGGTCCGCCCGTAGGAGGCGAAGCCCTCGTCGGGCTCCTGCCAGGGCCGCCCCTCGACGGCCGCGGACTCGTCCGCGAGGCCCGTCTCCGCGTCGGCCAGCGCCCGTACGTGCGGCAGCAGCCGCGGGTCCAGCCAGGGCTCGCCGCGCTGCAGGAACTCCGGGTAGACGGTGAGGCGTTCGCGCAGCTCGAAACCGGCGGCGGCGGTCCGCGCCGCCAGCTCCTCGATGTGCGGCCAGGGGCGCTCGGGGTTGACGTGGTCGGGCGTCAGCGGCGAGACGCCGCCCCAGTCGTCGATGCCCGCGCCGATGAGCAGGGCGTACTCGGCGTCCACCAGGTTCGGCGGGGCCTGGATACGGGCGCTCGGGCCCAGGATGTGGCGGGCGACGGCGATGGCCGCGGCCAGCTCCTCCAGCTCCGCGTCCGGCATGCCGCGCATGGCGGTGTCCGGCTTGGCGCGGAAGTTCTGGACGATGACCTCCTGGATGCCGTGGTAGCTGCGCTGGATGCGGCGCAGCTCGAAGAAGGCGTCCGCCCGCTCCTCGTAGGACTCGCCGATGCCGATCAGGACGCCGGTGGTGAAGGGGACGTTGGAGCGGCCGGCGTCCTCCAGCACGCGCAGCCGTACGGCCGGCTCCTTGTCGGGGGAGCCGTGGTGGGGGCCGCCCGGCTCGGACCACAGGCGGGTCGCGGTGGTCTCCAGCATCATGCCCATGGACGGCGCGACGGGCTTCAGGCGCTGCAGCTCGGACCACGACAGCACGCCGGGGTTGAGGTGGGGGAGGAGTCCCGTCTCCTCCAGGACCCGGATCGCCATGGCGCGGACGTAGGCGAGCGTGTCGTCGTAGCCGTGCGCGTCAAGCCACTCGCGGGCCTCGGGCCAGCGGTCCTCGGGGCGGTCGCCGAGGGTGAACAGGGCCTCCTTGCAGCCCATCGCCGCACCCTTGCGCGCGATGTCGAGGACCTCGTCGGGGGACAGGTACATGCCGTGGCCGTCCCGGCGGAGCTTGCCGGGGACGGTGACGAAGGTGCAGTAGTGGCACCTGTCGCGGCAGAGACGGGTGAGGGGGATGAAGACCTTGCGCGAGTACGTGATGACGCCGGGCCGGCCGGCGGCGTCGAGCCCGGCGTCCCGGACGCGGGCGGCGGAGGCGGCGAGGTCGGTCAGGGCCTCACCGCGCGCCTGGAGCAGTACGGCCGCCTCGGCCGCGTCGAGCGCGACGCCGTCTCGGGCACGTCGCAGCGCACGGCGCATCGCGTTTTCGGTCGGAGCGGCACTCGGAGTGGTCATGCGGCGAGCATACGATCCGCAGACCCACCCGTGGAGACCGTCATCTCATCAGCTCACCGGCGTTGACCAGCAACGATTGGCCGGTTATCGCCCGAGCGCGGTCGGAGGCGAGGAACACGGCGGCGTCGGCGACGTCCCCGTCGGTGGCGAGATCGGGCAGCGCCATGCGCTCGGTGAGGCGGGCGTGCACCTCGGACTCGGGGACACCCTCGGTGTGGGCGGTGAAGGTGACGAAGGCCTGAACGGGCGGCCCCCACATCCAGCCCGGCAGCACGGTGTTGACGCGGATCCGGTACGGGCCGAGCTCGCGCGCCATGGAGTACATGGCGGAGGTCAGCGCCCCCTTGGAGGCGGCGTATGCGGCCTGCCGCACCTCGTTGGGCGCGGCGACGGCGGACTGCGTCCCGATGACGACGACGGATCCGCCGCGCTCCTTGAGCGCGGGCAGGCAGGCGCGGGTCATGCGCAGGGTCCCGAGGAGGTTCACGTCGAGGACCTGCTGCCAGGTGCCGAAGTCGGCGTCCTCCAGCCCGCCGAAGTACGAGTCCCAGGCGGCGACGTGCACGACGGCGTCGACGCCTCCGAACCGCTCCCGCGCGAGGGCGGCGAGCGCCTCGCACTGGGCCTCGTCGGCGATGTCGGTCGGCCGGTGCGCGGTGCGGGCGCCGCCGGGGTCGATCTCGGCGGCGCACTTGGCGAGGTTCGCCTCGGTCCGCGCCCCGAGCACGGCGTTCCCGCCGTCCCGCACGACGGCGGCGGCCACCTGATGCCCGAGCCCGGCCCCGACGCCGGAGACGATGACGGTCTTCCCTCGCAACAGCACGACGTACCTCCAGGGACGGACGCGACCACACCTGACGGTGCGTCAGGCTAGGCGCCCGCCACGCGCGAGGGAAGGGGTGCGTACGAGGAGCCCGCGGGTCAAGGACGCGCCGACGCCGAGGCCGAGGCCGGACGGTCGGTCAGAGTGCGTGTGCGATGCCGCGGAACCGATTCAGGGCGGCTGTGTAGTCGTCAAGGACACCGTCGTCGGCGGGCAACGACCCTGCGGTGCTGTCGGCCAACTCTTCCGCCGCGCGCAGCAGGGTGATCGCCAGCGCGGCTCTGCTGACCACTGCCACCTTGCCCGACGCTGATGCCACGCTGACACCTGCCCGCACCGCCTTGAAGGTCAGTGTGAACGAACTGTCGGTGCCGACGAAAGAGCTGGTGGCGGTGCCCCCTGTCAGGAGGCTGCTCGTCGCATCGAGCAGCTGGGTGACCGCCAGGTGGATCATCATCCCCTGATCGGGGTGGTGTCCTGCGGAGTTCGCCTCGCCCAGGTCTCCCCGCCAGAGCATGTCTCCCAGGTCGAACCCGCTGGGGGGCCCTTGGTCGGGGCGAACCGTAAATTGAATGATCATGGAACGTATGACTTTCCTACGGGGAAGAAGGTGATGATCCGGTTGCCGTCCATCGAGTCGACCACCAGTCGATATCTCGCCCTCATGCCGTTGACCACCATCCTCTTCTCGAACGTCTGTATTCGGCGATCAGGTTCGGATATCCGGGTCCCCTTCTCAAGGACCTTCTCCGCAGCTGCCTGAACCTGCTCCCTTGTGGTGGTTGGAGGCATGAGGTCTCCATGCCCGGAAGAGTGGGTCCCGGATATGTGACGCTCATCGATGTGCTGCCACCCTTCCTTCGGGGTCCCGTCCTCCAACCTTGGTTTCGCGTGGCATAGGGCCAGGCCGAACGGGTCGATCCACTCGTAAGGGTGGGGGCCGTACCAATAAGGGTTTTCGCTGCCCGCCAGGCCCAGGGGGTCCGGGGTGAGGTAGCGGGCCGTTTCGGGGTCGTAGGTGCGGAAGTAGTTGTGGTGGAGGCCCGACTCGGGGTCGTAGTACTGGCCGGGGAAGCGGAGCGGCGTGTAGGCCGTGGCGTCGCGCGTCCAGGTGGTGGAGCCCCAGAGCGTGGAGCGGGCGCGCCAGGCGATCTCGCCCGACTCGTCGACGAGCTCCCGCGGGGTGCCGATCAGGTCCGTCACGATGGCGAAGAAGCGGTCGTCCGTCGAGCCGACGACACTCTCCGCCTGGGCGAGGGGATGCAGGCCGTGGTGGGTCCAGGTGAGGGTGACGGGGCCCTCCCGCTGCTCGCAGAGGGTGGTGCCGTCCCACGTGAACAGGACCTCCTCCGCCACCTCGCCGGTAGGGGCCAGGCGCTGCTTGGCCGTGCGGCGCGACAGGGCGTCGTAGCGGTAGCGCCAGCGCGTCCCGTCCGGGGTGGTGACCCCGGACAAGCGGTCCTCGGCGTCCCACTCGTAGTGCCAGCTGTCGGGCTTGCGGGAGAGGCGCGTCTTCTGGCGGAGGACGATGCGGCCCAGGGCGTCGTGTTCGTACCGGACCGTGCCGGCACGGGTGATTCGGGTGCCGGTGTACGAGCGGTCGCCCCGTGCCTCCGCCCCCGGGTGGCGGTCCGGCCAGGCCGCAGCCGTCTGGTTGCCGGCGTCGTCGTAGGCGTAGCGCTCGGACCAGTTGTCGGCGTCGACGCCGGTGACGCGGGCTGCAGCGTCCAGAGTGAAGGTACGCAGGCCGCCCAGGGCGTCGTCGACCGCCGTCAGGGAGCCGTCGGCGCGGTAGCTGTAGCCGCGGCGCTGGAGTGTGCGGCCGTCCTGGCCCACCAGGCGCTGGTCGGTGAGGCGTCCGACGGGGTCGTACTCCTGCACCAGGTCGATGCCAGCGCCGATGTTGCGGGTCCGCTCCCGGCCCGCGGCGTCCCGCTCGAAGGTCAGGGTTCGGCCCGACGCATTGACGGCGCTGCGGCGGCCCGCAGCGTCGTACGTCCATTCCGAGACCGCTCCCGCAGGGGTGGTACGGCGGGCCCTGCGGCCCGCGGCGTCGTACGCGTACGCCAGCGTGCGGCCGTCCACCGTCTCCGAGACGAGACGGCCGTACCGGTCCCGCTCCAGGGTCAGTGTGGTGCCATCCGGTGAGACGGCCCGGGCGAGCCCGTCGAAGACGTCGTATTCGTACGAGGTGACGCCGTCCGCTGTCTCCTTCCGGAGAAGGCGGGAGAGGGCGTCGTGACCGTAGCTCGTCGTCGCACCGAGCGCGTTCGTGCGAGATGTGAGGCGGCCGGCGGCGTCGTATGCGTAGGTCAGCGTGCGGCCGTCGAAGTCCGTTTCGGATGCGAGGCGGCCCGCCTGGTCATAGGTGTAGGTCCAGGTCAACCCCTGGGGGTTGGTGACTTCGGTGAGACGGAGTTCGGTGTCGTGCGTGAACGAGTAGCGGACTCCGTCCGGGCCGGTACGGGACGTGAGGAGGTCGAAGTCGCCGTATTGGGAGAGAGTCACCCCTCCGACCGGGTCGGTGTGGACGGTGCAGTTGCCCTCTCCGTCGTACGTCCAGGACTCCGTGGCGCCGTCCGGCATCTCGCGGCCCAGCAGCCGGCCTTCCACGCTCCACGTCAGGACGGTGGTCAGGCCGAGGGGGTCGGTGACGGTGGTCGGGCGGCCGAAGGTGTCGCGCGTGTAGCGGGTCGTCCCGCCCAGCGGGTCGGTGATCTCCAGCGGCAGACCTGCCGCGTCGCACCGCACCTTCGTGACTGCCCCCAGGGGGTCCGTCACCGTGGCCAGGTGTCCGCGCGCGTCGTAGGTGTAGCGGTGGGTGGCTCCGAACGGGTCGGTGGAGGATGTGCGGTTGCCGCGGGCGTCGTACGTCATGCGCGTGATGCGGCCGTCCGGGTGGAACACCGTCACCGGCAGACCGAGAGCGTCGTACTCCGCACGCACCTCGCGGCCGTCCGGCCGGACCAGAGAGGCGAGACGGCCCTGTTCGTCGTAGACGTGGCGAGTCGTGTGGCCCAGCGGATCCGTTTGGGTCAGACGGCGGTTGAACGCGTCGTATGTGTGGCGGGTGGTCGCTCCCGCAGGGTCGATCTCCGCGACGACCTGCGCACGGTCGTCGACCAGGTACCGGGTCTCGTGGCCGAGGGAATCGGTGTAGGTGGTGAAGCCGTCCCCGTAGGCGAACCGGACGTTCAGGTGGCCGTTGGTGCCGGACTGGGCGATGCAGCGGTGCTGGTCGTCGTAGACGTAGTCGAATTGCCTGCCGTTTGTGTCGGTCCAGGAGGTGATCCGGCCGAGGTCGTCGTAGCCGAATCGGAGGGGGCGTCCGGAGGAGTTGGTGACGTGGGTGAGGTGGCCCTCCGTGTACGCGTAGCGGAGTACCTCGGTGCCGTCGGCGAAAGAAAGGCCGGTAATTCGGCCGTCGGACGAGGCCAGGCGTATCTCGTAACCACCGCTGTGTGAGACGGCGGTCGGGGTACCCGCCTCGTCGTGGTCGAAGGTGATCCAGGCGCCGTTGCGGTCGTCGAGCTGGGTCAGGAGACCTTCGGGCGTGAAGTGGCGGACATGGCCGGAGTCGGAGTCGGTGACGGTGTACCCGCCGTCCGCGTCGAGTGTGAGCGGCCACTGCTGGCCGTGGCCGGGCAGTGCGGGCACGCCCGGCTCGGGTCGGGGGTAGACGAGCAGGCTGCCGTCCTCGCGGACGAGGATCACGCCTTCCTCGTCGATCTCCAGGCGCTGATCGATCGTGGACGCCCAGGACGGGCCGAACCAGCGTCCCGCCCGGTACGAGGACTCGAAGGTCCGGCTGAGCACGAGCGGCAGCGAGCCGGGCAGAGTCAGGTCCGTCTGCGGCAGGACCATGCGGCCGGTCGCCACGTCGACGGGGTCGCCATTGCATTTCAGCTTGGCTTTCTCGCGGGCGGCAGCCGCGGCCTCGGCCTCCGCCTTCGCCTTCGCGGCGGCCTGGGCCGCCTCCTTGCTCGCTGCCCGGCCCGCTGCGTTGTCGGCGAACCGCATCGCCGTCCGTGCTGTCGTGAAGCCCTTCGGTCCGAGGAGATCAGGGAGGAGACGGCCCTTGAACTCGCTGGAGTCCGCCATGTAACTGTCGATCAGCGGACCGGGGATGCGTTCGGGGTGCGAGGCCGTCGAGACGAGACCCGCCAGCGTCATGTTGACGTTCTGCTGGTAGTCGGCGGGGTGCGTCACGGTGTACACGTCGATCGGGTTCAGACCTCGTGCGAAGTTCAGCGTTCCCGCCGCGCCCTTGGCCACACCGCCCACGAAGTGGTTGAGTTCGACTGCCTCCGAGCCCGCGTAGTCGGCGAGCCCGGCCAGCAACCGGTCCGTCGGGGGCGGCTCGGCTGGAGCGTGCTCCATGGCGGCGTTGAGACTCCGCTCCGCCGTCGAGGCCGCCTCATCCCGCTGCCTGCGCGCCTCGTTGAGCACTTCCTTGGCTCGCTTGCGCCCGGCCGCACCCGGGTCCACCCCTTCCACCGGCTCCGGACCCGGATCGCGGCCTGCCTCCGAGGCGGCTACGTAGGCCTTCTCCTTCGCGACGTGCGCCTCGTGAGCCTCCTTCGTCGCCTTCACCGAGGCCTTGTACAGCGCGATGGCCTCCTGGGCCTGCTTCTGCGCCCACTCGACCATGTCCGCGTACCGGGTGAGCGCGCCGGCGGCCGCCTCGCACGCATCCGAGGCGCGCAGCCAGTCGGCCGGGTGCATCGCGAACCTCTCGCGGAACGCGTCGGCGGCCTGCCCCTTCCACCGGTCGGAGTCGAGGGCCTTCATGCCCTGGCCAACCCGCTCGAAAGCGGCCTGGAAGTCGGTGAGGTGGGTCGCCGAGGCCCGGATCGCCGACGGCTTGCCGTGGACCAGCTCCTCGGCTTGTTCGCTCTCGCCGAGCTCCTGCTCCCGGATGGACGCGCCCATACTGGATGCGAGGTCGTCGCCGAAGTCCTCGACCGTGTCCGCCCACCCGTGCGCACCGACGCGGTCGAGGACGCCGCCGATCTCGTCGGTGGCTCTGTCCACCCCGTGGCCGATGACCCTTTTCGCCGAGTCGACGCCGTTCTCGATCTTGTCCAGGCCCTTGTCGACCAGGGCGCCCCAGTCCGTCATCGGCCCTCACCGCCCGGCCGGGACTCGGACCCTTCGATGATTTCAGCCGTCTCTGGGGCCGGGCCCACGATGTCGTAGACCGCTCCGTCCATGTCGTCGCGCAACCCGGTGGCGTCGAGGAGGTGGTTGTGCATCCAGATGTCGGAGCTGTTCGCGTCCCGCACCGCGGTCTTCCAGGCCTCGTTGCCGTTCTCCGTGGCACGGCCGAAGGACTCCCGGCCGTAGTCCGCGTCGCGGATCTGCGTGTAGGGGTTGTCGGAGAGCACCTCGCCCCAGTCCTTGCCGATGACGTCCTTCTCGGTGGCGTACGGATTGCCCAGCGCCGCGTTCGCCATGACCTTGAAGCTGCCTTGGATGTACTGGTCCTGTTCATGCACCAGGCCTGCGGAAAGGCCCACATTCAGGGCGAAGGCATTGCCCTGCTGCACCAGTGACCGGACCCCCCACCCCCAGCGCTCACAGAAGGTGCCCAGGGTGGACGTCAGGCCTGCGTGCCCGGTTTCAACCCCGGACAGGCTCAGTTCGGAGAAGCCGCGGCCCATGCTCGCCTCTCCGACTGACCCGAGCTCCTTCAGTTCCGAGAGGCTGTCCGTGATTCCCTTCGCGATCTGTCCCAGGGCCTGCTTCGAGACATCAAGGTCCGAACCGTCGCCGCTCATGCTGCCGCCCCGTCAAGTGCCGCCGCATCCGGCACGATTCCGCGCAGGGGCGGTAGCACCATTCCTTCCGGCCCTGCCGCGTTCATGGCGACGCCGCAGGGAAAGGTGAGTGCCGGGATCACGTCGTCGAGCAGGCGGGCGCCGACGACGCGGCGGTACGTCCACTCCCGGTCTCCCTCGCCGCGGGCCACGGCGAACCGCGCGAGGGCCTCCTCGTCGGAGAAGGCGCAGATCCAGTCCAGCCCGCCGAGTTCGACCGTCCACAGGCCTTCCCGGCCGTCCAGCGGCACCAGCAGGAGCCGACTGCGGAAGTCCGCCAGTCGATTCAGGGCCGCCTCGCGCGCTGCCGTCGGCGCGTCGGCCGCAGGGGGGCCGGCGGCCTCGTCGGACGGTGCTGAGGACGCATGCCGCCGGCTGGCATCGACGCGCAGCCGACCCCACTCCTCGTCGAACCCCACCCCGAGACTCCCCCCACCGCTGGTCAGCCTGTCTGCCGAGCTGTGTCTCCCACGCGGTCCAATCGAACGTACTTTTGCATGGGGGTGCGAGGTCGACCAACTTTACTGTTCGGTAGCGCACATATCGCGCCAGGGAGGTCGAGTTCATGTGCTCGATGCGGTCGTGATGGTCGGTTGCAGGAGCAATGTGATGGGTGCGGCGGGTGCTTCGGCGGGCCTGGGGTGGGTGTTCGGGGGATGATCGGGTGGGAGGCGTCCTGGCGGGGACGATTCGCCGTGCCAGGGCCCGGTCGGAGGACGTGAGGACATGTCGCACTCGCAGCCTGCCGGCGTGCCGCCGCGCGCCCGGCTGTTCGCCCTGCTGGCGCTGGTCTGTGCGCTGGGCGCGGTGGTGGTGTTGGCGGCGGCCGGTCAGCGCGGCGGGCTGGTCGTCGTCGTGGTCGGCGTGGCCGGCGCGGCGCTCACCGCCATGGGGACCTGGTGGGTGGTCGCCCACCGCGGACCCGTCCGGCTGGCCGGGGCGTTGCTGGCCGTGGCCGCCCCCGTCGCCATCCTCGTCGTCTACGCCCGGGCCGACCTGTGGCCCACGGCGCTGGCCGCCATCGCGGTGTGGGCCGCCGCCGTGGTGTGCGCGCGGACGGCGCTGCGTGCCGCGCGGCCGCCCGCCGGCATGCGGGCGGTCCCCGCCGAACGCCCGCGGAAGCCGGTGCTGATCATGAATCCGAAGTCCGGCGGCGGGAAGGTCGGCCGCTTCGGCCTCGTCGAGAAGGCCGAGGCCTTGGGCGCCCGCGTGGTGCTGCTGGACCCGGAGGTCGTGACGGACGTCGCCGCCGTCGCCCGCCGGGCGGTGGCCGAGGGCGCGGACCTGCTCGGGGTGGCGGGCGGTGACGGAACCCAGGCCCGGGTGGCCGAGGTGGCGGCCGAGAACGAGCTGCCGTTCCTGGTGGTCTCCGCCGGGACCAGGAACCACTTCGCCATGGACCTCGGCCTGGACCGCGAGGACCCGGCCCGGTGCCTGGACGCGCTGACGGACGGCGAGGAGCTCAGGGTCGACCTGGGCTTCGCCGGGGGCCGCGCCTTCGTGAACACGGCCTCCTTCGGCGTCTACGCGGAGGTCGTGCAGCTCCCGGAGTACCGGGACGCCAAGGCGGACTCGGCGCTGAACGCCCTGCCCGACCTGCTCCTCGGCTACGCCGGACGCACCCTCGAAGCGGCGACCGACGAGATGCGACTGGAAGCCCAGCAGGCGCTGCTGGTCAGCAACAACCCCTACTCGTCCCCGGAGCCGATGTCGGTGGGCGCCCGCCGGGCCCGCCTCGACCTCGGCATGCTGGGCGTCGTCGGGATCCGCGTCAACAACGCCGCCCAGGCGGCCGACGTGGCGCTGCGCGGCGCACGGGCGGCGGGCCTGCGCGTCCTGACCTCCCGGCAGGTCGTGATCAGGTCGGACGCCGGGAGCGTCCCGGTCGCCGTCGACGGGGAGGCCCTGACCCTGCCCACGCCCGTCACCTGCTCCATCCGCCCGGGCGCGCTACGCGTACGGGTGCCGCGGGAGCGGCCGGGCGCTCCGGCGGCCGGTCCGCCGATGCAGTGGCGGGACGTCCTCGCGCTGGCCTTCGACCGGTCGCGGCCGGGGGCGTGGTGACGGCGTCGGCGCATGCGCGGGGGAGCGCCCCGGGATGCCCGGCCCCTGGTACGGCGGCACAATGAACCTTGTCCGTGACCTGGTGATCCCGGTGGTCCCGGTGGTCCCGGTGGTCCCGGCGAGCCGAGCCTTGACCGGTGATCCCGCTGTTCCCGCTGGTCGTGGCGGATAGGAGACAGCCGTGAAGGACCTCAAGTTCGAGCAGAAGAGCTCCCTTTCACGCCTGGAGGCCGCCGATCAGCTCTCCGCCCTCGCGGAGGCCTTGCGGCGTGGCGGCAACGCCGAACTGGAACTCGGCCCCGGCACGATGAGCCTGCGGATCCCCGACGAACTCAGTACCGAGATCGAGGTCGAGGTCGGCGACGGGGAGATCGAGATGGAGATCGAGCTCAAGTGGCCCACCGGCACATCCACCGCCACCGCGCGGTCCGGGGCCGCGTCATAGTGGCCGCGGGCGGCGGACCGGAGGAGGCCCGGCGAGAGGCTCGCGAGGAGGCCCGGCGGGCGGCTCGTGAGGAGACCCGTGGGCAGGCCCGTGAGGAGACCCGTGGGGAGGGCCGTGGGGAGGGCCGTGAGGCGGCGCCCGCAGGCGTCCCGGACCCGGCCCGCGCCGAGTTCCCGGAGTCGGGTCGTGGTGGGTTCCCGGAGCCGGGTCGTGGTGGCTCCCCGGAGTCGGGCCGCGCCGAGTTCCCGGAGTCGGCCCGCGCCGAGTTCCCGGGGCCGGGCCGCGCTGGGTCCCCGGGGCCGGGCCGCGGTGGGTCCCCGGAGTCGGCCCGCGCCGAGTTCCCGGAGTCGGGCCGCGCTGGGTCCCCGGAGTCGGGCCGCGGTGGGTCCCCGGAGCTGGGCCGCGCCGACGCCCCAGAGTCGGGCCGCGCCGACGCTCCAGAGCCGGGCCGCGCCGACGCCCCGGAGCCGGGTCGCGGTGGGTTTCCGGAGTCGGGCCGCGCCGACGCCCCAGAGCCGACCCCCGGGGCCCCGGGGACGGCCCCCGAGGTTCCCGGGACGGCGCCCGGAGCGGCGCCCGCGCCCGCTGCCCCGGGAGCGGGCCCCCAGGCGGCTCCGCGGAAGCGCCGGGCGCGGCTGCCCCATGAGGACGCGGAGGACGCGGCAGGGGCAGAGGGGGGCGGGGGACACGTCCGGGGGGACTACACCGGTGCCGTCTACGGCTCCCTGCTCGCCGCCTCCGTCGTCGTCGGCGCCGGCACGCTCGGCTCGTTCCCGCGACTGCAACTCATCGGGCTGCTGCTCGGCACCGGCGTGGTGTTCTGGGCCGCGCACGTCTTCGCCCGCCTCTTCGGCGCCCGCATGATGGGCCGGCTCAGCTGGGGAGTGATCCGCCGCACCTCCCGGGAGGAACGCCCGATCATCGAGGCGGCCGTACCGCCGGCCCTCGCCGCGGCCGTCAGCCCCTGGTTCGGCCTCGGGCCGCAGGGCATCGCGTGGCTGGCCCTGCTGGTCGCCCTGGCGGGCCAGGTCGGCTGGGCGACCGTCGCCGCCAGACGCGCCGGCGCCTCGCGCCGCCTCATGGCGGTCGCCGGCATCGTCAACCTCCTCCTCGGGCTGGTCATCGTGCTGCTCAAGGTCGGGCTCCAGCACTGAGGCCCCGCGACGCGCCACGGCCGCCGCCCGGCGCCCCGCCGTTCCGTCCCGGTGCCCCGCCGTACTCCGCCAGCGCCGCGCCGAGGCGCCCGACTCCCTCGGCGATCTCCGCCGGGGTGTGCGTCGTGAAGGACAGGCGCAGCGTGCGCGGGTCCGGGCTGCCCGTGTGGAAGGGGGCGCCCGGGACGAAGGCGACGCCGTGTGCGACGGCCGTGGCCAGCAGGGCCGTCGCGTCGTGGCCCTCCGGCAGCCGGGCCCACACGAACATGCCGCCCTCGGGTCGGTTCCACTCGCAGTCCGCCGGCAGCGTCCGGCTCAGCGCGTCCTGCAGGGCGTCGCGCCGCTCGCGGTACGCGCCGCGCACGGTGGATATGTGCGCGTCCAGGTCCACGGTCGCGAGGTAGTGCGCCGCGGCCAGCTGGTCCACCGTGGCGGTGTGCAGGTCCGCCGCCTGCTTCGCGACCACCGCGGCACGCAGCAGAGCCGCCGGCGCCCGCATCCAGCCCAGCCGCAGCCCCGGCGCCATGGTCTTCGAGAAGCTGCCGAGGAGGGCCGTACGGTCCTCCGCACCCGCGTGGGCGGCGAGCCACGGGAGGTCGTCGCCCTCGTAGCGCAGGTCGCCGTACGGGTCGTCCTCCACCAGCCACAGACCGAGGCGGGCCGCGACCTCCGCGACCGCCGCCCGGCGGGCAGCGGGCAGGGTACGGCCCGTCGGGTTTTGGAAGGTGGGGATCGTGTAGAGCAGCTTCGGCCGCTCCCGCGCGACGAGTTCCGCCAGCGCGTCCGGCAGTACGCCCTCGTCGTCGCAGGGCACCGCAACCACCCGCGCCCCCGCCAGGCCGAAGCACTGGAGCGCGGCGAGGTAGGTGGGGTTCTCGACCAGCACCACGTCGCCCGGCTCGACCAGAGCCGCTGTGACGAGGGCGAGGGCCTGCTGCGAGCCGGAGGTGACGAGTACGTCGTCCGGGCCGGCCGGCAGCCCGCGCGCCGTGGCGCGCGCCGCGACGGCGGCGCGGAGCTCCGGCGCTCCCTCGGTGGTCGAGTACTGGAGCGCCCGGCGCGCCGACAGCGCGAAGGCGGCGTCGTACGCGGCGCGCAGGCCCTCGGTGTCGAAGAGTTCGGGGGCGGGGAGGCCGCCGGCGAAGGAGATGATCCCGGGCCGCTGGGTGAGCGCCAGGATCTCGCGTACGGGGAGCCCTCGACCGAGGCGGCGCGCGCGGCGAACGCGGGCGGTGCGGCGACGGAGGCGGTGGCGACGGCGGCGGAAGCAGGGGAGGCGGAAGCGGTGGAGGCGGGGGCGGCAGCGGGCACGGGGCTCCTCCGGGAGACGGGTGAGCGCATCGTAGCCGCAGGAAGTTGTAGACGGCATGTATGTGTCAGGGGGTGGACTCGGATCCGTACGCCCCCTCCCGATCTGACGCTGTATCAGCTAGACCGTTCCCATGACGACAGCAGAGCAGGACTCCGGCACCCGCGTCGACGACTACGCCGCCCTGGCGGCCGTGGGCCCTTACGGCGTCCGCCCCGGCCATGCGCTGATCACCATGGTGGAGCCGCACCCGGGCCACGAGTACGCGTACAACCGCTGGTACGAGGACGACCACTACTACGCCGGCGCCATGGCCATGCCCTGGATGTACGCCGGCCGCCGCTGGGTGGCCACCCGGGAACTCCAGGAGCTGCGCTACCCCGAGAAGTCGGCCGTCGCCCAACCGGTCACGGCGGGCTGCTACATCTCGACGTACTGGGTCACCGAGGGCCGCTACGACGAGCACATGAAGTGGACCGTCGGCATCAACAAGCGGCTCAACCGGGACGGGCGCGTCTACCAGGACCGGACCCACGTCTTCACGGCCTTCCAGGACCACATGGCCACCGTCTACCGCGACGGCGCCGCGGGCCCGCGCGACTACCACGCGCTCGATCACCCGTACGCCGGACTGGTGGTGCAGGTGGTTGACGCCGAAGGCCCCGAGCAGCGGGCCGAGTTGCTGGAATGGCTGCGCTCGCGCGCGCTGCCGAGGCGGCTGCACGGCTCCCCGGCGGCGATGGTGACCGTATTCCGGCCGACACCGCTGCCCGGTGACCGGATGACGTACGTCAAGCAGGTGGAGGGGGTCGACACGCGCCTCACGCTGCTGTGGTTCCTGGAGGAGGACCCCCGGGGCTGCTGGGACCGCTTCCGGGGGCTTGACGCGGAGGTCGCGGAGGCGGGCCTGGGGCGGGTGGAACTGGTGGCCCCGTTCATCCCGACGGTGCCGGGCACCGACCGGTACGTCGACCAGTTGCGCTGACCGGCTGACCGGCTGACCGGCTGACCGGCTGGCTGAACCGGCTGTGCCCCGACGGGGGCGGGGCGAGGCGGGGCGGGCATGGCCGAGCCCCCTCGGCCAAGACGGCGGACCGGTCGAGAGGGCTCCAGGCGGGACGGTCGGGACGCGTGGTGATCTTCAGGCGAGGCGTCCCAGCCGGCCTTCGGTGACGTCGGTGACGAACGAGGTCCACGAGCCGGGCGCGAACGTGAGGGACGGGCCGTCCTGCACCTTCGAGTCGCGTACGGCGATCGCCTCCATGACGGGGGACTTGACCTCGACGCAGGCGCCGTTGGCGGAGTAGGAGGACTTGACCCAGTTGTCGTTGGCGCCCTGGCGAATAGCCATGTTTCTCTCCGGTGAGCGAGTAGTTCCGGTGTCCTGTCGGCCATTTCCGGCTGACGTGATCGACGCTACCGGCAGCTCCTGACGGGTGAAGGAAGCATTCACCCGACCGGGTGGCATATTCCATTCAAGCCTTCTGTGGCTGGGGATCGACGGTGTACGGTGCCGCCCCCGATCCCGCCCGTCCCTTGCGTCACAGGACTATTCGCCTTTGTCGGCATATTCGTCGATGATCCCCAGGATGAACTCCCGTGTCCGGTCGACACCCAGAGCCTGGGCGCGCAGGTGCTCGTACATCACGCTGTACTTCTGGACGTCGTTGGCCTTCTCCAGGTACAGGTCGCTCGTCACACCCTCGATGTAGACGACCGTCGAATCGGACGCGTCCGGGAACTCCAGGATCGCGTACTGGCCGTTCACGCCGGGGTGCGCGCCCAGCTCGAAGGGCATCACCTGCACCGTGACGTGCGGCTGCTCCGACTGCTCTATCAAGTACTCAAGCTGTCGGATCATCAGCTGGGCGTCGCCCACGTGGCGGCGCAGCGCCGCCTCGTCGATGACCGCCCACAGGCGCAGCGGCCCGAGGTCCGGGTTGTTGTTCTCGGTCTCGGAGAGCCGCTTCTGGCGGTGCATCCTCACCTGGACGCGCTTGTCCACGTCGGCCGGCGCGGTCTCCGGCCACGCGCCGCGGACGAGGGCCTGGGCGTACTCCGTGGTCTGGAGCAGCCCCGGGATCACCAGGGGCTCGTACGTGCGCAGGCTGGCGGCATCCGTCTCCAGCCCGATGTAGACGCTGTACGGGATGTCACCGAAGGCGTGCCACCAGCCCTGCTGGCGGGAGTCCTTCGCCATCTGCATGAGGGAGTCGATGAGCCGGCGGTCCTCGACCTCGTACACGTCGCACAGGTCTCGGACGTCGCGCTGGCTGATGGAACGGCGGCCGTTCTCCAGTCGGCTGATCTTCGACTGGGAGACGAGGAGGCGTTCGGCGACCTGTTCGGCCGTCATGCCCTTGTCCTCGCGGAGCTTGCGCAGCTCCATTCCCAGTCGGCGGCGTCGGACGGTGGGATTGACATTGGACGCCACGTGAACGGCACCTCCGCCTTCTTCTGTAGTGCAGCAGCTGTCTCTCTGCGTGGCTGATGTTCAGCAGACTGCCACCGAAGCGGTCGGCGCCGCTGGGGAACGGCGGGGAAAACACAGACGCGCGG